>QKPP01000308.1 GCA_006508105.1 Myxococcales bacterium FL481 | reverse complement strand
GGACGATCATGACTGCTGACGAACTCTTTAGAAAAAAGAAGAAGGCCAAGGCCCAGGCTCGCCGAGACCGCGGTGAAGAAGAAGCCAAGCTCGGGATGACATCGCTGATGGACATCGTCTCCATCATCGTGGTCTACCTACTCAAGAGCTACGCCTCTGACCCGGTTCTCATCATGCCGGTCGCGGATCAGAAGATCCCCATGTCGCCCGCCGACATGCCGATCCAAGAAGGATCACCGCTGTACGTCACGCCCAAGGAGATCATCTACAACGAGAAGAAACTCGTGCAGTTGGTCGACGGCGAGGTCAATCCGAACGAGGTGCAAAACCACCTGATCGGGACCTTGTACGACGCGCTCGCCGAAGAAGCAGACAAGGCCAAGCAGATGGCCGAGTCTCGGCAAGAGGAGTGGGGCGCCCGCATCATTCTCATCGGCGATGAGCGTCTCAAGTTCTCGACGCTGGTGGATGTGATGTACACCGCAGGGAAGGCGGAATTCACGCAGTACGCGTTCTGTGTCATCAAGCGCGGGGCCTAGTCGCCCAACCGGACTGAGGAAGGAACCCGAGCGGAACGCCGCTCGGGTTTTTTCGTGGGGCCTTCCCGACTGGAGCCGCACTGTGGCGGACGGCAGTCGGCGTCGCGGGCCCGGGCCCGTGGGTGTCGATGCCCTTCGCGGTGCGGCGGCCCAGGATGGTCGCATGTGCGTTCGCCTCGACCCACGGCTGCGAGCGGCCGGACAGTCAGCGCGCCGGACGACCCGTTGCGGCGTGCCGCCACCGGCACCGGCTGGCGCCGAAGGAGGCACCTGCGATCGGTCGGATCAAGCCGTGAAGGCTGGATGGCTCGCGTGCGCGGGGGCCAACCGATCCGGGAGGTGTCGCGCCGACAGCGATGTGGTGCACGAAAACGACCCGTGCCTCCCCCCAAACGGGCGGTTTGGAGATGATACGGGGGATTTGCGTGACGACGAGCGGCGGCAAAGTATGTCAGCGTGGAGCCCTGGCCGGGCCAGCTGCTAGGCTGATGGCGCCGAGTGGCGCTGGGCACCGTCTCCGCGCTCGTTCTGTCGCCTCATGACCTCATCTTCGCAGCCCGGCAAAGTCCTGCGGATCGGCCTGGCCATCGATGGCCGCCTCGTCGACAAGCTGCATCAGCTCGAACCCGCGAGCGTGACGGCGGGTCGCGCTCTCGACAACACGCTCGTGGTGGGCGCGCGTCGACAACCGCGCGACTATCGTCGTTTCGCGGCGCTGTGGTTGGTACTGGGCGTCGCCTTGATCGCGGTCGGTGGATGGGTCTTCGGCGAGGCGGTCTTGGTGGAGGCGCAGCAGGCCGCCGCGCGGGAGGCCGCTGGCGAGCAGTTGCGTGCGTTCGTCACCGAACGCCGCCTGACCTGGGGCGATCTCGGCTTCGCGCTGATCTTCCTCGGCCTGGTCCCGGCTGTTCGCGGCTTCACCGGGTTGTGGGAGCCGCGGCGTACGAGGGCGGCCGAGGACAACGCGACGACGGCCGGCCCTCCGCTGCGGCACCGGCTCTTTGAGTTTCGCGACGGACGCTACTACCTCGACGCGCCTCGGGTGGTGACCGGCAAAGTCAAGCTCGGCGGGACGACGAGCACCTTGTCCAAGTTGCGACGCCAGCTCGGTCAGCCCGATCGACTTCGCGTTGCGCTGCCACCGAACGCTCGGGGCAAGCTTTTGCTCGGTGACGCGACCTTGCTGTTTCAGATGGTCAAGCCGGCCCCGAAGAGTCCGACGCTGCCGTTTCCGGCCGGCCTACGCAGCCCCTTTCGTCTGCTCAAGCTAGACCCTCTCGACTGGCAAGCCTACGCCGTCTCCATGGTGTTGGTTGGTGGCTACCTCCTGATCCAGGGGGTGTTGGCCGAACCACAAGCCTCTGCGTCGGCCGACGATCGGATGATCCGAGTGATGGGGATCACTTACGAGGACGAGCCCGAGGCCGAGCCCGAGCCCGCTGAGGAGGAGCCGGAGCCGGTCTTGGCCCAAGAAGACGAGGCGAAGCCGGAGGAGCGGGAGAAGGAAATCGTCGACGACACCAAGGTACTGACCGAGAAGCCTAAGGAGTTCTCCAAAAAAGCGGTCGAAAAGGCGCGGGGAGTCGGCATTGCTCGCGTGTTGGGGACCTACGGCGGACCCGGCGAGGGAACGGTGTTCGATGTCATCTCGTCGACCGAAAACAACCTCGGCGAGTTGTTCGCGATGGGCATGACACAAACGGTCATGGCCGACGGTGGCGGCACATCTCCGTTTGTTGCCGGTGGCGAAGGGATCACGGCCCACGGCGCGATGGTGGCCAACGAAGGCCTCGCCACCGCGAAGGGGCCCGCCGTGGAGGCCGGGCGAAAGCGCGAGCGCAAGGTCAAAGGCAAGGTCAAAAGCAGCACGACCGACATCTACGGTGACATCGACAAAAGGGCCGTCAACGCGACGATTCGCCGCCGGATGAGCGCGCTGCAACACTGCTACGAGAAGGCTCTCCGCTCGATGCCAGGGTTGAAGGGCAAAATCGCATACTCGATCACCGTGAGTCCGATGGGACGCGTGTCGGCAGTGGTGATCGAGGAAGACACCCTGAGAAACCCGGCGGTCCGAAACTGCACCAAGGCCAAGATCAAAGGTTGGCGATTCCCGGCTGACGGCGCCGAGGAGGCATCGGAGGTCACGTTCAGCGTGGTATTCTCGGGGGCAGCATGAGCGTGATCTCTCAGTTGTCCGGGCTCGTATCGATCGCCTTCGTGCTCGCCGAGGTCAGTGCACCGACGGTGACCGACGGAGACGAGCGCGATGCCACGGCGCTGCGAGCGAGCGTGGAGGACAGCATGGCGACGCTCGGGCAGCTGGCCAACGTTGCGCGCCGTCAGGTCGACCTGGTCCAAGCGACATGCGTGCTTGATGCCCAGGAGCGAGCGGCCGCGACGATGGAGCTCGCCACGAGCGAGCTACTTGTTCTCAACGAGGCGTCCGTCGGGCCGCAAGCACGCGAGTTGGCCCAAGAAAAACTGCGAGCGGCGGCTGATCGCCTGGATGCGCTAGTCCAAGAGGCCTCGCGCTGCGCGACCGATGGCGGCCCCGAGGCGGTGACGGACGTGCGTTCGGTCGAGGTCGTGGCGCCCCGCTCGATCCCGCTGGCAGATCCTACGCAAGGACTGGGGGCGTCGCCGCTGCCGCCAGTGGTCGACGGGGGCTGGGTCCCGGTGGCAAGCCCCATGGAGTAGCGGCATCTTCTCCGGCGTGCCGCGCCGGGGTTCTCCGTACCCTCTGCTGTCTTCTCGGCTCGGCCTTGGCATCGCTTTCCCCCCGCTGTGGTCGCTTCTCCGTCGCCGCGTGGCTACGCCGCTGGCTCGCCTGCGGGGCCGCTGTCGCCTGGGCACTGCTGCCGGCTCTCACTCACGCTTCCTGGCTCACCGTGGCGCTCCCGCGAGTCGAAGACGGTCCCGGGATCCGCGTTGGCGACCACAGCCGCTTTCATCCCGGGGTGGCGATCGGCGTCGGGTACGACACCAACGTGTTTTCGAGCGGGCGACCCCTGGCCGTTCGCGGCTCGCCGTTCGTCTTACCGTCTGTGTGGCTCGGGATCGGGAACCGGCGCGTTCGCGGAGGACTGCTCGATTCGCCCGTGGCGGCGACCGGTCGCCTCGTCGACTACCACGTGGGACTCGTCGGTGGTTATCGGGTCTACTTGAGCCGCCGCGACACCGTGCGAGGGGCCGGCAAGCCGAACATCGGAGGTCGCCTGCGGCTCACGGTGGCACCCGGTAGACGGTTTTCGCTGATGCTCCGCGCCGACATCGACCGGCTCGGTGAGCCGCGAAACTTCGAGGCGGCCCGCGAGTTCAACTTCAACCGGATTCAGACTTCCGCCGCCCTCGATGGCGTGCTGCGTCCCGGAGCGGGCCGGCTGTCGCTGCGCGCGGGGTACGTCAATGACTCGTTGTACTTTCTTAGCGAGCTGGCGACCGCGGATCGGTTTGTCCATGGTTTTCAGCATGAGAGCAAGTGGAGGATTCGTGACCGCAGCGCGGTCGTTGTGCGCTACCGCTGGCAGTGGACGTACTACTTGTGTTGTGCCGAGGCCGGCAGCGGTCGCAACGAGGACTCACGGGCTCATCGCGTTTGGGGCGGCTACGTGGGGCAGTTTGGCAAGCGCGCCGAGCTGGAGGCACTCGCCGGCTACGGTTTGGCGCGCTACCCCTACGACATCAACGGGCCGAACTTCTCCAAAGTCCTCGGACGGCTCGGGTTTTCGTACTACCCTTCGCCGCGCACTCGGCTCCACGTGGCGGGGGGGCAGCGGTTTCAAGACGCCTTGTTCGGGAACTATCACACGGTGGTCGGCGGGGAGCTGTTCGTGAGCCAGCAGTTTCGCTGGAAGATGCAGGCTGAGTTGGGCGGAGGCATCTACGACCGGCGGACGTCCGGGTTGCCGGTGCCAGGTCGTGAGACTGACACGGTGGTCCGCTACGACGACGAAACGATGGAGAAGTACCAGCGCCGCGACATGCTGTACTCCACGACGTTCAAGCTCGAGCAGCGGCTTGGCAAGTTCTTAGTGCTCGGTCTCAACTATATGCTCAACGTCGACGACACCGCGTTCGTCATCTACTACGAGAATGGCTTCGTGGCCCCGGGCCGCTTTACCCGACAGCAGATCATGCTGATCACGGCGGCGCGCCTGTGATGTTCCGTCGGCGCTTGGTTTGTGGTCATGCCCGCCCGTGCGTGAGCCGTGTCGCGCTGCTCGCCGTGGGGATGCTCGCCGCGGGCTCGTGTGCCCCCCGGCCGCCCCCGGTTGCCGCCCCCCGACCGCCCATTGGACAGCCGCCCAAAGTCTCGCCGGCGTTGGTTCCGGGCGACTTGTTTGAAGTGCGGGTGTTCGATGAAGAGCAACTCAGCGGGACGTTCCAAGTCCAAGACGACGGGACCATCCAGTTTCCACTGTTGGGGCGGCTAGAGGTCGCTGGGCGTACCCAAGCCCAGCTCGCGGAGGCCATTCGGATGGGGCTCGCCCAGGGGTATCTGCGCGAGCCCCATGTCACGGTGGTCGTCAAAGAGCGCCAAAACTTCGAAGTGAGTGTGCTCGGTCAGGTCAACGAGCCCGGAAGCTTCCCGTGGGTCGATCGCTTGACGCTGGTCCAGGCGATTTCGACCGCGGGTGGACTGACGTCGATGGCCGCGAGTAAGCGGATTCGACTCACCCGCACGACAGACGAGGGCCGGACCACATTTGAAGTCTCGCTCGAGGCCATCACCGAAGGGGTGGCCGAGGATCTGTTTCTTCACCCGGGCGATATCGTTTTCGTCCCTCAAGCGCGCATCTGAGCTAGCGAGGGGGCGCGGATGGTCCGGGCCCCCGCTGTGGAGGTGCGGGCATGTCGGATGCGCCGCGGTTGGGCCTCGCGTCGCAAGCGGGAGGGGATGGGCTAAGCTAAGTCTCAAATGGGAGAGGGTATCGGTATCGTCTTGGGAATCGATCTCGGGACGACGAACTCCGCCTGCGCGGTGGTCCAAGACGGGCGGGCCTCGGTTGTGCGGCGTGGGACCGAACGCATTGTGCCATCGCTCGTCGCAGCGCTCCCCGACGGTTCATTTGTGGTCGGGGAGGAGGCCCGACGCCAACAGTTACTTCGTCCGAGCCAAGTCGTGTTCGGGGCCAAGCGGTTGTTGGGGCGACGCTTCGGTTCCCCGCAGGTGCAAAAGATGCGAGAGATCGTGCCGTATCGCATCGTCGAGGGACCCAACGAAGCCGTGATGCTCGAGCTCGCCGGGCAGTCGCTGAGTGTGGTGGAGATCGCCGCGTACATTCTTCGGTACCTTCGGCAGCTGGGCGAAGAAGCGTTGGGTCAGCCCGTCAAACGTTGCGTGATCGCGGTGCCGGCCGGGTTCAGCGACTCACAGCGCAGCGCCACTCGGGTCGCCGCGGAACTGGCCGGCCTCGACGTAGTCCGCTTGATCAACGAGCCGACCGCGGCAGCACTCGCCTACGGCTATATCGAGGACACGGATAAGCGCTTGGCGGTCTACGACTTTGGCGGCGGGACCTTCGACGTCACGGTGCTCCAGATCACTCGTAATGTGTTTGAGGTGCTCTCCACTGCCGGCGAGATGTTTCTTGGTGGCGAGGACATCGACGAGGCGATCCTCAACGATATCCTCGCGGCCTTCGATCCGGCGCACCGCGAGGCGTTGGCGAGCCATGCCGCGGCGCGCCAACGGTTGCGAGGGGTCGCGGAAGAGCTCAAAATGCGGCTGAGCGAGGAGCCGAGCGCGGCGGTCCACGTGGAGAACGTGCTGCCGGGCTCCGGGCTGGCGCTCGACTACCGACTGGACCAGGCGTCGCTCAAGGCGTTGATCGAGCCGCTTGTCGTGCGGACGGCGACGATTTGCGGCGAGGCCCTGGCCACGGCCGGGATCCGCCGCGAGCAGCTCGACGAGGTTGTGCTCGTCGGGGGGACCACGCGGCTGCCTCTCGTGCGTCAAGTGGCGGTGGAAGCGTTCGGGCGGCTCCCGCAAACGTCGATCAACCCCATGAGCGTGGTGGCGGTCGGTGCCGCGATTCAAGGGGCGGCACTGCTGGGGTCGCTGGTGCCCGTCGCCAGCTCGCACCCGGCGAGCGCTGTGCCTGCAACCGCGCAGACGGTGCTGTTGGATGTGACGTCGAGAAGCTTGGGGGTGGCGACGGTGGGCGGCTATGTGGATTTTGTGATCGAGCGCAACGTGGTCATCCCCACTGAGCAGACTCGGCTGTTCACGACCACGGTCGACCAGCAGCGGTACGTGCGTATTCAGATCTGTCAGGGCGAAAGTCAGATCTTCGCCGAGAACATCAAGATCGGTGAGTTGGTGTTGACCGAACTATCCCCGGCCGAGCGCGGTGAGCCGACGATCGCGGTCACGTTTGAGATCAACGCTGACGGCTTGCTGGAGGTCCGCGCCGTCGATCGGGCGACGGGCCAAGAGCAGTTCGTGACGATTCGGGTTCCGGGCGAGCTGTCGTCGAAGGATTTGCAGGAGGTGCGACCGCCTGCGGGCCCGGTGGACGGCGAGATCGCGTCGCGGCCACCCCTCAGCGGGACGGACCGGGGCCAGTGTGGCTGATCGCACGGCCGGCTTGCGGGCCGAGATCGACCGGCTAGCCGCGGGCCTGGAGTCGCTTTCGTACTATGCGTACCTCGGTGTCGGGGAGGGGGCGGACTACGTCTCCTTGCGAGAGGCATTCTATGCGCGCGCCCAGCTGCTTCACCCCGATCGCTATCTGCACGAGGAAGATCGTGGGCTGCGGGATCGGGTTTACGCGGTGTTCAAGCGCTTGACGGAGGCGTACGGGGTGCTGTCCGATCCTCAGCTGCGCGGGCAGTACCACCAGGCAACTCGGGCTGGGGAGCATCGCCTGTCGGCAGCTCGTTCGCGCCGGCGCGATGCAGACGAGCGCCGGCTCAACAACCCGTTCGCGCGCGTGTACCTGCAGTCGGCTCGAGCCAAGCTGGAGCACGGGGCTGTCAACGAGGCTTGGATCGACATCGAGCTGGCGTTGAGCCTTGAAGAGGCCGCGCCGCTTCGCAAGCTACACAGCGAGATTGTGAAGCGGGCGGCGACCGGCCGCACTTAGAGACCGGAACCGTCTAGGTCGGTTCTTCTTCGGCAGCCTCGCGCCCGATATCGCGAAAGTACAACGCGTACTGTTGGCCGTCGCCGTGCACCCGAAGCCACGCGTCAAGGCTGGGCTGGAGCGTGGGCGTGGCGATGAGGCGCAGGGCTTCGCTCATCGACGTGTAGTCGTCGGGTGGCGTGAGCACGCGGCTGATGGCCGGGATGAGCTCGGGGACCTGTTCGGTGACCTGCTGACGCAGCGTCTTCCACCGTTGCGGGCTGAACTCGACCACTGCCTCGCAGTGATCCGCGCAAAGCCGGGCCAGCGAGTGGAAGTCTTCTTCGTCGATGAGCTCGCGCATGTGGGGCTCGAGCAGCGAGTACACGTCGGGCGCGATCGCGTGGATCTCGTAGTTGGGCGGCGTCCATAGCCAGTTATCGGATTCCTCGACGAACACGATGCCGATGTCGGCTTCCTCCTCGTCCTCGGGGATCGAGTCGGCGAGTTCCACGAGGCTGAAATCAACGGGCGCCCAGGTCGCGCCGAACTCTGGGTCGTTGAGGAGCGCGGCAAAGTCGCTCATCTCGTCGGGCGACACCGCCATGCGGGCCCGGCGGCGTTCCGCGTTGACGTACTGGTAGAATTCGGTCTCGGCCGCCGCGAACAAAACTCGCCACGCGCCGCTGAGCAGCTGGAGCTCCTCGCGCTGATCGGCGAGGAGGAATAGGAGTTGCTCGCGGTCCGCCGTGGCGACCGCCTCGAGAATTTGGGTCTCGAGTTGCCGGTACGCGCTCGCGGGGAGCTGGTACGCGTGACAGCGCACGCTTGCAGCGTAACCCAAAAGCTGGGCGTGGAGCCCGGAGCGGCAAGCGGACCCGGGGCTGGCGACCCGGATCGGCGCTCGAATGGACACCTTCGTCCGGCGCGAGCCTCGCTACGGGCCCGCTCGGTCGGTGATGTCGGACACGGCGCAAACGGCCGGTCCAACGCGGGGCAGTGGCGGCGCGTCCCGCCGCGTGGACCGGGTCGTCGGGAGGATCGTCGTGGCGCCCTGGCTCGGCGAAACGGGCGTGGGTCTCCCGGGTTCGGTTCGCTACAGTTGTACGAGTGCCGTCGCAGCGATCGCGGGAGCGGGGACTCCCACCGGGAGCGCGGCGCCGGATGGTGCTGGCGTACCTCGCCGGATCCCTGGCGCTCAATTTCGCCCTGCTGATGGCGGTGGTGGGCCTCGTGGCCGTGGAGCGGAAGACCGAGTCCGCGCCTCAGGTGACGGTGGTGGAGTTGCGTGACGAGGACGTCGAACCGGAGCCGAAGCCCGAGCCCGTGCCGCCGGCACCCGAGCCGACGCCGCCGCCGAAACCCAAGCCGCTAGAGCTCGAGCCGGAGCCGCGGCTCGTCGAACCGGAACCGGAGCCGGAGCCAGAGCCAGAGCCGGAGCCGGAGCCAGAACCGGAGCCGGAACCGGAGCCCCAGTTGGCGTTGCCCAACCTCAAAATGGTCGAGCAGCCCGATCAGCTCGACGAAGAACAAGCGCCAACGGACGCGAACTACCTCTCCAATGTGAATCGCAGCGTGGAGGAACAAACGCGAGCTCGCGTCACCAACCTCGAACGCGACGCCCTCACCGCCGAGTCGCCGCAGCTCGCCCCATCAAAGAACGAGGCCCCGGGTAACAGCGACAACCAGAAGGTGGCGGAGGTCGAAAAGCAGGAGAGCCGACTGGGTCGGCAGGCGCCCCCGGTCCCCCGAGCCGAGCGATCGCAACGCCCGTCGCAACCGAGTGAAGAGGACGAGCGCAAGCAGCTCGCGATGCGAGAACAAGCCGCGCGCGCGTTTACGGAGGCGCGGGAGGCCCAAGAGCAGCTCGCCATTGAAGCCGACGACGGCGTGGTGGCAGCCGAGCAGGATCGGGCGGCCACCGTACTCCCGCTGCAAGCTCGGGCGTATGTGGAAGGGCGGGACGAGTCGTACCGCTTCCGGATCTCGCGGGCGGACGTGGCTGCGGTCTTCGGCGACGACCTGACCGCCCGTCAACAGGTGGAGTCGCGGCAACGCAGCGAGCACAAGGGGGTTTGGGACGACGCGCGACGGCACTTCCAGTCACCGCTCGAGAATATGGTGCCCGAGGTTCAAGTCGGGAACCAAACCGCGCTGCATTCACGCAAGCATCCGTTCGCGCGGTACATCGCCACGATCCATCGCGGCATCCACCAGCGGTATGCCTACGGCTACCTGACGCAGCTCGACACGTACCCTCGCACTCACGCGCTCAATGACCGCAAGTTGTGGACGCGGGTGGAGATCGTCGTGTCGCCGCGCGGCGAGGTGGAGAACGTGACCACAGTGCACTTCTCTGGCAACAGCCAGTTCGACGCCGCCGCCCGTGAAGTGGTGTGGGCCGAGAGTCCGTTCCCCGCGCCGCCCGACGAGATCCGCAGCGGAAACGGCAAGGTGTATATCCATTGGGCGTTTCATCGCAACGAGCGAGCTTGCGGGACGTTTGGAGCCCAGCCGTTCATCTTAGACAACGCGGCGCGTGGCGATCGGCCGGATCCCCACGGGGAGATCATCCTGGACGACGGGCCGAGCCGGTTGCGCCGACGGTTGCGTGGGCGGCGGCCAACCGGCGCCGCTCACGCTGGAGCTGCGCACGCGGGGCCGGCCCCCCGCGCGCTCGCGCGTGGCCCGGAAGGGCCGGCACCACCCCCGGGCACCGCCCGACCGTCCACTCCTAGGTCGTCGGGGTCGGGGGCGCCGACGCGGAGCCCAGCCCCAGCGGCGGGGCAGGTGGCGCCCGGCGGCGGTCGACCCACCCCGCTCCCTCCCGGGCAACGCGCGGGTCCCCCGACAAAAGGCGACCTCGTCGCGGCCGGTCGGGCGGCGAAACGATGGGCGACGGCGCTGGCCCGGGGTGCCATCGCGGAAATGACCCCGGTGTCGAGTTATCCGTTCTTTGTCGGTTCGACCGCGGCGGCGCGAACGGAGCGGGACCTACGGACGTTGTTCCGTAGTCTCGCCGACGATGCCAACGGAGCCGCACTCGGGGCGGTCGAGGTCTGGTCGGCGGCGCAGTTGCGGGAACGGTTCGGTTCGCTGCCCGTCGGCGTGCTCGAGGGGAACAAGCGCTTGTACGCCGTGGTGCCGCTCGGCGACGAGATCTTGATCTTGCTACTCGAGTCGCGGTTCGGTCGCTGGCGCGTGGTGGGGTACACCCGATGAGGTTGGGGCGGGGCGACGCGGCCCACCGGGGCGGGGCGTGGCCGGTTGACCCGAGTCGGACGTTGCGTAACCATCGCGTTACGAATCGATGAGTGGTCTCCCCGCCAGTTCGTCCGATGCCGTGCTCGACGCCCTCGGGAACGCGACGCGGCGCGACATGTTGCAGGCCCTGGGCGAACGACCGCGGACGGTGGGAGAGCTGGGGGAAGCGTTTCCGATCAGTCGGCCGGCGGTGTCGAAACACCTCAAGGTGTTGGAGACCGCGGGCCTGGTGCGGCACGTTTCGGAGGGCACGCGCAACATCTACGAGCTCGACTTGACGGGCTTCGAGGCCGCGCGGCGCTGGCTAGACGGTTTTTGGGATCAGGCGTTGGCCCGATTCCGTCTGCTGGCGGAAAACTCCGAGCCGGGGGGGCAGCGTTGAGCGGACCGGCGGGAAATCCCGGGGACGGGTGCTTCGCCGAGGCCGTCCAACGGGACGTGCCCTCGCTCGTCGTCGATGGGGCGGCTTCGGGGCGCCCGCACCGGATGGACTGCCCGCAGTCAGTTCTCGAGGAGCCGTCAACATGCACCTGGAAAAACGCATTCACGTAGCGTGTGCGGTGGAGACCGCGTTTACGACCTTTACGGTGCAAATCGACACATGGTGGCCTCCGGGGCATCGCAAGTCCGTCGACTCGCAGCTGATCCTCGAGCCATTCGTCGGGGGGCGGTTTCTCGAAATCGGACCCGATGGCGACGAGTTCGTGCTGGGCACCGTGCGAGCCTGGGAGTTTCCGCGGCGAGTCTGCTACTCGTGGCGTCCGGGCTCGCCGGCGGCACCGACGGAGGTGGAGGTGTGCTTCGTCGCCGAGGGCGACGGCACCAGCGTGCAGGTCTCACATCGCCCCGGCCCGACGAGCAACGACGATGCCTTTGGGGCGGCGGTACAACGGTTTGAGCGCGGCTGGGCGATCGTGTTGGCAGCTTTTGACACCGCGTGCCGCCGCTAGTGGCGAAGACCGTGGATCTGCGCCGTGTCGCCGGTGCGTCACGGGCTCGCACGGGTGGCGTCGGGTCGGGTCGCAGTGGCTTCGCGCACGATTGCGCCCGAAACCTCCGCGCCCGGCCTTGCCGTCTTTTGCCGCGCTACGCGAACAGATCGAGGACCACGGACAATGCCAGCACCAAGGCGAGTTGGCTGCCCGCTCCCAAGGCGAACGCGTTCCACCGGCGCAAGAATGCGTAGGCCGGCAAGGCCATGGGGACGAACACGCCGAGGCCGACGAGGAGCCCAAGCGCCAACGAGGGACCGATGCCCGAAACGTCGAGCGCAGTCCGCAGCAGGGACAAGGCGACGGCCAGGGCGGCGACGCAGGCGGCCCCGATGGCGTACGTGTAGCCGGGGACCTCTTTGGTGTGCTGCGCCTTGGTCATGGTGGGGCCGCCGTAAGCGCGCGCCCAAGGAACGGCGAAGATGACGGCAAACCAGACGGTGAGCAGGAGCTGCCCGGTCACCACACAGGCGAGGACAGCGAGCCAGTTGATCGACGCGTTGGCGAGTATCATCGGTCGTGCCAGTTGGTAACCTGTACGTTACCAAATGTCAAGTGATGTCGCGCGCGATGGCCCCGGCCACGGCGGCTCGTCTGGGGGGACGTCACGGGGCGATGTGGCGAATCGCAGCCTCCCCGTAGGCCGCGATGGCTTCGCCGTCGTGGCTACGGATCGCAGGCGGGAACGGGATCCGTTGGGTCGTCGGTGACGCGGCAGTACGAAACGTCGTCGACATCCATCGCCACGCGTCCGCTTGCCTCATAGTGCAAGATGTCGGGACCGAACGCGATGGCGTTGACGCTGGGAGGCACGTCGACGATGGCCTCGGCCAGTTGCCAGTCCGGGGTGGGCGACGCGATGTTCACCCGCGAAAACCCCCCCCAGTAGCCGTCGTGATCCACGTCGTGGCCCTCGAAGCCAACAGGTCGACGAAAGGCGTAGGCCAGGTGGTACTTCGGTGGTTCGCCCGTCGGCGCTTCCGTGGTGTAGTTTAGCGGGCACGGTCGACTCGTGTCGTCGTCGAAGTAGCCACAGGAACGCGGAGCTGACGGTCGGCGGTAGTAAAACGATAGCCGGTACTGATTCCCCGGTTTCACGACCGGGCTGCAACCGCCGGTGTCAGTACGAGTCAGGAGCCGGGATGTCGTGGCCCCGTTGACGACCAGCATCCAGCCGTACCAGCGGTCGCCCCCGTGCCCGTCGTTGGCGATGCCGTCTCCATTATTGTCAGCGTCGGCGCGCGGCGTGGGTCCGGCGCCGCTCGACATGAAACAGTCGGGTAGCAGGTCACGGTTGATGTCCTCGGACATGTCGCCGTTTTGGACCGCGGTCACAGGTGTCGGCAGGGGCGGCGTGCCAACTCGGATCTCCTTGTGGTGACCGAGGACATCGCTCACGGTGCGAATCTCGATCTCTCCTGCCCGTTGCTTTTGGCGCAGCCACGTCGCGAGGTCGACGAAGTCGTGGTACTGAATGCCGTATCGGTTGCACTGGTGCAAAAAGCAGTACGAGTGGAGCACGAGCATCACCCAGTTGCGCCCGGTCTCCGGCGGGTTGGCGATAGCGTTGTCGACCCAGCCTTTGACTGAGTTCGCCCTGGCTTCGTACTCCTCCACGCGATCGTAAATGCCGTTGCCGTCGTCGTTGGGCGGGACCACGGGGTAGTCGAGGCGGTGGTCGTCGCTGATCGATGCTGGCGCGATGAGGGCGAACGGATCGGCCGGCCGGGTGTTCTCGGCCCAAACGCACGGGGTGGAGGGATCGCGGTCGCGGCACGCCTTGGTATTGGCGGCCACGCCGACGATCCGAGCGCTGCGGTAGCCGCACTGCTGGGCGCCGGGGTAGTCTCGCCCAACGATTTGGCGGGTCTCGTCACCGGATAGCTCGGGGACAGGGGCGCCGAAACGGTCGAATTGCCAGGGGTCCGTGGCCGGCTTCGGCCACGCGTACACGCCACGAGGATACGCGAACGAGAAGATGTTGAACGAGCCGTTGGGTGTCTTGCTGGGATCGCGGGTGGCGACGCCACTGAGACGTCGGCGGTCCCAGCAGACTTGACGGAGCTGCTCGCCGGGTACGAACTCGGTCGCGGACTCGGACTCGAGGTAGGCGAGGTTGAGGTGGTGGGCACTGTGGCCGCCGATCTCGTGCCCCCACGATTCCAGGTCGCGGATCTGCTCGGTCGTGAGAAAGCCCCGTTCGTCGAATCGCGGGTAGTTCACATACATCGTCGCGGGGAGATCGCAGTCTTCGCGCTCGCCTTGTTGGCGGGGGGATCCGACCTCGCCCACATTGGGGCAGCGTTGCTCGTTGAGGACTTGGTCCTCGTCGGTCAAGACCTGACGGTACAGCTCGAACGCATCGTCAGCGTTGGCGTTGGTGTGTACGATCGAGCCATCCGCGAGGGCTTCGCGAGTCGCGTCGTCGTTGACCACGTCTTCGATGCCGTCATCGATGGTAATCGTGACCACGACGGGGGGCGCCGCGTGGGCCGGTGCGGCGGCGAAAACGAGGGGCGAGGCGCCGACGAGGCTAAGGGCAAATCGATGGCTTCGGCTTGTCATCACACGATCCTTTCGCCACCGGCCTCGAGCCGCGCAGCGGACTAGGGGACACTGTCGCAACCGGGAGCTCCACGAGCCACCCAATCGCGTAGCCGCTGCTGTTGATGCAGCGGGAGAGCACCGCCGGCCCATGGGGGGGGCATCTGAGCGCCGCAGTTGCCGGGCGGCATGGCTTGTTCGACCTTTTGAATCAGGAAAGAACCGTCGGGGTTCCCCGGCACGACCCAGCGTCCGCAGTTGCCCCCGCCGGTGAGTAGCGCGGTATGGCTCGCGCAGGCGTCGGCGAGCGCGAGTCCGCCAATGGCCGTGGCGCTGTCGTGACAGCCGGCGCCGCCGCAGCTCGCGGCCATGAACTCCGCGAAGAGCACCTCCCACGTTTCCCCGGGGGGCTCTTGCGGCGTGGTGTCTTCGGTCTCGGCGTCGTCGGCCCCGGTTGGGCTGGTCTCGGCCTCGCCGGATTCGGGCCCGCCCGTCGGGGTATCGCTGGGCTCCGCTTCGCCCGTATCGGACTCAGCGGGTGGCGGATCGCCATCGCCATCGCCATCGCCGTCGCCATCGCCATCGCCGTCGCCATCGCCATCGCCATCGCCGTCGCCGTCGCCATCGCCCATCTGATCGGCGAGGGCCGGATCGATCGGCAGCAGCCAAGTGGGAATTTCGTCCACGGTGACGGCTGGGGTATTGCAGGCGAGCCAGTTGCGAAAGATCTCGCGTCCTTCCGGCGTCTCTAGGGCAGGCAGCTTGTCCGCGTATGGCGAGCGCTCGCGGTCAAATCGCCAGTCAGAGACCCCGAACACATGTGACGAAGCGTCTGGAGGCGGCATCGTGCCGTCCTCGACGGCGGTCAAAGCCGCATGCCGCCGTTCCCAAATCGCGTCTTGGCCCGACGGAATGGGGACGAGGTCGAAGTCCAGGCCCACCTCGGCGCCAAAGCGAAAGTCCTCCGTCGCTGCGCTCGAGTGGCAGTAGCTGCCGGCGCCGCACGAGTCATGGGCGATGGCTTGGCCGGCTACGGCCACGGTTTGATTGCGTCCGTAGACCAAGCGCACCGCTTGCGCTTCGTCGCACTCGCCGAGCGCTTCGTCGGACTCCGAGCCTTGGAAGTCGGAGCATGAGAGAACGCCGCCCGCGACGAGCGGGGTGGCCAATGCGATGCGGGCGAACAATGAGGGGCGGTGGGCGGTCATGATCAAGCCGGGCGCCAACGGATTAGGCGCGAGAGGAGGAGGGGGCGGGCAAGCGCGATCGGGCTCCGCGGAGAAGCCCGATGCCGAGCAACACCAGACCCCCCGCGAAGTACCAGCCGCCGCGGTGCCACCACGGCTGCAAAGCGGCAAGCTGCGCTTGCATCTCCCGGATCCCGTCTTCGGGGACACCCGTCTCCTGCGCGACGGCGATCAGGCGATCGCATTCGTCGACGTCGCGACGGGCGGCCGCGGCGGCCCACCGGAACACCGTGGTGCGATGATCATCGGGCGCGAGGGCGGCAAGTTGAGTCGAACACGCCTCGAGGGTGGCGCGATCATCTGTCGTCACGGCCAAGTCGCAATTCGCGAGGTGGCCCAACAGATCCTGGGGTCGCTCGGCGATGACATGATCGATCACGTCCCGCGCATCCTCAGCGTACGATTCGCGGTACTCCACCGCTTTGTACAGTTCCAGGAGCGCGGCGTAGTCGTCGAGCTCGGCTCCCTCGCTGGCGATCGCGGTGTGACACGATTCGATGGCGGCTTCGGGCTTGGCTTGGAGTCGCAGGGCGGCGCAGCGGCCACGGTGCCCCACGGCTCGCTGCGGACGGGCGGCGATCAGCGCATCGAAGTACCGTTGGGCCCGGGGTCCGTCTTGCTCCTCCAGCGACGCGTTGGCCCGACTACTGAGTTCCATCAGCAAGTTGGCGAACTGCGGCAGGTTGGCGATGGCCACCTCGGAGGGCGGCAAGCTGGCACTCGGGTTCGCATCGTCGATCTCCCAGTTGTGGGCGTCGGCCTGGGTGCCGTCGTCAGTGGGCGCCGGGCCTTCGGAGGGAGCCGATGCGGTGGTGGAGGCATCGCTGGCCCGGGCCGACGGGCTCGCCAGCAATAGGCCCAGTGCGACTGTCAGCGCCGCGGTGGCCGGGCGCGCGTTGGTCACGGCGGCACGACGTCGTCGCCACACGGCATGGACCACGAACGCGCCGAGGTACACCGCGATCGCGCCCCAGATCAGTCGCGCCCAGCTCTCCCGGGAACGCCAGCTCGCCGGTGCTGCCGCGGCACATCGCTCGCCGTGTCCTTCGTCGTTCGGGAGCGACTCGAGCCGTGCAAGCGCGTGATGAAACCGAGTCTCGTCATTCATGGTGATGGCCAAGTGGCAGCTGGCTGCGTGCGCGCCGGGGTGGGAGGGGTCGGCCTCCAGTGCCCGTCGAGTAAACTTGAGCGCGCGCGCGCGGGTCTTCTCCGTGGCGTCGGCATCGAGGGTGGAAACCCAGCCGTACACCGCTGTCGGGTTGGCCCGCAGTCCCGCTGCATGCAGGCAGCGTTCGTCGGCGTCATCGTCGTTGCGCTCGATGGCGAGAGCGCAACGCAGACGGGACAGTAGCGGTAGCATCGCGTCATCGGCGTTGATCTCCGCCACGGTGGTGAAGGCACGATCGAGGTCGCCCTGCTCCAGTGACGCCGCAACTTGCCGCAGCTGTCCGCCCATTTCACGGTGGTACTCCTCGATTTCTGTGATCTCGTCGTAGTCACGTGAGTCGAGCTTGAGCACGTGGGCGGCGACCGAGTCGTCGGCTCGCGTCGGTGACGAGGCTGCGGCCGCGATCAGGAATGTGGCCAGGCCCGCGAGGTGGGAGCGGAACATCGTTATCGCGCCTCCCGCACGGCCCGTCCGTTGAGCAGGTACGTGTAGGTGCGGTCGTCGAGTGTCACCGTCACCCGCTCGACCTGCGTGCGATGCTCCCCGTCAGAGTGCAGACGATGGTCCGCATCGTGGCGAGCCGAGCGGGGGTCGAACACGGGCAGCGCGATCGCATCGAGTTCGGACACGAGCGCCGGAGCCGGCGTCACCAGGTAGTCGTGCGGGCGGACCGTGCTGGCCCGCAGCGCCTCGTACAGTGGGCGGCCGTCCGCGTCGTCGAGATCGACACCGATGAGTTCGGCGATCGTCGGCGCGACGTCGACGATCGAGCTGGGCACGTTGACGACCACGCCTTCGTGGAAGGATGGCCCGGCCATCACCAGCACCGTGTTGAGCTCGGCCGGCGAGAAGCCACCACTGGTGCCCCGCACGCCGCGCATCGAGGAGTACGACGTGCCCGGCAAGACCTGCGCGTCAGACCCGAGCTCGCTGACTGGGAACGACTCGCCGGGCTCGAGACACATCCCCGTGGTCTGGTTGGGGTTCGCCGAGAACGGACGACAGACCAGGCCATCGGCACACAGACCGTCGCGCTCACAGGTCTCGTTGCGGGCGAGGGGCCCCGGCGCGGTATCGGGATTTTTGGCCCACGGCGACGTGACCTTGAAGCGGCGGCTTTGCCCCGCGTAGCGACACGTGTCTTGGCGGATGGTGGCGGCCTCCTCGACCAACGTCATCACGTCGGGGTTGCCATCGTCATAGGCGTCGTCGTCGGGGAGCTCGACGTTGGGGCAGTAGATGCAGCGGTTTTGTGGGAACTCAGTGTTGGCATCCAAGTTGAACTTGGACTGCACGCACCACAGGCCCTCTCGACACTGTCCCGGGGAGCACGATTCCCACCAGGTCTTGCCCACTCGCGCTGGTTCGGCCATCAGCTTGTGGGGATAATCCTTGGCCAGTTGCTCGTTCCAGGCGTAGGTCACCACAAGATCGGGTGTGCTGGCGTCGGTGTGGAGCGCCGTCGCGTCGGGAGCGAGAGCCCGGAGCGGGAGCACACCCGCGATCGCGGCGTAGGGTTGGGCGGCAAAGATGGCTCCGATCTCGAGCCGACCCTGCAGCGTTCGCACGACCCGGTTCGCGAATTCGGTGGTGGCTCGCGGCAAATACAGGAACTCCACACCGTCGTTGCTGGCGACGATGATGGTCTCTTCGTGCGCGAGCTGGGGGTCGTACGGCGGGAACTCCAGCTCGGCATCGAGACCGGTGTTCAGACACGTCCACGCCTCGCGGCCGGCATCTTGCAGCTGCGACTGCGCCAGCGTGCCCGCAAGACAGCCGGTCTCGCCGGAAGGGGCTCGAGTGCCACTCCCATCGTAGGCGTGGGCGAACCCCGCCTCGCGCAGCAACCAGGCCAGACGGACTTCGCCATCGGTGCCGACTCCGGTTTCTACGTCGACGCCGGGCAACAGAAGGTTCTCGAGCGGCGAGACCTCATCTCGACGCCATTGCGTGGCCGCGCCGGTGAGGGGATCGAGCTCGGTCGACTGCTTGGGCTGGGTCGCGAATCCACCCACCGAGGTGGCGTAGCTGGGGAAGTGCTCGCTGTCCCCGCCGACCGTGGCGAAACCGTGATCCGACGTCACCACGAGGTCGACTTGGTCCGATAGCTCCTGCTCGGCGAGGTAGTCGAGCAATCCGCCCAGCCACGCATCCGCCTCGCGGGCCATGTTCCACGCGGAGGGCGTGCCGGGGCCGAAGTGGCTGGCTCCGGTGGCCGGCTCTCGCACCCAGTACAAGGCCACGTCGGGTCCTTCGCTTTCGAGGCTATGCTCGAGTGCGAAGGACAAGTAGTCGTTGCCGGCGCGCAGGGGGGACTTGGACAGCGTGCGTGAAGGGTCGATGGCGCCTTCGCCCGTATTCTCCGGCGGACGGCCGTTGATCCGATCGGTGGCCGGGTTCTTGATCACGATCTCTGGGAACGGCTCGACCGGCCCGAGCTTTTGCAGTTCGCCGGTCAGACCGTCAAACCGCGGGATGAACTCGGGGCGCAGGTCTTCCGGCGGCAGCAGTGGCCGAAGGTTGGAGGCATCGGGGACACCGCGACGAAACGGGCTGGTGCTGTCGGCGAGTTCCGGGAACAAGTCTCCCGCGTTGCTGGGGAGCACGTTGCCGGTGGCGTCGCGCAAGCTGGTGGCGAACGCGAACGGCCACGCGATGTGCTCATCGACCAACGACCCACTTTGTGCAAGGTGATAGCCCAACAGGGTCGTGGGGCCGGAGCGGCCCACCAAGCTGGTCCGGGCGCCGACTTGGGTCGCGGCATCGAAGATGGTGGGCACCGGCAACAGACCATCGACGAGTCGATCGTCGACGGCTTGCATGATGCCGTAGTCGCGCAGGTCAAAGGGGCCGCGGCTGACGAAGACCGCCTTGGTGGCGTCGGCCCCGATCACCCCGGGCACGTACACCCGTTCGCCCCAGACCCCATGGCGAGCCGGGTGGGTGCCCGTCGCAAGACTCGCCGCCGCGGCGAACGAGTTGGACGGAAACACCGTGGTGTGACGTTGGAAGGACACCCCGCGCTCACTGAGCGCCCAGAGGTTGGGCATCACGTCGGGCGAGACGTACTCGGGACGGAGACCCTCGAGCACGACCAGACAGACCCGCGGCCCATCGTAGACCGGGGGATCGTTGTCGTCGTCGTCCGCGGCGTCGTCGTCGTCCGTGGCGTCGTCGTCGTCCGTGGCGTCGTCGTCGTCCGTGGCGTCGTCATCGTCGTCGTCGTCGTCGTCCGGATCCTCTCCTGAACTCGTGGCCGTGTCCTCGGTCCCGCCGTCGTCCGACCCCGTGTTGCTGTCGGGATCGGCGTCTTGGCTCGGAGGCACGGGATCGGCTCCGGGCGGGTCCTGGCTCGGGGGCGTCCCGTCGTCCGGGGTCCCGCCGTCTGGCGTCCCGCCGTCCGGGGCCACGGGGGGAGGTTCGACGACCTCATCGATGCCGGGATGCATCAGCGCATCGTCTTCGGGCTCGCTACCGCTAAACGAATCGTCCGCACAGCCAGGGGCAGCGATGGCGGCCAGAAGCCAGCAACGAAGTTGAGATGTTCGCGTCATGTCGGTCGGTCCGTTTACTTAGCGAGGTTGGGATCCGCTTCGCACTCGTTCCACGGGACGAGCGCAGGACGGGTGCCATCGGTGAGATCTCGGAGGTACAGGTACGCGGCAATCCCCGCATTCATGGCTCCGCGAAGGGACCAGCGCGTCGCCGACTCCACATCCATACGGGTGGTCATGTCGGGCGGACACACCGGCAACGGGACGCCGTCAACGCCGTGGGCCTCCGCGAACGCGTCGGCTTGTCCGTTCGGGCTAAACAAGCACCACGGCGTGATGTTGTCGTCCGTCAACGTGTCGGCGATGTCGCCGACTTGGTCGCCCACCGCAACCCCGGCGGGATAGCTCGAGCGTTCGTAGAGCCCCGTGATCCGCAGCTCCGTGGGATCGGCGTCGATCCACGACTGGCTGGCCGGCCCGAGCGCTCGAATCGGACCGCCGTTGTCGAGGTTGCACATGGTCGTCCACATCTGTGCGTCGCCGTTTTCCGGGATCAACGAGGTCCCGTCGCCGCCGCGCTGATGGTGCACCACGGTGCCCAGCGTGGCGTTGAAGTGCGTCACCCGAGATGAGTCGAACTGGTGATCCTCCGCGCCCACGGGGAGCACGTTGGCGCAAAGTGCCCGGCCCAGAGCCAGCATGTTGGCCGAGCCTCCAACCGACACGGACGGCGTCCGGTGCTCGCCGACGACGGGCGTGTTGCCCACGCTACGCAGCACCGCCTGGGGAATCACCCGCTGCGTGCCGCCCAGCGCCATCCACAGCACGTAGCGGACCGCCAGGTTCTCGTCGGCGAACACGCGTTGCACGTTGTCACCGGGCCACTCGGGGGGCCCGAACAGGCCGTCGCGGAGGTTGGCCACGCGGGTCTCTCCGCCGGTCAGCTGCAAGATGGTGTTGGCCAGATTGCTTTCTGCGTCGCCACGTCGTCCGTGGCAGTTGGTGCAGATCAGGTCGAACACGGCGGCGCCCGGGGTGGTCGTGTAGACAGGCGCCGACGGTTGCGGCAACGCTTCGTCAAACCAGTGGGGCGGGTCGTCGGCGTAGGATTCGGCCGTCCGCGCCGAGCCGAAGTCGCAGACCTCTTCTTTGCCGAGGGTCTTCCACAGTCCGTAGGGGACCGCACCCCGAGCGAAGTCTCGCATCGCATCGGTGACCTCCACACTACGCAACACGGCCAAGAGCCGCTTGAGTTCGGCCTGCTTCGGGTCGTTTTCGTCGAGGCTGTCGAGCGGCAGATCAACCAGGATCGAACGCCAGTCGCCACGACGCGGGCCCCAGGGTCCCGGAATCTCGGTCAGATCCGCGACGATCCAGTTCGGGTACGTGGGCACGCCCTCGGTGTCTTTCTCGGGGCCAAACACCAGTTCGTCGCCGGCGCCGGCGTGGGGCACCGGTTCGCGGATGATGTCCGCCGGATCCTCGCACCCCGCCACGCGCTCATCGGCGTGGAACGCCAACAGGCGTTCATTCGCGGCCTCTTGCCATTCGATGTACTCGGGGTCGCTGGCATCGATCTCTTCGAACGGCGGCACGAACGCTCCGCCGAGGCTCGGTCGAACCGGTAGCGACAGCATCCAGTTGCCCATGTACAGCGGGGCGCGGCAATCAAACCCCGGCACGTTGAACGGCATGTGGGGGAAGATCGCGAAGTGGTCGTCGTAGGTCTGCCGGCCGTCGACGTTGCGGTAGATGAGACTCTGCCACGGCGCGGCGCTCTCTTTGCGGCTGTACGAGCTCAGATCCTGCGGCAAGATCGTGGCCACGTCCTCGATAGACGGCGAGATGTACGGGATCTCGATGTCTTGGTTGGACCCCCGACGGATCCGAGGGCTGGTGCGATCCAGCGGAAACTGGAAGATGCCGCCGTCTTCGTCAGGAAAGAAGTCCAACGCTTGCGCCAGCACCGGGTTGGACGCAGAGGGGAATCCGGTGGGGTTGTGGCAAAAGGCACAGTTGCCAATCATGTAAGCTTGTGCGCGAAGCTCGTGACCGTTGCGTGGATGCCGGTCGGCTTGCGAGTGCTCCAGCATGGTGATGTCTTCGGCCCGAGCCAGCCCGGTGACGAGACCATAGTCGATGAGCCGTTGGAGCTGCGTCAGTTCGTCGGGTCCCACTGGCTCGTACACACCACCTTCGCCCAGCGGGCGGCGGTGGGTTTGAATCGGCGAGAACCCGAGCACGAAGTCTTCGCCTTCGCCGCCCATGTGGCACTGGACACAGCGCTCACTCCCCGGAATCGCGTACGAGCGCGAGTACTCCTGCACGTTGTTGAGCACCGCGGTGTCACCTTGCGAGACCGCGTGGAAGCTCTCTTGGAACTTGGTTTGGTCCGTGACGTACGTCACGAGCCGATCGCGAAACGGGCTGCCGTCGCGCAGCGGATCGCGTAGCAAGACGGCTTCGGTTTCCTCGGCGTTCCAAACGTAGGTGCCGAACAGCGCTCCCGGTTCGTAGGAGCCGTCCGGATGGCGGATGTCCGGTCGCACGACGATGATGCGAGTCTCGATTTTGCGCCAGCGAACGTCCATTTCACCGTCGTGGTCGGCGACCACGACCGGTTTGAGGAAGGTCTTGTAGATCCGCGTGTTCTCCGGGATGTCGAATGCGTTGGTGGTCGCGTCGTACTCAATCGTCTCGCCGTCGGGGATCCGGAGCATGCGGATCTTGCGGGCGTTGTCCGAAAACAGGGTGTAGGTCGGCGCATAGGCGACCACGCCGGCCTCCGCGAGGGCGGCCGTATCGAAGCTGGTGACGTCGGTGTCGCGCAGTCGCTCAGGCAGCTCAGTGGCGTCCGCCCAAAACGCGTCCATGTCTCGATCGACGTCGGTGGCCACCGTGCCGGCGTCGGGGATGCAAGACCCGATGTTGGTCAAGTGAGCCCCGTCGGCGGCCGTCATCAGGTAGCGCTCGGGATCGTCGTCACCCGGATCGTCGTCGTCGGCGCCTTCGTCCTCTTCTGGGGGAATCAGAAAGAAATCGGGGCGCTTGCCTTGTTCGATCCACAAAGACAACAGCCATTCGAGCTCGACCACCGCATCGCCGGGCTCGCGCTCGGACCAGGGCATGCCGCCGGCGGACGCCGGTGGCATCAGTTCGCCCGGCACATCGGTGCGGATACGGTCCATCGCGAGGTCCGGGAAGTCGTCAGCGAAGGTCTCGTACGAGATCTGGAATCCGCCAAGACCGGCCTCCACGTGGCAACCGCCGCAAAACGACCGAAAACGGCCGAAGAGATCTTTGACGAAGAACGCCTGCGCCTCGGGGGGCTCACCGGTTCCCGCGCCTGCGAGGGTGGCCTCGGCACGCGCGGGCACGGGTTCGGCGGTGTCGGCCCAATGGCAATCCTCCGGATCCGTCGCGTCGTCCTCGGCGGAGTCGTCATGGTCGCCAGTCGCGTCCTCCATGTCACCGGTGGCGGTCGCGTCCTCCGGAGCCTCGCCAGTCGCGTCGGGGTGATCTCCGGTGTCGCCCGAGGGACTGTCGGACGTGGCCGCGTCCTCGTCCCCCTCAGTATCGTCGTGGGAGGTGTTCCCGTCGTTGGTGTCGTCTGCGTCGGCGGTGTCGTCCCCGTCGTTGGAGTCGTCCCCGTCGGCGGTGTCGTCCCCGTCGCTGGAGTCGTCTGCGGCGCCGGTGTCGTCTGCAGCGCTGGAGTCGTCTGCAGCGCTGGTGTCGTCCGCGGCGCTGGTGTCGTTTGCAGCGCTGGTGTCGTCCGCGGCGCTGGTGTCGTTTGCGGTGCCGGAGCTTTCCGTCTCGGTTGGCTCGTCGCCGTCGCCATCACCGTCGCCGTCGCCATCACCGTCGCCGTCGCCATCACCGTCGCCGTCGCCGTCGCCATC
>QKPP01000020.1:60706-66419 GCA_006508105.1 Myxococcales bacterium FL481 | reverse complement strand
CGTCGTCGTCGTCGTCATCGTCATCGTCGGCGTCGGCGTCGTCATCATCGGCGTCGGCGTCGTCATCATCGGCGGCGGCATCGTCATCATCGGCGGCGGCATCGTCATCGTCGACGGCGGCATCGTCGTCGTCCGCCTGGTCCTCCGACATGTCGTCATCGCCTCCGGGAGGCGTCAGGTCGGCGTTGCTGTCCGTGTCGTCCGAGCCGACGCTGCACGCCAGGCATGCCAGTGTGGTGACCAATACGGCGGTGTTGGCGAAACACCCAGGGGTAGTCGAAGCGCGCTTCATGGAGTCCTCACTGACGTTCGTCTGGCGGCGGTGGCAGCGGCCACGGAGCGGAACACTGTCACACAAGAAGTAATATCTGTACCCCAGACAGGCACATTCACGCAAGTCGGTCGGGGTCTGTGTCACGAGTTGGCCATCGTCAAGTTAGAGGGGTGACTCGAACAACGTCGCAACGGCCATCGAGGCGGCGACGATGGACCACCAGGAGGCCCACGTGCACGTGCCGACAAACCACAGGCAGGGCCCGCTTTGCGGACACTGGGGAGCCCCGCTCGCGCGAGCGCACCGACGCCAGACCTGGCCGATTGTCAGTTTGGCCGGAGCGCCCGACCGGTCGAGCCCGGCCGGGGCGGTCCTCGGCGTTTGTCCTGGGGTCCGCACGGCGCAGCCGCGCAGGGGGCCAGCCACAAGCCCGTGACGCGGGCGCTCGGCCCGTTGCGCTGGTCCGGGCTGGGACGCCTTGCGCTGGCGTCGGGGGCGGCTGCAGGCCACGAGACGACCGCCTCATGTTGCCAGACTCGTCTGCCCAACTTGCGTCGGCTGGTGTCCGGATCCTAGAACCGGCGCAGACTTTTCGTTCAAGGCGCCAGGCGGGCCATCGATGTCGCACACAATGGGCTATCTCGACTGGACTGACGCACTGGATGTGGGCGTGGACGCCATGAACCGTGAGCACCAACGGCTCATCGATCTGATGAATGAGCTGCACACTGGTAACGAACGCGGCGAGAACAAGGCCATGCTGCTCAGTCGCCTCGACAAGCTTGCCAAGTGGACAGTATCCCACTTTAGCCACGAAGAGGCGTATCTTGAGTCGATCCGCTACCCCAAGCTGACCTCGCACCGGCGAATTCACGCCGACTTGCTGCGGCAGCTCGACGGCCACGTGACCTCGTTTCGTGAGTCCGACCACAAGACGCTGCCGAAAGAACTATTTACATTTCTCAAGCTGTGGCTAACTGCGCATATCCAGGGGATCGACGCGCAGTACTCTCCGGTACGCAAGAGCGCCTAAAACCGCGCTCACCCTGAACCGGCTGCTAGCCGATGCGAGTCCTCCAATTACGACAACGCGCCGAACGACCAACGCAGCGCGCAGCCGGGGGCCAGGGCGCCAGGCGGAGGCGCCTAAACGACGCTCGTCGCATCGCGTGATCGGCTTGGGTACGGACTGCGATCGTGGATCAACGCTGAGTCACTCGACGAGCGCAGCCGTTGGCGCGAAGAGCGTCGGGTTGAGTCAATGAACGGCGCGTATCAGCGCCAGCTACGGGAAGAGAAGCTCGCCGTCCAGGATCTTGACGTTGGCGCCTCCAAACGTCGTCAGCGAGAACCCGTCGAAGTCAATCTCGTTCATTGTGCGTGACTGCTCGCGCAACAACGCCAGGGCCTGCTGCTCCCCCGAAAGCAAGCCCTGAATGCCGTCTTGTCGGTAGTGCACCCCGGCGGCATCGCGTCCCAAAGACATGTTACTCGCGAGCTTGTTCAGCTCGTCACCGACCGTGAGCGCGGATCCGCTGTACGTCAGAAGTGCCGTCCCGTCGCTATTTGCCTCGACCGGGTTCGGAATCACAAAGGACTCATTGAAGAACGCCTTGAGGACAGTGACGCACGCGCCCGCGATACAAGCGTGTCCCGCGGGGTAGGAAGGATGAGTCGGGGAGCCTTCTGGGTAGGCCTGCGGGAGAAAGTAGGTGCCATTTCGGCTGAACACATCTGCTACAGCGTTGCTATTAAGGATGTCACTGTGTAGCTCGTATGTCTTAGACCCCGCGATATGAAAGTGAATCCGACCCGCGAAGACCTCTGGCCTCAAGAACCGGTGCACGCGCCATTTCTGAAACCAGGCTCCGGTCAGAGCGAGGTTCGCCGCCTTGGTCACCATGTCCAACAAGAATGGGGCGCCATGGCTAACGAAAGCCCCCTGGGTTGTGATGGCGCTACGATAAGGATTGCCCGGGTCCAACGCGTTCGAACCGTAGCCTAGCAAGGCGAGCGCGGCGTGCAGATATGCTTGAAAAGACACATCTCGGTGGACGAATTCCCCCAGCGATCGGTTGTTGAAGATGTACCGATCACTAGCCTCAAATGTGAGCGACTGGTTGGGGGCAGCCCCACGCTGAATGGTTCGCCAAGCCGACTCAGTGAGCATGAAGTCGACGTTGGCAACGGGCGTTTCGTAGCGCTGTGTGACCGCGATCGGCCCAAAATCAAAATCTTGCCACAGAAACTGGCTGATGTACGGCCCCACCAAATCGCCGGGAGTCTCGCCGCGAAAAAGGTTCGCGGTGCTGACCGGACCGTTCGCCGGCGCCGGTGGGGCACCGAACCCATTGAGGTCCAAGACGGCATCGGCGGCGAGAGGACTGCTGCCATACTGAGAAAATGGAACATCGCGCATCAACGCCTGCCAGTAGACCTCGCCCATCTCCCCTGCGATCTCCGCGCTACGAAACGTGTGAGACGGGGCGATTCGAGTCGCGTGACTGTCTAGTGCGAATGGTTCGAACTTGAACGCTCCTTGCGGGTTGGCGAGGGTTCTATCGGCCCCCCCGGCCAACGTGATGGCGGCGAAGTCAGCCGCAGCGCCGGTGCGCATTGCGAGTTGAAGCGACTCGAAACCAGATCGATTTACCTCGCCGAAGGCATTGTGCTGCAAGCACTTGCTGAAGCTCGCGTAGTAGCGATCTCCCGCGTACCGAGACTCGTCGTCGTTGTCTAGCTGCGGGCCGAGAGCGTCGGTATCGTTTCGTCGGTGCCGCGCAGAGGATCGTTTCAGAACGAGCGCCTCCTCCTTGCGAAGCTCGCCGTCCAATGCGGTGTCGGGGTCGCTGACGGCGAAATCGTCGGCTCGCGCAGATCTGGACGCAAGCGTCCCCGACAGCAAGCCACTCGCCACAGCCATCCCCGACCCGGTGCTTGTCCGAATGAACTCGCGCCGCGTTGATGTGAGAGCTCGCCCTGGTCCGTTCGACTCGCTTGGCCGGCTACTCGCGGGGAAACTGGATGAACAAACACGGTCTTTGTCTTCGCGTTTCATGGTGATGACCTCATCACTCCAAAAGGGAGCGGGCCGCTTCTCTAGCGTTAAGGGCGTGAGTCAGTCCTGCGCGGATCGTAACTCGATGCTCGACTCCGGACTTTCAGCGACCGACTCGCGCTGGACCGCTGTCAGTCAGGTCACACGCGCGAAGCCTACTAGCCTGCCAAGTCTCATCTGCGCGATTTAGTGCAGTGTTTCCTGCTCGACTGGAGTCGTTCCTCTCCGGGGAGGGGCGCCCATCACCGAACCGACAACCCGGTGCCGGAGCCAGGCGTGGCGACGGGCCTCGCTCGAGCGACGGTGGCTCCTGCCGAGGACGTGAATGCCCGCGGTGAGCGGCATCAGCTCGAGGGCGGTGAGCGTCGTCCGGCGGCCCGCGGTGTGAAACTCGTCTACGGGGGCGAGCGCCTCCAACGTGGGCTGTGATGGATCTTCACCGGCGCGCTCGAGGCCGGCCAGAATCGTTTGCAGCAGATCGCGGCGACCGTAGTGGGCCGCGACGTCGCGTTCGAGTTCGAGTTCGAGTTCGGAGGCCACCGGCTAGTTTGGCGTCGCCGAGTCGACCGGGCAACCATTGGCGGGCGCTGCGGGGCGACCTGGGGGCCGGTCCACCGCGCCGGGTCGGCTCAGGGCAGCATGCGCTGCCGAAACACGGTGGGCGTCTCGCCGTACCAGCGCTTGAACGCCCGGAAGAACGCCGAGGGCTCGGAGAAGCCCAATAGGAACGCGACCTCGGCGATCTCCATCCGTGGGTCGCGTAGGTAGTCCGTCGCGAGCTCTTTGCGTAACTCGGCCAGCAGCTCTTTGTAGGCGTGGCCCTCCTCGGCGAGCCGACGGCTGAGCGTGCGTACGCTCAGGTGTAGACGCTCTGCGATCGCCTCAGCCGAGGGATTCCCCCCCTGGAGCTCGCTCGCGATCAAGCTCCGCACCTTGTCGGAGAAGCTGGTGATGGTCGGTAGGCGCTCGAGTAGCGAGCTGGCGTGTTGGTCGAGCACACGCACCAGTCGGGGATCGGCGCTGCGATGGGGCAGTTCGAGCACATCGCTCGGGAACACCACGACCGTCTCCCCGGCGTCGAAGCGAAGCGGAGCCCGAAAGTAGTCGTCGAGCACCCGGGTTTGCTCGGGCTTGGTCCCGCTGAAGCGGACTTGTCGGGGTTCCCACGCCACGCCGGTGGCGGCACGGCACACGTTCATCCACACGCCGGCAACAAATTCGCTGACCGGCTGCGGCAGCCGGCGTCCTCCGGGCAGGCGATGCGACAAGCCGACCTCGCCCTCATAGGAACGGAGGGTAACCTCGGCCGCGCTGTGCTGCAGACGGTGGTAGCGACAGATTCGTTCCAAGCCGTCGCGAAGGTTGGCACTGGTCAGCACCACGTACGACAGCACGTCGAATTGCGCGGGGTCGATCGCTTGCGCCACATGAAGTCCGAAGTGCGGGTCACCGCTGGCTCGGATCGCCCGGTGCCACAACGCGATGGCTTGCTCATGCGGGACGGTGGAGTCGACATCCGCGAGCGTGGTGGGAGCGATGCCGACGTCGCGCAGCAACGGCTCGGGGTCGATGCCGTGGGCATGTAGCCCCGCGACGATGGGGCGCACGGCTCGACTGGAGACCTCGGCGGCAAACGCTCGATCTGCCATCCGTCGCAGCTTACCACCGCTGTTGACAGCCGGCGGGTCTCCCGCGGCGCGGACTGGCCGAACCGGTTACGCAAGTCGGCGGCTCGGGTCACGGCGGTTGCACGCTCATCGGGCCATCTTGGTCGCAACAGGAGCCCAACCCCATGTACGAAATCCGCACTGAAATCGAAATCGACGCGTCGACCGCGAATGTCTGGGACACGTTGATGGCGTTTGATCGCTACGCCGAGTGGAACCCGTTTGTGCGTCAGCTCGAAGGGCAACCGACGGTCGGGTCCCGCCTGCGAGCTCACCTGAAAAACCCCGGCGGGACCCAGATGACGGTCAAGCCGGTCGTGACGCACGTCGAACCGCAACGCCGCTTCGCTTGGCTCGGGAACCTGATGGTCAAAGGGTTGTTCGACGGCCAGCATTTTTTTGAGCTCGAGCCGCTTGACGACACTCGCAGCCGCTTCGTCCATCGCGAGGAGTTTCGCGGCCTGTTGTTGCCGTTCCTGCGCGGCATGCTGGACCGGGACACCCGCCAGGGATTTGAGCGGATGAACCGTGCCCTCAAAGCGCGCGTCGAGGCCTCGAACTAGCGGGGAGGGCGTTCATTCGCGGCGCGGGTCGGACATCGATCCGGCCGCCGCGAACACGCACGATTGGCGAGCAGAGACAGTACGGGTTTGCCGACGGCGGTCGCAGCCTACGCGACCGCCTTCTCACCGGCCGGCCGCGCGCTCGAGGCTG
>QKPP01000020.1:57784-60696 GCA_006508105.1 Myxococcales bacterium FL481 | reverse complement strand
CCAAGCGCTTGCCGCCCTCCCCCAGCCCAACCGGAGCGCTTCCCGTGCGCTCGAAAGACGTTTGCGTCGCTCGCCCTCAGGCGGCGGGGCTCGCCTGCCGCCTTCCAAACTGGTCAGTCAAGGCAGTCGCTTGACGGCTGGCACCTACTAGTCGGCCAACGGCAACCCGCTCGGCGGTGGCTTGTTCGGAACTTTGCGGCGCAAATCGAGCGCTGAGCTGTCAGTCAGGCTCTCTAGGAACGCGATCAGTGCATCGATGTCTGATTTCGAGAGTTCCTGCGGATCCAGATCGTTTTTGTTGGCAATTTTTTGCACCAGGGTCGGGTCGTTCATGACAAAACAGTCGACCACGTCCAGATCGGTGCGAGATGGCAACCGGGGCTTCTTGTCGCACTCGTAGCCCTCGAGCGAAGCGATCGGTTGCTCGTGGTGTTTGATCACCTGCCGAAGGGTTGGGTAGGCGCCCGCGTGGCCATATGGGGCGGTGACCTCCACGTTGCGCAACGGCGGCGTCCGAAACGCGAACTTGTCACGATTGAGCCCGCTGACGTTTTTGCGTCCGAAATCCTCGTGGCCGCTCGCCCCGTCGCCTTTGCCAGGTCCCACTTGCGGCATGGCGATGCCGTGGAAGCTCATATCGGTTTGAAACGCACCGCTGTGGCAATCCGAGCACCCGGCGCTGCCGTAGAACAAGTTCATGCCATTGATCGCAAGTGGCGACATCGCGTCGGTATCTCCACGAAGATAGCGATCAAATGGACTGTCGTCGGATCGAAAGGTCTCGGTTTCGTAGGCCGCGATCGCGTTCGCAGCGAGCACGAAGGTGATATCGTTCGCCGAGACCCCGTAGGCCTCGTAGAAGAGGTCGACGTACTTCGGCACGCTCTTGAGCCGATTGGCGAGTAGGGCCCACACTCCGTTGGGGCCGGCGAGATCGCCCGCGTCGACGGCATCAGCGATGTCGTTTTCGCCGGGTTGGCCGGCCATCTCGGTGGCAGAGGTCACCGGAAACATCGCTTGCGCCGCCAGCACGTTGTCGAGCCCCGTCGGCAGGTCGTTGCCGGCCGGGTTGACGAACCCCGACGGTTCGCCTTGGTCGACAAAGATGCGCCCGTCATGGAACATGTGGGTCATCGATTTCGCCCCCAGGTTGAACAAAGGTGGTGAGTTTCGGGGGACTCGCTCGTGAATGGCATCGGAACCGGTGCCGGTGTTCCGCGCGGTGCCGAGCCCCGCTCCGCCCTCGCCGACCGGCAGTGAGAGACCATCGCCGGTTTCAGTCAACGGATGATGGCAGGTTGCGCAGGAGATGTTCCCGTTGCCGCTGAGTATCTTGTCGAAAAACAGGCGTTTGCCGAGCTTGACGACATCTTCGTCTGGAGCTCCGTTGAAGTAGTAGTCGCTGTCTTGCACGGCTGGAGGAATCGGGTTCGCGCTCGTGGGCGAAGCCGCGAACAGCACCAGACCGAACACCGGGGGGATCGTGGTCAGAGCGAACTTGTTCATGATGGGGCCGATTGTCCGACGATCATGTTCCCGGCAGCCACGTGCGAATGGCCCCCTCCCGGGCGACCCTGTGCGCTAGCTCGATTCCGTATCGGTTTCGGTGCAACATCGGGGAGTCGGACGAACGCCCGCACAACGACGGGGGCCGATCTCTCCCGTGACGCTGCTGAGCAACGCCGGAGCTTCCGCGGCGCGTCAGGCCCCGTACCCGCGGCGAACGAGGAGACGCTCGGGGCGGGTCGGGGCCGCCGGTGTTGGCGTCGTGTACGCGGTGTTGGGCGGTCGTGTTGTGGGTCGACGGCGAGGGTTCACAAGTGGTCACGACCCACGCGGCCCGGCTTGAGCGGTTCGCATCTTTGGCTGGTGAGGTCGCTCCGCCAGGGCGGAGGTGGCATCGGTGGGCTTCGTCTGGCCAAACCGCCCGAGGTTTGGCAAAACGTTCGGCAACGTGCGTCCACCGAAGCTCGCCCTTGTCGCGTCGTCCGGCGGTCACCTGGCCGAGCTGTTCGCGCTCAAAGACCTGTGGGAGTCGACGGAGCGGTTTTGGGTGAGCTTTCCCACGCAGGATGCCCAATACCTCTTGGCGGATGAGCGGGTCATCTGGGCGTCGTATCCGACGAACCGGAACCTGCCCAATCTCGCGCGGAACGCTCGCTTGGCGCTGGGGGTGCTGCGACGCGAGCGTCCGGACGCGGTCATCTCGACCGGAGCCGGCGTCGGCGTGCCGTTTCTGTGGGCGGGTCGCCTGTTCGGTCTGCGTACGGTCTACGTCGAGTCGATCACGCGTCTGGGGGAGCTGTCGCTGTCGGGACGGCTGGTGTACCCGGTGGTCGACAAGTTCCTCGTCCAGTGGGAGGGCCTGACCAAAGACCACCCGAAGGCCGAGTATTGGGGGCAGGTCGTATGATCCTCGTCGTCGTCGGGACCGAGCGCTGGCCCTTCGATCGGCTGGTTCGCCAGGTGGACGAGCTTGCGGCCGCCGGGAGGCTTCGCGATCACGAGGTGTTCGTCCAACTCGGGCACTGTACGGTCGAGCCGACCGTGTGCGCGTACGAGCGGTTCATCTCGTACGGGGAGATGGTCGAACGGGTGCAGCAGGCGGCTTTGGTCATCGCGCACGCGGGCGCGGGCACCTTCGTGATGTGTCGCCAGCTAGGGACCCCGGAGATCATCATGCCGCGGCGGCACGCGCGAGGCGAGCACGTCGACGACCATCAGGTTCAGTTTGCCCAAGAGCTCCATGCGCGGGGTGTGGTCACCACCGTCGACGACGAAGCCGAGCTGGCCGGGGCGATCGTGGCCCGACTCGATCGACCCGCGGCGGGTGCTGAGGCGCACCATTCCGCCCGGTTCTACCCCCAGACGCCGCAGCGTCTTGGGATGCAGGGAACAGTTGGCTTCCGGCT
>QKPP01000020.1:49551-57774 GCA_006508105.1 Myxococcales bacterium FL481 | reverse complement strand
CCCGCGGCGGGTCGGCCGGCCGCATCGCGACCGCTCGCCTTGGCCCTGCGGTTGCGTGAACAGCTGGATCGCTGGTCGTCCCCGCCCGGCTAGCGTGCGAGCGGTTCAGCGTTCACCGCTCGGCCGGCAGCCCCGCCTTCTATCGGAGCTCGTCGGTTTCTCTGCTCCTCAGACCCGCCCCAAGCGGTCGACGCGTTGGGCGCCACGGGCTCGGCTCACTCGCCGTCCGACAAGGCTCGGCGGACGGCGTGCACCAGTTCAACCGACGCGTCGATCTCGTCTTTGCGCAACGACACGCTCTCGACGTTGCAGCCCAACCGGAACCCTTTGCCCCGGGCGAAACGTTGGAGCTCGTCGAAGATCGACAGACACAATTGCACGGAGGTGCGCAAGATGTCGTTGGCGTGCAGCAAGTCGTTTTGGAGCCAGTGGGGGATTGAGATTCCCAGCCACTCCATGAACTCCAGGGTGCGTCGTGATCCGCAGGGGCTGAGGGTCACCAGCACCGGTGGCATGTCGCGTTTCTCCGCTTGACACCGGTAGTAGAGGTCGCTGAGCACGTCCTTGCTCGCGGTCACCGAGTATACGGCCTGACTGATGAGAAACTGGCAGCCGCGATCGATCTTGGCCAACACGCGCGCGTGCTCGTCCTGCGCGCGCTCGTGACGTTCGGCGATCAGCACGCCGCCACAGGGGAGAGTCGGCTGGTGGGTCCGGCGGACGGCGTAGGCCTCGGTCAACGTCAATGAGCGGGCTTGGTCTCTCGATGGCGCGCCGACCAAGACGGTCGCGCCGCCCCGAGCGTGCAGCTCACCCAGCCAGCGCTGGAGCGTGTCGGGCGTTTGCTCCGAGACGCTGCGGTACACGATCTTCGGGACTTTGACGGCGTGCAGATAGTCAAACGCGTAGGTGGCGGGGTCTATGCAGCGCAGAAACGGGAAGGGCCGCTGGGCATCCGTTCGGCTCGACTCGTCTTGGAGGTCGTAAACGACGAGGGCATCGATCGGCAACGCCGCGATCCGCTTCGCCTGAGCCGCCGCTACGACGCGACGCTTAGTCTCATCGTAGTTTAGCTTCGGCGGGGTGATGCCGTAGGTCAACAGCGGCTTGGTGGGCGGGAACAAGGCAGGGTGCATGCGCGCGGTTGGACTATGCGTGCTTCGGCGGGACTTGCCAAACCGGGGACGGGGGGACGCGGCGTGGGCAGAGAACGCCTCGCCCTAGGCCCGCGACGCAAGTTCGCGGAACTTTGCCGCGATCGGTTGCGCGGCCACGGGCGCATCGAATTCGTTCTCCACCCGGCTGCGGCCCGCGCGGCCGAGACGTCGCCTCAGGGCGGGATCGCGGGCCAGTCGTTCAAGGCATTCAGTCAGCGCGTCCCAGTTCGACGGGCTGAAGAGCAGCCCGGTTTGCTCGTGTTCCACCAGGTCGGGGATGCCCGCGACGCAGGGCGCGACCACGGGCAACGCCAGCGCGAGCGCTTCCATGATGACGACGGGCAGCCCCTCCATGAAGCTGGTCATGGCGAAGATGTCGGCGTCGGCGAGCTCGCGGGCGACCGCTTCTTCGGGGATCCGTCCGGGTAACTCGCAGCGATCGTCGACGCCGTGCGACGCGATGGCCTCGACGATGGTGTCGCGGCTCGGTCCGTCGCCCAAAATCCGCAACTCCGCGTCGATGCCCCGTTCGACCAACCGGGCGAACGCGTCGACCAAGCCGACAAGACCCTTTTCGGGCGATAACCGAGCCACGCAGACAATGCGCAGGCGAGCCGTTTCCTCCCGCTGTCGCTCGGCGCGTTGTACGTCTTGTACCGGAACGCCGCAGCGGTTGATAAACAGTTTGCTCCAGTGCTCGGGGCCAATGGTTCGCATCGCCTGCGCGCGCGTGAAGTGAGCCACGCAGGCCACGAACTTGGCTTGCTCGAGCTTCGCCCCGAGGAGTTGACCCGCGGGGTAGTCGAACTCCGAAATACCGTGCAACGTGATGCTCCACGTGATCCCGAGGTAGCGGCTCGCGAGAAAGCCCACAATCCCCGCGGGGTTGGCGAAGTGATTGTGCAGGTGACCGACTCGATCCGCACGCAGCCGCTCGGCCAAGTAGATGGCCTCGCCAAAGTACAAGAACGCGTAGACGAGAGCCTTGAGGCCGGGGACGCGATGACCGAGCGCGTCCCGTAACGCGCGAATGTAGCGATGGGGGCGGGTCAACAGCGCTTTGAAATGGGCGCGGACCAGATCCAGGCGCGGCGGGAGGATATACCAGGTCGCCTCGAACTCGGCGCGTTCCTGCGGGGTCTGGCGCTCATGCGAGCCCGGCTGGCGGACACTGTAAGTGAGCACGTCGAGCCCGTGCTGCCGGACCGCCGCGACTTCACGGCGGATGAAGGTGTGGGAGGTGGCCGGATACTGGCTGGTGAAGTACGCGATGCGCATCGCTGGGTACCGTCGTGCGGGCAGCGCGGAGAGTAGCAGTCGCGCTGACGCCGGGCGATCACGCGAGAGGGACGGGGCCTCGATTCGCCGCTGGCTGCCGGCGACAGGGCCGACGGCGGGTCCCTTTGCGCGAAATTGACCGGGCAGAGGCGACCGGCGAGGGACGGGGAGCCGGCGTGCGTCCGGGTTCCGGGTTCGCTCGTGGGCGAGTCGCAGGTCTCCGAACGCAGTTCGACGGCCATTGGGGGCGTCCGACGAAGCATGAAGGGCTCGCGGGAACGGGGTCGTCGAATTCACCACCCGCTGGAGCGCCTCGCCTTGCACTCTCGGTGGTCCAGCGTGGACTGGTCGTTTTCGTTCAGCACAGATCGCGGCGAATCCGGACATCCGGGACGAGCTGTGGCATTCGAGTCGACGCACGTCGCCGCTTTAACTATCGGGCGATCCCGTGGATAAACGAACAAATGTGACGCTTCGATCGCGTACCGCGAACGCGGGTTGGGTTCGAGTGCGCTGCCATATGCACTAGTGAGTTTACGCGACTGTCGACCGAGGCGGAGAGATGGACACAGAACACTGTTCCTCGACGTTCGCCGTCGGCGCGCAACGTTTGGTGATGCAGCCCGACGTAGAGAGTCGGTGCGTGCGCCAATACGGAGAGTCCGGAGTAGGGAGCGGCGAAGCGGGCTGGTACTCTCCGCGTTCGATGCCAGACCGTGACGAGCTACGGGATCGAATCGTTTCCGTCAGTGTGGAGCTTGCAAGCGAGCTCGGTGAAGAAGGGGTGACGATGCGGGGAATCGCCCGCCGTCTGGGGATCAGCGCGACCGCGATCTACCAGCACTTCGAGGGCAAGGCGGCGATCATGCAAGCCGTGCGTCTGCGGGGCATGCAGGTGGTCGTGGGGGACATTCTCGCCGCGTTTACGATCGATGAGCCGCGCGATTGTCTGCTCGAGGTATCGCGCCGCTACGTCGCGTTCGCGCGCCGATCACCTTGGCTGTACGCGGTACTCATGCAGTCCGGCGAACCGCTGAGTCGTGCCATCGAGGGGGAACCGGCGACTCGACTGGCGCAGTTGCGTGAGCAGATTCGGGTCCGTGCGATGGACAAGTTCGGTCCCGTGCTCGGCCAGTCGACAGAGCAACTGACTCGCTTCATGGCGCGGTGGTGGTGCGGGTTGCACGGTTTGGCGTCGCTGATCATCGGGGGGCGGCTGACCGCGGATCATCCGATGGTGCCGGTGGTCGACGTGGATCGGTTCGCGGACGAATACATCGTGGCGCTGGTCGACGGCATCGAGTCCGACGCAGCGGCGAGTCAGACGGCGAGCTGAAGTCGCCAAGGCGCGTGGCCTGGCGTTGGCGGGTCAACGCCAGCCACTATCGGTCGCGGTTGCGGAACACGATCCAAGACGTGGCGACGTATTTGTCACCAGATTTCGGCACGGTTCCGCGATGGGTGTGGGTGAAGCCCGCCGGGGCCATCACGAGGCGCCCCGCGCTCGGTTCGACTCGGCGCTTTTGATAGGCAAATTCCGTGTGTCCGCCCGCGCTCACATCGTTGAGGTAGACAAGCACGAACAACAACCGATGCAGTGCTCGGGTATCTCCGACGCGCGGATAGATCTCGCAGTGCCAGTGCGGATACCCTCCTTGCCCTTTGTCGTATCGCTGGAGGTTCCATTCTCCGATCGTCAACACCGACTGGGCGATTTTGCGTTGCGAGGCCGAGTTGAGTTGCACGTACGTGCGGCCATCGACGGTGATCGGTTTCGAGCCGTCCGGGGCTTGAATCTTCGGGAGCACGCCGCCGACCACAAGATGAGGAAACCGTCCTGCGTAGCGAAGCACGTGCGGCCACGTGATCGAGTCGAGCCGTTCGCAGGCGTCTCGCCAGCCGGCCAAGCGCGAGATGCCCAAGTCGGTGCTGCGCTTGAGACCCGGTTCCACTCCGTCGCCGACCTGGCCGGGCTGCCTGGCCCCGTCGCGGCCGAATCGCTCGATCCATTGGTCACAGGTCTCGCGATCCAACGCGTTGTCCGCTAGGTAGATAAACGCTGGCACCGGCGCGTTATACCGCACCGGCCGTGGGCCGACGGGTGCCGTGTCTTGGGGCTCGGCGAGGAGCGGACGCCGCGACCGTCGGCCCTGCGGTCGTTCGTGGCGAAACCGGGGCCGGCCTCACGGCGATGTTTCGTCGGTGCAGACCGGCGAGTCGACGGTGATGTGACCACAATGGGTGGCCGGGTCGAGCGTGGCGTAGGTCAAGTGCTTGAAGCGACAGGCGAGTGTGTCGGCGTCGGGGAGCTGACTGCTGTACGGCGGCCCCGCCGGAAACTCTTGGCATGCCGTCGTGCACTCGATCAGCGAGTTGTAGACCGCGTTGTCACCGGAGCACACGCTGAGTGCGACCTCACAAAATGCCTGACAGGCGCCGCCACACACCCCGGCTCCCGAGGGTCCGGCGGTGCCGCAGTGGGTCGCCGGGTCTTCGCCGGCTTGGATGGCGTAGTACTCGCGGCAGCCGACGCTGTTTCCGGTCGCGTCGCCGGTCTCGCCTAGCGGGAGGTGAGCGCAAAACGAGCGGCACGGCCCGGTGGTGTTGTACTGCGTGAGGTCGCCGTCGCAGATCTCGATCAGATCGCAGTAGCTTTCACAAGTGGGGACCTCCGGCTGGCCGGTGGACGAGTTGGCCGTCTCGCCGGTGTCGGTGTCGGTATCGGTGTCGGTGTCGGTATCGGTATCGGTATCGGTATCGGCGGCGGTACCCGGGGAAGTGTCGCCGGTCGAACCGGTGTCGCCGTCACCATCACCATCACCATCACCGTCGCCGTCACCGTCACCGTCACCATCGCCATCGCCATCGCCATCGCCATCGCCATCACCGTCACCATCGCCATCACCATCGCCATCACCGTCGCCGTGCCCATCCCCGGGCTCGGAGGTTTCGCTGGTGTCCGTCTCCGTGCGGTCCTTGCTAGAGCCGCGAAAGCAGGACGCCGCCGTCAACAGGAGAACGAGAGTGGTCGAGCGCGAGCAGCCGGTCACTGCTGGCAAAGGTACCAGTGACCGGTGCCGCGCGGCGGCTGTCGTTCGGGTTGGCGCTGCACCGGGCCGGGCTGGGCGCGAGAGACCTGGTCCCGACGGCGGCGGGGCGGCGCTCACCCCTGCGGGATCGCCGTTGGCGAGGTCCGATCGGAGCAGACTCACGTTCGCGCCCGCCGAGGGGCCTGCGCCAGCCGTTTCGAGGCGCTCGTGCGCAAGGCCGGTTCGATCCGGTTCATTCGCCGTGCGACGTCACGTTGGGGCCAGTTCGCCGCGGCCCCTTCGACCGGCGCCCGCGGCCTTCGGGCGCTTCCGGGCGCTTCCGGGCGTCAAGCGCCCAGTCGTGGCGGGCGACGCTCGGTTTCACTATCCTCGCGAGCCCGCTCGTCATGAAAACACTCTGCAAAAGTTACGAAAGGCCTGGGATCTGGATGGAGGACGCGCCCCGTCCGGATGTCGGGCCAAACGACGTGCTGATCAAGATCCACCGCACGGCGATCTGTGGGACGGACATCCACATCTACAACTGGGACGAGTGGTCGGCGAAGACGATCCCGGTGCCGATGACGGTGGGCCATGAGTTCGTCGGGGTGGTCGAAGCGGTCGGGCAAGAAGTCGCCGGTCTCAGCCCTGGCGACCGAGTCTCCGGTGAGGGCCACATCACCTGCGGGCACTGTCGCAACTGTCGGGCGGGACGGCGTCACTTGTGCCGCAACACAGTCGGCGTGGGTGTCAATCGACCCGGTGCGTTCGCGGAGTATCTCGCGATTCCGGCGGTCAATGCTTTTCGTATTCCCGACGACATCGATGACGACCTCGCGGCCATCTTCGATCCATTTGGCAATGCCGTGCACACCGCGTTGTCCTTCGGACTCGTCGGTGAAGACGTGCTGATCACGGGGGCCGGTCCGATCGGCATCATGGCGGCCGCGATCTGCCGGCATGTGGGGGCTCGATACGTCGTCGTGACCGACGTCAACGAGTATCGCCTCGACCTGGCTCGCAAGCTGGGGGCCACCGTCGCGGTCAACGTGAACGAGCAGACCTTGGCACCGGTGATGGATGAACTCGGGATGACCGAGGGGTTCGACGTGGGGTTGGAGATGTCGGGGGTGCCCTCCGCGTTTCGATCGATGTTGGAAACGATCAACCACGGGGGCAAAATCGCGATGCTGGGTATCCCCGCCGAGTCGCTGGCGATCGACTGGCACCAAGTCATCTTCAAGGGACTGACCATCAAGGGCATCTACGGGCGTGAGATGTTCGAAACTTGGTACAAAATGGTGGCTTTGCTGCAAGGCGGCTTGGACCTGCGTCCCATCATCACTCACCATTTCCCGGTAGACGAGTTTCAGCGAGGGTTCGACATCATGAACTCGGGGCAGTCGGGCAAAGTCGTACTCGATTGGACGGCGTAGGCGCGGAGGGCTGAACGCGCTGCACCGCCGCGTTTAGCGGCGTCGGTGGCATCTTGGGGCGACGCTGCTAGTCTCCGCATCCAGTGACACGCCGGGATTCCGTCGACGAGCAGTTGACCCGACTGGCGGACGCGCTGGATGACACGGAGCTTCGCGGTGATCGAGCGAGCGTGTTTCAGCTGCGCGCTCAGGCCGATCGGGTGCTGGCTCGCGAGTACGGGTCGTTCTCTCGCCACCTCGAGCGGCTCGACGCGGCCACGGTGATGTCCTTGTTGCATCCCACGGCGCGTGCGCGCACCTACGTGACCGCGATGGCGCTGCGCGCTCGCGTCGCGCACGGATTGGGCGAGGTGAGCCTCGCGGTGCAGCTCTCGGCGCGCGCCTTCGATCTGTCCGCGGCTTTGCTCGCGCGCGACGGGTTGGTCGTGACAGACCCGGTGTTTCTTCGGGCCCTGGCCGCGATCGCGGTGGCCTATGTCCCCAGCCGGTGGCGCGCGTTGTGGCAGGACATGCGGCTGAGGGTGGCCACGCAGCACGTGGGCTACCGGGCGTGAGGGCCGGCTCGGTTGCGCTGGGTCGTCGGTCGACCGCCGCGTGAGGATCGAACGCGAGGGGAATGCAGGCGCGTGACGGCTGGCCGCCCGCGCGGCGCCCGACGAGGGCCCCGCGAGCCGTTGTAGAGTCGACGCAAGATGCGACAAACGAGCTACTGGGAACGCCACCTCGAGTTGCCGGCTCGGCGCGACCCGATTCCGTCGCAGGTGGACGTGTTGATCGTCGGCGCGGGCTTGATGGGGCGGTGGCTCGCCTACTGGCTGACGCGACAGCAACCCCGCGCTGACGTGCTCGTGGTGGAGCGGGATCGGGTTGGGTACGGCGCCAGCACGCGCAACGCCGGGTTTCTGACCTGCGGGTCGATCAGTGAGTACTACGAAGACGCCGGCGCGGTCGGGTTTGATCGGGTCGCCGAGAACCTGGCGCGGCGGCGTCAAGGAGCGGCCTGCGTGCGCGAGTCGTTCCCGACGCTCAGACTGGATGCGTGCGGTGCGGCCGATTTTGATCCGATCGACGACGAGAAGCGCGCTTTGGCTCGACGTTTGAATCGGGCGCTGGGCGAGGCCTGTTTCGAGGAGCGCGAGCTTCCGTTTTGCGGCGTGAGCCAGCGCGTGCACTTTTGCCGGGGCGACGCAGGGATCGATCCGGTGGAGCTGTTGCGGACCCTCGCGGACGCGAGTCAGGCCCGGTTTGCGTTCGGGCGGGAGGTGGAGGGCGTCTCCGGCGGGCGCGCGGTGGTGGGGGGCGTCGAGCTGCGTTACCAGCGAG
>QKPP01000020.1:1609-49541 GCA_006508105.1 Myxococcales bacterium FL481 | reverse complement strand
GCGAGCGTTCGTCTGCACGAACGCATTTGCATCGGAGTTGGATCGTCAGACTCGCGTCGTTCCCGGGCGCGGCCAAGTCATCGTGACCTCCTGCGTCGAAACGCCCGCCGCCCCGGTGCTCGGCTATCTCGATCGAGGTTATGACTACTTTCGTTTCGTCGACGGGCGCTTGCTGATCGGCGGTGGACGCCAGCTCGATCCCGAGGCCGAGCGCGACACTCGATTGCGGACGACCTCCGCGGTCACCGAACACCTGGTCGCGGTGGCTCGACGCATCCTGGGCCCGCAGCGGTGGTCGATCGCGCATCATTGGGCGGGCGTCATGGGCTTTGTCGACAATCGTCACGCCGCTGGGCCGTCGCGGCGACAGCTGGACCCGGTGACCGAAGTGATCGCCGGATTCGGCGGCATGGGGGTGGCGCTGACCCCCGTGGTGGCCCGCGAGATCGCACAGGCCGTCTAGACGCGGTGGCCCGTCCGGGTTCGCGACGCCGAGCCAGCGCTTTACAGCCGAGCGCACCCGGGCGAGTGTCGGCTATGGCCTCGTTTCCCGACACGCCCAACTCCACGATCGCCGAGCTCTCGCGTCGTCACCTCGAAGATGTCGTCGCGATCGACTCGTGCAGCGACGAGACATCGACCACCGTGCCGTCCACGCCGGGGCAGCGCGAGCTGTCGTTGCACCTCGAGCGGTTTTTCGCGGGGCTGGGGGCTCGGGTCGAGGTCGACGAGTACGCCAACCTCATCGCCACCGTCGAGGGGCGAGGCGCCGCGGCTGGCAAGCCCGCGCTGGCGCTGATGATCCACCTCGACACCGCACGCGGCACCGAGGCGGTGGAGAAACTCGATGATGTTCCCGGCTGGGACGGCTCGAAGATTCCCTACGCCCAAAACGATCGCCTGTACGTCAGCGTCGAGCACTACCCGGCGACGCGCCCGTTCGTCGGTCAACAGTTGCTGTTCGGCTCGGGTCGTGCCCCGTTTGGGCTCGACGACAAGCTCGGGCTCGCCCACCTGATGACGCTGGTACAGCTACTCGCGGACAATCCTGACATCGAGCATCGGCCGTTGTTCATCGTGGCTCGGCCGGACGAGGAGATCGGTCGGATGGAAGCGTTGGTTGGTTTGGCGGAGCTGCTGCGCGAACGCGGGGTGGATTCCGCCTACACCATCGACGGCATCGCTCCGTTTGAGATCAACGTCGAGAGCTTCAACGGCATGGGGGCCCAAGTCCGTTTCCCACGGCGGGTTTCCAGCGAAGTCGATGGCGAGGTCGTGCGCGTCGAGTTGTTCGGCGTCAACACCCACGGCGCAACGGCCAAGGCCGAGGGGCACCGCAGCGCCTTGCGGTTCGCCGCACAGTTGCACCAACGCTTGTCGGCCCAGCCGTTTACGTTCTTGGGGTTCGAGTCCGACGCGGTCCGAGACTGCGACGGCGTGTTGCATGTCGCGGTCGGTGAGGGGGCCAGCGTCGAGGGCCTCGACGCGGCACTCCAGGAGATGATCGCGCCGCATGTGCCCAGGGGAGCTGGCTACCGCGTCACGGCGGGTGGGCCCCGTCAACGCGATGCCGCCATCGAAGCGGTCCTACGCTTCGTCAGTGGCTACATGGCGACATCACCCGGCTTCACGCTGTGGGCCGAAGACTCCGACGAGCGCGATGGCTACAGCCAACCGTTTCGAGTTCGAGTGAGCGAGGACAGCTTGTGTCTCGACATTCGGATCCGCGACTTCGCCGTCGAGGGATTGGCGGCTCGGCGGCAGCACCTCGCCCAATTCGCGGCAGACCAAGCGATCGAGTTTTCGCATCATTACGACAACATGGGCACGCGGATGGCGGCTCGGCCGGACCTGGTTGAAACCGCGCTGGCGGCCGCGGATGAGGTCGGGGTGTCGGCACCGATTCGCCCGATTCGGGGGGGCACGGGCGTCGACCCGTTCCTCGAGCGCGGCATCTACGTGGCGAACCTGGGCACCGGCTACTTCGCGCCAGAGAGCGAGAAAGAGTTCACCTCGCTCGAGTTGATGGCCCAACACGCTCGCTGGCTTGTCGCTCTAGTGCAAAAATAGCGATTCGGCGGGCACGGGCACGGGCCCGCGAATCAGCTTTCCACCCGCGGCCGAGTCGACGCGCGACCGCCCGCCCGGGCGGCCCGCGAGTGGAGTTGTGTGGCCAATTCCCGGCGTCACCTCCGCCGGATCAGGCCGGGGCTTGATGCGGCGACTCGATGACTCACCTGGGCTATCTCGGCCGGCACGGTTCGGATTCGGATCGGTCTGACGAATCGGGGTCCGACGTCGGCCACCGGGCCTCAAGCTTGACGGAGGCCCGACGATGCCCCTCGGGGGAGATGCAGGGGCACGGATTGACCGATCCGTCGCGACCGGTTCGCTCACATGGATGACCAGACACACGCGGTGGCCTCCGGGGGCAATAGTAGGCCCGTCGAACCCGATGCCGCGGAGAGCCAAGCGCTTGATGCCGCGTGCAGCGCAACGGCGCAGAGCCTGTTCTCCGGGGCGAGCGTGACGAGCGAATCGATCGAGACTCCGGTGGGCTGGATTGCGGGCGACGTGGTGTCGGTCGTGGGGCTCGCGGGGGCCGAGCCGGCTGCTGTCGCCGTCAGGCTCGAGTCCGCGGCCCAGCGGCGGCTCACGATGGCGCTTCGTCGACAGGCGGATCGGCTGGGGCTCGACTTGTCGCAACTCGAGGGTCAAGCGGAGCGTGACGCGATTCTCGACGGGTTCGCGCGACGGCTGTCCGCGGACTTCGTCGCGGCTGACCAGTGCGATCGCTACGAGCTGCTGCACCCGGTGTCCTTCTCCGGCGAGGGACTCCGCGTGCAGTGGAACTACGACCGCGGTTGGGCCCGTGCGGTGAGCATTGGCGGCTGCGAGTTTGAGATCGTGTTCGGTCGCGGCTGGCCGTGCAAGAATCCGACCGAAGAAGCGGCCCGGCGGCAGTGGCTAGACGGGCTTCGGGCTCGCCTCGCGGCGTCCGACCCGGTGGACACGGAGGCGTCGTAGATGGAGACGCGCCCGGTGTCGTTGACGGAGGTTCGCACGTCGGTGCCGTTGCCCTACAACCTGGTGGGCGCCGACGGCCGCGTCGTGTTGCGCGAGGGCGAGATCGTCCGCCGCTACGAGGTGCTCTTGCTGCGTTCGCTGGGCGTGCAGTGCCTCTATCGCGGTGACTCGCCCGCAGAAACCGAGGCCGTACGGCTCGAACACAACATCGCGGATGTGCGCCCGAGCGAAGTTGCCCCCGGTGAGCAACTGGCCCGCGCCGTTCACGGACGCACCGGCGCGATGCTGTTGGGTCGAGGCGCCGAGCTCACCCACGAGTATCTCATCCGGCTGAGTCAGTTGGGCATCGAGGAAGTCTGCGTTCACCGTGGACACCGCCCGCGGCCGGAGATCGAGCAGTTCAAGGTCGCTCGCAAGCGCCTGGCTACCCGGTTGGGAGCGAACGACCAGCAAGTCGCCGATTTCGCCCCATGGGAGACGGAGTGCTTCGTTCGCGCGTGGCTCGACGTCGGGCAACGCTACGGACAGACGAAATTCAAAGCGACGGCTCCGGAACTGTCCGCCGGGCTGTCGACGCGTGGCGACCTGGTGTGGTCGATGCCGCTTTGCGGCGAGCCGCACCGCGTCTTGGTGTTCACGATGCAGCCCCCGTTGGCCGTGGCGTTGGCGAGCAACGCACTGGGGGTGGGCGCCGCGGATGTCGACGAAGCGTCGCAGCAAGAGGTCCTCACTGGGCTCATCGCCATGTTCGCAGCCGATGCCGAAGCGATGATGGACAAAGCCGGCAGCCCCGTGCGCTTGGGCTCGCCTCAGCTTGCGCGTGGCGAGGGGATCGTCGCGTCGATGCCGGGTCAGGTCCGGCTACTCGTACTCCCCCTGCGCGCCAAGGCGGGCTGGATGCGGATCTCGCTGACCATCGACGGCTGCGAACTCGCGCCCGCCGGCGACGATTCGGGCGATGCGGACGCGAGCGATGAGACCGAGACCTCGGCGGGGGAGTCCGCGCCGGCGTCGGGCGGCGAGCCGTTGCCGATGGCGGGCTCGTCGACGGGCTCCGGCTCGTCGCGCCACGACGCCGCCTGAGTTTGGGCGCCGCCGCGGCGCGCGATGGGGCGAACCGTCGCCTCGCGGAAGTCGTGGGCGTTTACGACCGGAGCACCACTCGCCGGGCTGTAACTTGCACGATGCGGTCGGAGTTGCACAACGGCATGCCAGTGCTGCGTCCCGCGAGTCTCGTATTCCTTTTGCTCGCCGTCGGGTGTGCCGACGACTCGACCAATGGCGGCGAAAACCACTTCGACCCCGATGCCGTCACCCCACAGACCGGCGACGAGGACTCAGGTGCCGTGGATCCGAGTTACGCCGGCGGTTGGGAGGTGGGGCCGTGCCAAGACGCGATCGTGTCGACCGTCGATCTGGCCGGGTCGGACCTCCCGCTCTCCCGTCCGGGGGACGTGCTGTTGGACTTTCGTCTCGTCGATCAGTTCGGTGAGCGCGTCCGGCTGTACGACTTCTGTCACGTCCCCGTGTATCTGGAGTGGGCCGCCCTGTGGTGAAAGTCGTGTCGCAAGCATGCGCCCACCGTGCGTGAGCGCGCAGATCGCTACGCCCCCGACGGCTTGATGACCATCGTGTTCGTGATCGGCGGCCCCAGTTTCGGGATGCCCGCGACGTCCGCCCACGCGGTGGAGTGGGCCGACGAGTACGGCTTTTCAACCCCGGTGCTGGTCGATCCCGAGTACGAGACGACGGGCTACCTGCTTCCGCCAGCGGTCACAATCCCGGTGGAGACGCTGGTCGCACCCGGGTTGGTACTCACCGACAACCCGGCCCCGGGCCTCGTCGACGACGCAGCGATCGAGGCCGTGTTGCCGCCCCCGGCGGGGTCGCGAGGCTGAGGCCGAGCGCCTTGCGCAGTTGCGTCCGGCTCCGGCCCGGTCTGACCCGCGGCGGGCTTTTGTTCCCTCGGTGCACGCGCTCTACTGCGGTCCATGCAATCCGCCTGGTCCGACGAGCAAGCCCGAGCCACCGTCGAGAATCTGCGTGCTCGCGACCCTCGCTGCAACGAAGACATCGCGCTTCGGGTATACACCTCCCGATTGATCGGCCGCGAGCCCCAGCTGGTGTTGCACGGTGGGGGCAACACCTCCGTCAAGACCACGTGGGTAGATGATCTCGGTGAGGAGGTCGCGGTGCTGTGCGTCAAGGGCAGCGGTTGGGACCTCGGTTCGATCGAGCCCCGAGGCCTGCCGGCCGTGCGCTTGGCGTCGCTGACCGCGTTGCGCGGTCTGGCGTCGTTGTCCGACGAAGCCATGGTCAACGCCACACGGACGCGATTGCTCGACGCTTCGTCGCCCACGCCGTCGGTCGAGACGCTGCTCCACGCGTTTTTGCCCCATCGCTTCATCGACCACTCGCACGCCGACGCCATCTTGGCGCTGGTGGATCAGCGCGACGCATCGGCTTTGTGTCGCGAGGTCTTTGGCGACACGCTGGCCGTCGTGCCCTATGTCATGCCTGGGTTCGATCTGGCCAAACTGGCGGCCGAGGTCTACGAGTCGAACCCCGATAGTGAAGGCCTGCTTTTGCTCCAGCATGGGCTGTTCACCTACGGGGATACCGCTCGTGAGTCCTACGAGCGCCATATTCGCGCGGTCACGAAGGCAGAAGCGTTCGTGGCGTCTCGTCGTCCCCCAGCTGCTGCGATCGAAGTCAGCGATCCGGGTCTGTCGTATCGAGACTTCGCCCCGTGTTTGCGAGGAAGGTTGGGCGCAGGACAGCGGCGGTACGTCCTGACCGCCCGCGGCGGCCGTCGGGTGCGGGGTTTCGTGGATCGAGCTGATTTGCACTCGGTGGCGCGACGGGGCCCGGCGACGCCAGATCACGTGATCCGCACCAAGCAACGGCCCTTGGTGCTGTCGGCACCGGCCTCCGGTTCGACTTGGGCGGATCAACTTGAGTCGGCGCTCGCCCGCTATCGAGAGGACTACGCGGCGTACTTTCGGACCCAAGTCGCCACGGTCGGGCAAAACAAGACCATGCTCGACCCCGATCCACGGGTGATCCTCGTACCGGGGTTTGGACTGGTCGCGGCCGGTCCCAACCCGTGCGCGGCGGAGATCGCCGCCGACATCTACGAACACACAATCGCCGTGATCGAGGACGCGGAGGCGGTCGGCGCCTACCGTCCGCTTGATGACACGGACCTGTTCGCCATGGAGTACTGGTCGCTCGAACAAGCCAAGCTGGGGCGCAAACCGGCCGCGCCGCTCGCCGGTCAAGTCGTCTACGTGACGGGGGCGGCGTCGGGGATCGGCGCGGCGTGTGCCCGGGCCCTGGTGGGGGCCGGGGCCGAGGTGTTCTTGGTCGACCGCGACGCGCGGTCCCTTCGCGTCGTCGCCGAGGAGCTCCACGCGGCGTGGCATCCCGTCGATGTCACCGATGCCGTGGCGGTCCAACACAGCTTCGATCTGGTCGTGCGCCGCTTCGGCGGGGTCGATGGCGTGGTCTCCAACGCGGGGACGGCTCCGCGGTCGCCGATCGCCGATTGTTCGCCCCAGCTGATGCAAAGCAGCCTCGATCTCAACTTGCTGGCGCATCAGGTGGTAGCGAGCGAGGCCGTCGCCATCTTGCGGGCGCAGGGGACCGGCGGGTTTCTCACCTTCAACGCCTCGAAAGCGGCGTTCAATCCGGGGCCGGGCTTCGGCCCGTACGCCATCGCAAAAGCGGGCTTGATTGCGTTGATGCGGCAGTTCGCCCTCGAGCTGGGTGACGCTGGTATCCGCAGCAACGCGGTCAATGCCGATCGCGTGCGGACGGGCCTGTTTTCCGACGAGTTTGTCGTCGAGCGGGCGCGCGCCCGCGGGATCGATCCGGCTCGCTACTTTCGTGCGAACCTGCTGCAGCAGGAGGTGACCGCGGATGATGTGGCCGACGCGTTCGTTTGGTTGGCAACCGCGAAGCGAACGACCGGGGCCGTCATCACCGTGGACGGTGGCAACATCGCCGCGGCGCCGCGCTAGTGTGACGAGCCGAAGCGTCCCCGCCCCGGGCGGCGCGGCCGTGTTGTGCCGCGTCTGATCGCCGAGCCAGGCTCACTGGCTGGCGAATGAGGCGCGCGTTCGATTGTCGGCGACACCGTATTCATCGCGCGGCGAGCCAAGCGCGAGCCACCAGCACTCAGGACAACCGTGGTGGTCTAGATCTCCCGGTCGCCGTCGAGTCAAGTAAGCCGCGTATGATCCATTGCCGGGCTGGCGGTGGTTGTCGCAAGGCGACTCCGGCCGGCAAGCATGTCGTGCGCTCGCGACCGGCGGCGGGGCCGGTCGCCCGACCGAACTGCTCGAGACGGCACTTGCTCGCGCGCATCTGAACGGTGTAGGTAGCATCTTCGCGCGCACCTGGCTTTGCAGCCGGGAGTGCTCGCCACGTCCGTCGAGGTCACCAACCGATGCTTCGTACTTGCCTGCAACGCACCGTATCTTGTCTGTTCACTCTCAGCGTGGCCGTTGGTCTCGTCGCTTGCGACAAGACCTCCGCGGACACGACGTCACCCGACGACGCCATGAACAACGAGGCGGCGCCCGAAGACGGTGACACCCCGGCGGAGGACGCCGAGGAAGAGGAGGAGCCGCTCGAGACCTACGGGTCCGACGAGGAGGAGTCCGAGCCCGAGTCGGATTCAGAGTCGGCCGAGGAGTCGGCGGATCCTATGGAGTCCTCGGTGCAGTTTCGCGAGCCTGAGTCGCCCTAGGTCGCGCCTGCCGTTGGCTCGACCCTCGTGGGACCGCCCACTCGGGGTCCCGCTGGCGTCGAGGGTTCACCGGCGCCGACGCGGGACGACGGCGCCAAAAAAGCGGCCGCCGACAATCGGAGGGCCGCTTCTTGCTAGGCGCCGTTCGGTGTGGTCGTGCAGCGACGCGCGACTACCAGTTGTCGTCGTCCATATCGTCGTAGTTGTGCCCGCCACCGCCACCGCCACCGCGGCGGTTGCCTCGGCGACCGCGTCCGCCGCCTTCGCGGCCACCGTCTCGCCGACCGCCTCGACCCCCGCCGTCACCGTCGTCGCGAAACCGACGGCTGTCACGACCTTCGCCACGATTTCCGCGACGACCCCCGCCGTCTCGCTGGTCGCGGCCACCGCCCTCGCGAAATCCGGGGTTCTCACGAAAGTCGCGGCCACCGTCGCGAAAGCCCGGGCTTCGTGGCTCACGCGGCGGGCCGTCGCGAAAACCCGGCGACGGGCGTCCACCATCTCGATCTCCGCGGAATCCGCCGGGGCCGCTGCGTGACTCACGGGGCGGTCCTCCGTCGCGCCGCGGCCCACGGGGAGGTCCATCGCGTGGCGGGCGAGGTCGATCTTGTGCCTCGTTGACCTTGAGGGTGCGGCCGTCCAACACCGAGCCGTTCATCCCTTCCATCGCTTCGCGTGCGGAGTTCTCTTCGGCGAACGACACGAATCCGAAGCCGCGGGAACGGCCGGTTTCGCGGTCTAGGATCACCTTGGCTTCGGTAACGCTGCCAAAGCGTGAAAACGCGTCGCGGAGACCGTCGTCGGTCGTGCCCCAGCTCAGTCCGCCGACAAATAACTTGTTGCCCATGCTCTTCTCTTCGCGTTGTCGCGGCGCCGTTCGGTGCTGCGACACTCAATGCTTGCTTGGTGTGGTTGCCTTGTCTTCGCCGGGCGTACCCGTCCGCGAGAATCATAGCCGGTCGCTGGCGTCGCGTGTCCGGTGATGAAGCGTTTGCTCGGATATTGTCTCGTTTACCCCGCCGCGATGCGCGGATCTACCGAATCAGGCTCCCGATGCCGTGCCGCAACGGTCGACGCAGACCGTGGTTCGCTCTGCGCGAAGCACGCGAATGCCGTGGGCGCGGCCCGTCGGGCCGGTTGATGACCATCGCGAGGTCGGCATCTCGCCGCAGCGGAGACCGGTGGAGGGGGCGACGGGACGGGCTGGCTAGCCCCACACGTGTCGGTCGGAGAAGTACCGATCGGCGCCGTCCGGGAACACCGTGACGATGATCCCTCGCTCGATCCGCCGGGCGACCTCAACCGCGCCCCAAACGGCCGCACCCGCGGAGATTCCGGCGAGCAACCCGTCGCTGTCTCCGAGGCGCCGTGCGTAGTTGATCGATGTTTCGGTGGGGGCTCCGAGGTCCGCGTCGGCGAGCTCTGGATCGTAGATGTCCGGAACGAGCGCGCTTTCCATGTGCTTGAGGCCCTCGAGACCGTGCATCGCATCATCCGGCTGGACGCTGACGCAACGCACCCCCGCATCGCGCGACTTGAGGTAGCGGCTCGTGCCCACGAAGGTTCCGGAGGTGCCGAGGCAAGCTACGAAATGCGTGATCTGACCGTTCGTGTCGCGCCAAATCTCCGGGCCCGTCGTGCGCAAGTGGGCCCGCCAGTTCGCTGGATTGGAGTATTGGTCGAGATACAGGTAGTCGGGGTGCGCATGCGCGAGCTCTCGGGCTTTGATGATGGCGCCGTCGCTCCCCTCGAACGGCGAGGTCAGCACGATCTCGGCGCCATACGCCCGCAGTCGTTGCTTCCGGTCCGCATTCGCGTTTTCGGGCAAGCACAACACCAACCGATAGCCCCGGCGGGCTGCGACCATGGCCAGCGCGATGCCGGTATTGCCCGAGGAGGCATCGAGGATGGTCATGCCCGGTTCCAGCCGACCGGCGGCTTCTGCCTCTCGGATCATCGACAGTGCGGCTCGGTCTTTGACCGAGCCGCCGGGATTGAACCATTCGAGCTTCGCCCAGATCTCGACTTGCCGCGGCACATCGTCGGGCAGCACCCGGTTGAGCCGAACCATCGGCGTATTGCCGATGCGCGCGAGAACGGGGTCGGTCTCCGCGACCAGGTCAGTCGGAGAAACGGGCGGCCTGTCGGCGATCATCGGTTCCATCTTCGGTCGGGGCGGCTCGTACGCCGAGCGGCTGGGGCAAAACTACGGCGGAACGTAGCCTGAAAGCCCGGGGCGAGCAAAGGGCTGGCGGCCGGCCCGTCGCGGGCAGAAAAAAGATCGACGAGTGTCGCGAACCTTTTTCTGGTTCACGCAACGAGCCTTGGGCGCGGGACAAAAGGATGCCCGGATTGGGCGGATGCGCCGGAGTTCCAGCCGAGAGGCCGCCGAACTGAACTGGGTCCCGGGACCCTCGCTTGGTCCCAGGCCAACGTGTTTGCCGACTTAGAGACGTAGAGACGTAGAATCGATGAACAACAAGATGATCACCGCCAACAGCGTCGCGGATGGGCGCTCGGTCTACCTCGCCTCGGGAGGGGTGTGGTCGCGACGGCTCCAAGAGGGCCTGGTGTTCGCCGCGGACGATGCCAGCGGGCTCGAACAGGCGCTGGCGGCCGCGGTGCGCGACGAGGGCAGTGTATGCGGCCCGTACGCGATCGAGGTCGTCGTCGAGGCTGATGGCGCTATCATGGCCGCGTCGCTCCGAGAGAAAATCCGGGCCACCGGCCCCACCACCGGCCACAGCGCAGCGCCAGTCGGCGGGGCGCCAGAGGGTCGTTAGCTCCCTAGGTAAAGTCAGCCGCCATGTACGCCTACGACCGCTACGATCAAACCCTCGTCGAAGAGCGCGTTGCTCAGTTCCGCGACCAGACTCAGCGCCGCATGGCCGGCGAGCTGACCGAGGACGAGTTTCGGCCGCTCCGGCTTCAAAACGGTCTGTACCTCCAGCTCCACGCGTACATGCTGCGGGTGGCGATTCCGTACGGAGCGCTCTCCTCACGGCAGCTGCGAACGCTCGCTCACGTGGCCCGCAAGTACGACCGCGGGTACGGGCACTTTAGTACTCGGCAGAACATCCAGTTCAACTGGGTGGCGCTCGAGCAGGTTCCAGACCTGCTCGGCGAACTCGCGCAGGTGCAGATGCACGCCATTCAGACCAGTGGCAACTGCATTCGCAACGTGACGGCGGATCCGTTGGCCGGCATCGCGCCGGACGAGTTCGCCGATCCTCGGGCCTACTGCGAGATCATCCGCCAGTGGTCGACGTTTCACCCCGAGTTCGCGTTTCTTCCCCGCAAGTTCAAAATCGCGGTGACGGGGGCGAAACACGATCGTGCGGCGGTCGAGGTGCACGATATCGGGCTGCGTTTGCGGCTCGAGCAAGGGGAGCCCGGGTTTGAGGTCTGGGTCGGGGGCGGACTGGGTCGCACGCCACGGATTGGCCAGGTTGTGCGAGACTTCGTCCCTCAGCGCGACTTGTTGGCGTATCTCGAGGCGATTCTTCGCGTGTACAACCGGTTCGGCCGGCGGGACAACAAGTACAAGGCGAGGATCAAGATCTTGGTGGGCTCGCTGGGGATCGAGCGCTTCGCAGAACTGGTGGAGGAGGAGTGGAAGCTCATCGCCGACACCGGTTTGGAGCTGACCCAAGCCGAGTACGAGCGCGTGGCGGCTTTCTTTGCGCCGCCGGACTACGAGGTCCTCCCCGATGCACAAGCGTGGTTGGACCGAGCCGCGCTGACGGGGTCACGCCAACTCAGCGCCTGGCTGCGTGCCAATGTCTTGCCACACCGTCAGCCCGGATACAGCGCGGTGGTGGTCTCGCTCAAGCCACACGGTCGACCGCCTGGCGACATCACCCACCAGCAGATGGACGCGGTGGCCGACCTCGCCGACGCCCACAGCTTCGGCCGCATCGTGGCGACGTACGGTCAAAACCTGGTGCTGCCCCACGTGCCGACCCTGCGATTGGCGGATCTGCACGCCGAGCTCCAAAAAGTGGGGCTCGGCGAGGGCAACGTCGGTCGGCTCACCGACATCATCTGCTGCCCCGGTCTGGACTACTGCAACTTGGCGAGCACGCGCTCAATTCCGGTATCTGAGGCCATCTCGCGGCACTTCGACGACTACGACTACTTGCACGATCTTGGCGACGTAAGCCTCAAAATGTCGGGCTGTGTGAACGCTTGCGGCCACCATCATGTGGGCAACATCGGCATTTTGGGCGTCGATCGGGCCGGGGAAGAGTACTACCAAGTCACGCTGGGTGGCTCTGCGGAGGACGGGGCGAGCATTGGGAAGATCGTCGGCCGGGCCTTCTCGCGCGACGAGATTGTCGGGGCCATCGACGCGATTATGAGAGTCTACTTGGAGGGGCGGGATTCGTCGGAAGAGCGGTTCTTGGACTTCGTCCGCCGCGTCGGGCTCGACCCGTTCAAAACCCGGCTGTACGCCGACTGATCCCGCCTAGCGCCGCAACCGTCCGGTTTTTGGGGCGTCGCGGATCGCTGGGGGGCGATGGAGGCGGAGGGGCGCTGCGCTCGCCGCGAGAACGACGGCAAGCAAGCGTGCCGCGCTGGACCACCGGGTGACGAGGTCGAAACACGGACGCTGCAGGCTTCGTCGCCGCGAGAGGCGGTGATTTTTCTCGGCAGTTTTTGCTTGTCGTTGCGCAAAACCGGGTGCTAGCTTGTGCCCGTGCTGTTGAGCGCGACCCAACCGAAGCTTCGCATGCCGGCGGCAGTCCACGCGGCGTGTTGTTGTTGCTGTTGTTGTGTCTGCTGTCCAGCAGGAGGAATGCTCTTCTAGCGAGAATCCCCGGAATCTCCACCAAGCAAGGGCCTTCCTTCACGCCAGGGAAGGCCTTTCGCGTTTAAGGCGTTGCGCGGGCGGACTGTTTGCCCGCCAGCACTTCGCCCGTCGAACACGCGTGTGACCGCTATGGTTCCCGTCCCACTAGACATCGCCGATCCCCTTCTTATCGGCGGCAATCTTGCTTCCGCCCGCGCGCGCGAACTGCTCGCGTGGGTCCACGGTACCGCCGGCGGCGACCTGGGGTTCGTGTCGCCGCTCGGTCTCGACGTCGAGCCCCCGCGACCAGCGTTGACCGGAACCATGGGGTGGATCGCAGGCTCGCGCCGCTTGCAGTCTCTGCCCGGACGAGGCATCGGCGTGGTGGCACCGGCTTGCCGACGCCGGCGTTCCCAGCTTGGGCTGCGCCGCTTGCACCCGAATGGTAGCACTCGGCGACGACGCTCGTTCAGGCCGTCGGCGGTGGGCGTCGCACGAAGACCTCGAGTGCCATCTGCCGTGTTCGATCGCTTCGTCGCGCTCCAGGTTTTGACCTCACCCAACAACATCACCATGCAAGCTGTCGCTCCTGCCCGTTCTCACCATGGCCCACTCGAGCCCGAGAGCAATGACTTCATCCGTCAAAGTCCCCGCCGGTCCCGATGGACGCCGCGCACCAGCCCGACGTTGTCGATACGGAAAGGCGCAACCGAGTCGTCCGCAACGACGGTCGTCCCGTGCTTCCTCGCAGAGCTGGCGAATGCGCAGACGTCTCGACGCGCGACGCCAGCCGTCGACGATGACACGATGCGACATCAGCAGCGTGAGGACTACCGCTAGCCGTCGATGGCGTGTTTCGACCCCCAACCTCGAAGCGAACTAGAACATGCAAGCCACCTTGGAACCATCCCCTTCCGGTCCTCCCTCGCCCTCTGGGTCGTCCCGCGAGACCGAATTGCTCCGTTTCTTCACTGCCGGGAGCGTCGACGACGGGAAGTCAACGCTGATCGGGCGTTTGCTCCATGACTCCAACAACTTGTACGAGGATCATTTCGAAGCAATTCGCCGGCGCTCGAAGGCCCGTGGGCAGGATGAGGAAATCGATTGGGCACTGCTCACCGACGGGCTCAAGGCCGAGCGAGAGCAAGGCATCACCATCGACGTCGCGTATCGCTACTTTTCGACCCGGCGGCGCAAATTCATTATTGCCGATACGCCCGGGCACCGGCAGTACACACGCAATATGGCCACAGGCGCATCCACGGCCGACTTGGGGCTCATCTTGGTGGATGCTCGACACGGGCTGCGTTCCCAGTCTATGCGGCACACGCTTATCGCCCATCTGCTACGCGTGCCCAAGCTGCTGGTCGTCATCAACAAAATGGATCTGGTCGAGTACTCACAAACGGTGTTCGATCGCATCTACGACGACTTTCGCCGGTTCTGGCGCGAGCTAGGGTACAGCGACAGCGACGAAGTCGTCGCCGTACCGGCCAGCGCGTTGCGTGGCGACAACGTCGTGGCGCGTAGCGAGAAGATGTCGTGGTACGCCGGTCCAAGCGTGCTCGAGCTGCTCGAGACGATCCCGCTGCCCAAGCATGCGGTCTCGACCGAGTTGCGGTTCCCCGTGCAGTACGTCGCGCGACCGAACCTGGACTTTCGCGGATACTGCGGCGTTGTGGCTTCAGGAGAGGTGAGTGTTGGCGACGAACTCGTGGTGCGTCCCTCGGGGGAGCGATCGCGGGTCAAAGAGATCGTCACATACGACGGGCCGCTCGAGCGTGCGGCCGCTCCGCTGTCTGTAACGGTGGTTCTAGAGGATGAGATCGACATCAGCCGGGGCGACACGCTCGTGCACCCGAGTGCGACGCCGAACACGAGCCGCGACCTCGAGGCAACCGTGGTGTGGATGGACGAGGAGTCGCTCGACATGTCCCGGGAATACTTGCTCAAGCAGACGACTCGCACGACCCGGACCACCGCGATGTCGCTGGTGCACGGGGTCGACGTTGAAACGCTCGAGCACTACGCGACGCCGACGCTAGAAACCAACGCGATCGGCCGCGTACGGATCAGCACGTACGACGAGGTCGTGTTCGACGGGTACGACGTCAATCGAGGCACCGGTAGCTTCATTTTGATCGATCCCCACACCAATCGCACGGTCGCCGCGGGTATGCTCGACGCACGGCCGGCCGAAGCACCCACCGAGCAAACGGCCGCGACCGCTCCGGTCTACGTCGTCAGTTCGGGGGACATCGAGCTCGCGCGGGCCTTGGCCTTGGCGCTGGGGCGTCGGGCATTCACGGCCGGGGTCACAACGACTCTGGTTGCGGACCCGACTCGCGCGCGGCTCGAACGCGCCACGGCGGGGGAACTACTCATCGCTGCCGTGACCTCCGACGTGGAGTCGCTGCCGGCGGGGGTGGTTCGAGTCGAAGTGGCGGCCGGTTCACCCACGCAAGTTGATGATGGTGACCACGGCTTCCGTGTCCGAACGCGCGCAGCTGATGTCGATCTCGTCGCCCAGCAGGTGCTCGACCTCGAGGAGCTGCGACGATGAGCCGCCGCGGCAAGCTGATCCTCGTCGGGGCAGGGCCCGGGGCAGCCGATCTGCTCACGATCCGCGCGTTGCGAGCGATCCAAGGTGCGGACGTCGTGCTCTTCGATCGCTTGGTCACCGACGAGGTGCTGGAGCTAATTCCTGCCACGGTGGAGCGTGTGTTCGTCGGGAAGACGACCAGACGCGACGCCGATGCCACGCAGGCCTCGATTCACGAGCTCATTGTCTCTCTCGCTCGAGCCGGGCGCACCGTGGTCCGGCTCAAGGGCGGGGATCCGTACGTCTTCGGCCGGGGCGGCGAGGAGCTCTTGAGCGCTGCCGCAGCCGGGGTGGCGGTCGAGGTCGTGCCCGGCATTTCGGCGAGCGTGGCTGCGCCGGCACTGGCCGGCATTCCCGTGACGATGCGCGGTCTATCGTCGTCATTCGCCGTGTTCTCAGGACACGAGGCCGCGTCTGGGGTTGGAGACGGCATCGATTGGCTGGCCGCCTCGCGCGTGGGCACGGCAGTGTTCTTGATGGGGGTGGCTCATCTCGAGGACATCGTCACGCAGCTCGTCGCACACGGGCGCGCGGTCGAAACGCCGGTCGCGGTGATCGAGGCGGCGAGTCGCGACAACGAGCGGGTCGTCGTGGGGACACTGTCGAATATCCGGTCGCGGGCCGCCGAGGTGCGGCCTCCGGCCACCATCGTCGTGGGGGCGGTCGTCGATGTACGGCGTTTGGCCGCCTTCGTGGCGCCAGTTCGTGAGCACGCTGGCTACCCAGCCGCGTTTCAAGCCGAGGTACGAGCATGAGTGATTCTTCTATCCCGCGCGATTCTTCGCGGTCGATCATTCGCAACGGGGTCATCACTGCCGATGACTGGGTCCATGTCGCCGACGAGGCGGCCATCCCCGAGACCGAGCCCGCGATCGTCAGCATGGCGCGTTGGCAGCGAGAGCGCGACGCACTGATCTCTCGTGACCAGCCGGTGGGGATCCGTGTCCCCGCGCACCTCGATCCAGCGGAACTGGCGGACGACGTGGCGCGGCTCGACCTGATCGCGGTCGACATCGAGCGGTTCGGCGACGGCCGGCTGTTTACCCTGGCGAGGCTCCTGCGCTCGCGCCTCGGATTCGAGGGCGAAATGCGGGCATGCGGCGCGGTGCATCCCGACCAGGTGTTTTACATGAAGCGGGTGGGATTCAACGCGTTTGAGTTGGAGTCTCCCGCCCGCCTCCAAGCAGCGTTGCGAGCGCTCCAAGCGTTCACCGTTTGCTACCAAGGAGCCGACGATGACCTCCCCCTCTACCGATATCGCTAGCGCGCAGCTGCATCGTCTCGATCAGGCCGACGCGGTGTCGCACCGACCGCACGCCGGACCCTCGGCGGCGAACGAGCTCGACCTTCGGCGCGATTCGTCCGTCGCGGACGAGACCTTGCTCTATGCCTGGCGAGCGGGGGATCACAAAGCGGGGGGCGTCTTGTTCGCTCGCCACGTCGAGGCGCTTCGTCGCTATTTTCGGCGACGCATGCCGCACGAGGCGGATGATCTGGTGCAGCAGACCATGCTCGCGAGCGTCGAGCGTCGAGAGCAGGTGCCTACCGCGGTCGCGTTTCGTGCCTACCTGTTTGGCATCGCACGCAAAGTCTTGCTGTCTCATCTGCGACGCAACGAGGTGCGTCGACGCAAAGCGCCGCTGCTCACCGAACCCGATCCCGCATCGCCGGATCCTCGCGAAGACATGCTCGCCCAGGAGCGGGCCTCGCGTTTGCTCCGCGAACTCGGGCGATTGCCGGTGGAACTGCAACGAACCACGCGATTTTTCTACTGGGATGAGCACAAGCTGGTCGACATCTCGCACGAGATGGGCGTTCCGACGGGAACGGTGAAAAGTCGCATGCACACGGTCAAGCGGTTGCTGCGTACGCGAGTGCTGGCCTCGGCGTAGGGGCTTGGAACCGCACCCATCGGAGATCGTCGGCTGGCACGGTACGGGACGGCAACTGGGCGTCGCTGTGCGCCGCCGGGTCTCGCCATCCGGGGGCCCGGGACCTCAATGCGGTGCGCCACGGGCCGCGATGGGTCCCTCGAACCGGGGCGGGCCCGTGCATCGGGCCACCGGCGACCACGCCAAGCTCGTTCACTGGCGGTGGCACACGCCGGCGTGCAATGGTGAACTCCCCTCTCGAGCCCGGTCGGAGGCCACGACGCGCCATGCAGATCACCCAGTCGGTTCCCACGGTGGGCCCGCTGACCCAGGCGGAGTTCGAGCAGCGATTCGTGCGCGTGGGCCGACCGGTCGTCATTCGCGGCATGCTCGAACGATGGCCGGCTCGGGCGAGCTGGGCGGCTGAGCGTTTGCGGACTCGCCTGGGCGACGTGGTGCTCCGGGGCAAGGTGTCGACGAACCATATGCACCCGAACTTCCTCGCGCCATCGATGGCGCAGATGTTTCGGACCGAAGAACGTTCGGTTGCCGCGTGGCTCGAGCGGATGCTCGCTCGGGATTCGCAGAGGGCGCGGTACTTGATCAGTGGTCAAGAAGAGCCGCTGGTCAACGTGCGTCGCGGTCAGGCGAGACAGACTAGCGCCAAACTAGCGGCGCTAGTCGACGACTTCGCTTTGCCGCCACTATTTGACGAGTCTCGACTGTACACAATATGGACCTGGTTTAGCGGCGCCGGCGTGCGTACTTGGCTGCATTTCGACAACAACGGTTGCGACAATCTCAACGCCCAAGTACACGGCGAGAAACGATGTTGGCTGGTGCCTCCCGGCCAGCAGTGGCGCCTGTCTCCGTTTCCGCTGGGGGCCGCCGTGCCGGCCTACAATTGCAGCCAGGTGAACCTCGAGTCACCGGATTTGGCTCAATTTCCCGAATTTGCACAATGCCAAGGTTGGGAAGGGCGGCTGGAGGCGGGCGATCTTTTGTACATTCCGGCGTTTTGGTACCACGCGTTCGAGCATCTGGGTCGGTACAACGCAAACGTCAATTTCTGGTGGCGGCCGACTGAAACCCGGCCAAGCGATGTCGCACATCGGTGGCAGCTACACCGACAGTGCGCCCAGGCCTTGGCCGACGAATCCGAGTCTGACGCGCATGCCCTTGATGGGGGGCGGTTCGCCGCCCAGTCCGCCGCCGTCCGGGCGTTCCTGTCTCGTCTCGACAAACTTGCGTTGTCGCGGCCGGCGGAGTGATCGCCGATGCGGGTCGATTCGCGGCGAATGAAACGCGGCGGGGTCGCGGCGTCGTGCCGAGGGGCGGGCAGTCGATCACCTTGCCCCGGGGGGTCTGCGTGCGTTCGCAGCGAAGCTTCGTCGAGTGGGGCTGGATCGCCCGGCGGGGCCGAGACCGGTGGAGGGACCCGCGATCGGCCCTCACGCGCAGGCCCGTCGTGGGCCCGCGGGCGGAGCTCTCGCCTTCGGCTCGCGCTGGGGCTCACCGTGGGCTCGCGACGCAGGATCGCGTCGGGGAGCGCCGAAGTGGCTCAGGGCGGGTTCGCATAGTTGCATGAGCCACCCGCGAATGGCCGTCGACGCTTGCCGTTCCCACCGACCCCCCGGACACTGAAGGGCAGCGCCGTGAGGATTTGCGTTCGTTGCGGTTGGTGTGGCCGCGCGTGTAACTCGGTCCGATCTGGCGCGTACATTCACGTCTAGCGCCTCCCGCCCGGAGCAAGGTCCTGATGTCACAACGCGGTCGCCGATTCTTTCTCCACGTCACGCTCACCGGTACAGCGAGCTTCGTTGTCGCCTGCTCAGGTTCAACGGGTGACGGTGGAGATGGTCAGGGGGGCGACGACGACGACGACGACGACAACGGGGGCGACGGCGACAGCGGAGACGACGATGACAGCGGGGATGACGATGACAGCGGGGACGATGACGATGGCGGGGACGACGATGACAGCGGGGACGACGATGACAGCGGGGACGACGATGACAGCGGGGATGACGACGACAGCAGCGGGGATGACGATGATGACGGCGGCGATGATGACGACAGTGGGGATGACGACGACGATGACGACGATGACGACGATGACGACGATGACGACGATGACGACGATGACGACGACGACGACGACGACACGGGTGACGACGATGACACGGGTGATGACGACGATACCGGTGATGACGACTGCGATGACCCCTTCGAAAACGGCGAATTCATCGAGGCCGTGGCGTTCGTCGGCGAGTCAGGGTCACTGGGACAAAAGACCGGGACGGGACACGATGCGCGTCTGCGCTACGATCTGCGCCAGGTCGACTTCGACAGCGAGCTGACTCCGAACGACGAGTTCTACATTCGCACCGAGTATCCCGATCAGATCGATGAGGGAGCCGCTTGGTCGATCCGGATCCACGGTTTGGTCGACGACGAGCTCGAGCTGAGCATCGAGGACCTCGAGTCGATGGATCAGATCAAGCGAGTTGTATGTCTCGAGTGTTCTGGTAACGGGGGCGGGTCTCGGTTCGGGCTGCTGAGCGCGGCGGAATTCGAGGGCGTCCGGCTGACCGACGTGCTCGACCGCGTCTCACCAGCCGGTTCGGCCACCGGCGTTCTCGTCTCGGGTTTCGATCGCCACAGTCACCAATCGAGTCACTCCACGCCGGGGGCCAGCTGGGTGTTTCCGTTGGACGCCGTCGCCGGTTCAGACGCGATGCTGGTGCTGCGGATGAACGGCGAGCCGCTCCCCAAAGACCACGGTTACCCCGTGCGTTTGCTGTTCCCGGGTTGGTACGGCTGCTGCAACGCGAAGTGGGTCGACGAGATTCGGTTTGTCGACGACGACGAGGCCTCGACCGCCCAGATGCGAGAGTACGCGTCGCGTACCCACCAAAGCGGCACGCCGAGTCTCGCCAAGGACTACCGGCCGGCCACGATGGATCAATCGGCGATGCCGGTGCGCGTTGAGAAGTGGCGAGTCGACGGTGAGATTTTGTACAAGGTCGTCGGGGTGATGTGGGGGGGCTACGAGGTCACGGATGCCCTCGTGTTCTCGGACGACGGCGGCGACACGAAGCAGCCCGTCGACGTGTGCCCCAAGCAGACCCAAAACCGCACGTGGACGGTGTGGCAGTTCGCCTGGAAGCCGACGCGAACGGGAAACCACTCGCTTTCGATGCACATTGATGACCCTGACATCCCGACCCGGCGACTGGACTCGGGCTACTACGTTCGGGCCGTGCGGATCGACGAGATTTAGTCGCCAGGTCCGCGCGGTTTCGTCGGGCCGACGAGCGGCCCGCGTGGCCAAACGGCGCTGACATCGTGATCGCCGCGGCCGTCGACACTTGTCGACCGGATACGACACGCCAACGGGCGTCACCCTCTAGCGGCGCGGCTACGCGGCAGGTGGCCTCGACGTCGAGAACTTGGCTCGGCGCCGCCAGGCCGCCACCCCCATCAGCACCAACCAGGTGAGCTCGTGCGGTCTCCCGCCAGCTTCGCACGAGCAGCCGTTGGCCGTCCCGTGGTTGCCAGTCGCTCCCGGGGCGGTTGTGTCGTCGTCATCGTCGCCGCCGCCGTCGTCGTCGTCGCCACTATCGTCGTCGTCATCGCCGTTGTCGTCGTCATCACCGTCGTCGTCGCCCGTGTCGTCATCATCATCATCATCATCATCACCATCCGCTCCGGTGCTCGACGGGTCGTCGTCGTCGCCCGCGTCCCATCCGAGGAGCGGCACCGTCGTCTCGGCTTGCGCGAGCAGGACCGGAGGGTTGACGGTCGGATCGGCGTACGCTTCCGCCACGTGGGCGCCGGCGGCGTTGGTCTCGTTGTTCGCCTCCAAGAACGCGATGTACTCGGGCGTGTTCAGCAGATACAGCAAGCGCACGCGAATCAGGGCCTCGTCGTCGTCGTCCGGCGTCGGATCCGGTAGCGCGGCTGCGTCGAAACGATACTCGACTTGGTCGACGTGACTCCACGCGCCGTCTTCGATCGCGTAGCGGTCACCCACGGGGTCGGTCTCCACGTCTTCGATGAGTCCGCGCGGCGGGAGACGAGTATCCCGCTCCCAGTGGTTGTTGCGCAGCAAGTGAAACTCGGTGCCGGTGTCGAAGTCCACGGCGATCGCCTCGTAGCGCCGTACCTGGGCGTCATCTTCGATGTGCTGCTCAGCCTCGTCCCAGCGCCCCGAGCTGTAGATGACCTGCTCGCCGGTCTGCACGATGACCTCCAGCCACATCACACGGCCCTCGGCGTAGCCGGAGGGGAGCTTGTGCCCCGTGGTGTTTGTGACGGTGACCGCCAACGACTCCACGCCCTCGCGCAGATCAACGGCGTCGGGGAAGGTCACATCGAGCTCGGCCGCGGTGCTCAGCAGCTCGTGTGCGCGGTCCATCGTGAACTCATAGTAGTAGTCGTCGACCTCGCCCGTTCCGTCAATGCCGTAGGCTCGCCGAAGCACTTCCAGTCCGCCAAGATTGGCGCCCGTGAGGTCGTGGCGGCGCCCGCCTTCGGCGTGAAACAGGCCGTCGTTGGCGTGGGCCTTGCACCCAGCGACATCTGCGACCGCCGGCATGTGGCAGTCGAGGCAGCTGCGAAAGCTGTCTCCTTCTTGGGCGTAGGCGCTGTTGAGCCACTCGCGATAGGTGCGCTGTTCGTTGAAGGGCATACCCATGCCCTCGCCCTCTTCGTCGACCCGCTCACGGGTCGTGGTCACGTCGTGGCAGGTGCCGCAAAGCTCCGAGCTACCGAGAAACGAAAGGTCGTCCGACCATGCGTGCGGGAGCTCGACATCGTCGGTGTAGGCCCACGGACCGCGTCGAGCCACCTTGCCGTCGACGCCCTCGTCATCGATCGCATAGCTGGCATTGCCCAGCGGCGCGTTGCTCTCGACCATCCGGTGGCAAAGGTCGCAGCCGATCCCCTCGAAGTCGCCTGGCTCGAGCTCATCGATGGCGATCGCGTCCCCGCGCCCGGCGAGGAACGCCTGGGGCGAATGACAGCGAATGCACAGCTGGGTCTCTCCGGGGGCATCCTGGTGGGCGATGGCGACGCCGGCCCAAAACACTGGATCGCGGGCCGCGTTCGCCATCATCGACCCTTGCCACATCCACGGCGCGTAGTCGGGCTCCGCGATGTGCTGCGGCGGATTGAGGAAGACGTGGCAATCGGCGCAGTCTTGGGCCGGCGCCAACGGGTTGCTCAGGTCGCCGGGCTCGGTCGGCGGCAGGTCCTGGGCGTTTGCGTGACCGCTGGCTAGCGTGACGAGCTGCGCACACACGAGGAGAAGCAAATGGGACAAGCGCGACGATGCCATGGCCAGCAAACAGCGTATCACCTTGTGCGCCCACGGGGCGCGTGGTAAGCGGCCGCCAGGAACCGGCGCATCCGTCCGCGAAAGGCCCTCGATCGTGCGAATCACCCACCTTCTGAGCAAACGAACCGCCGAAACGCCCCGTGACGCCGGCTCGCCGAGTCACCAGCTGCTCGTTCGGGGAGGCTACGTCCGCCAAATGGGACAGGGCATCTACACCCTGTTGCCGTTGGCCCAACGCGTACGGGCCAAGGTGGAGGCGATCCTGCGTGAAGAGATGAACCGTATTGGCGGTCAGGAGATGTTGATGCCGGTCGTCACGCCCGCGGAGTTGTGGCAGCGCTCGGGTCGCTACGACGCGGTTGGCTCCGAGTTGCTACGGTTCGTGGACCGCACCGGACATCCTCATGTGCTGAACATGACCAACGAGGAGACGGTGGTCGATGCGGTGCAAGCGAACGTCGACAGCTACCGGCAGCTGCCGTTTTTGGTCTACCACATCCAAACGAAGTTCCGCGACGAACCACGCAGTCGCGCGGGGCTGATCCGGGTGCGCGAGTTCACGATGAAGGATGGCTACTCGTTTCATCGCACCGCGGAGGATCTGGAGTCGTTCTATGAACAGGTCCGCTTGGCGTACAAGCGCATCTTTTGGCGTTGCGGGCTGCGTAAGGTCGTCGATATCCGGTCCGATGTGGGCATGATGGGCGGCAAGGTGGCCCACGAGTTTATGCTGTGCAGCCCCTACGGGGAGGACACGCTGCTGCTGTGCAGCGCGTGTGACTACCGGGGCAACCGAGAGGTGGTGCCGGCCGTGCGGTCATACGCGTTCGAGGAGGACTTGCAAGCCCTCGAGGACGTGGCGACGCCGGGGCAAAAGACCATCGAGGAGGTCTCGACGTTTCTTGGAACTTCGCCTCAGCGCTGCTGCAAGGCCGTGTTGTTCATGGCCGAGGAGTCGCGGCCCATCGCGGCGTTTGTGCGCGGTGACTTGGAGATCGATCAAGCGAAGCTGCGCAACGCGGCCCGGGTCGCCGACATTCGGCCGTTGCGCGAAGACGAGATGGATGCGGCGGGGCTCGTGCCCGGGTTCGTCGGCCCCGTCGGTTTGGACCGCGACCGGGTGACAGTCGTGATCGACCGGTCGGTCGCCGAAACGCCGAACCTCGTCACTGGCGGCAACGCGCTGGATCTACACCGCCGAGGTTTCAATGCCACACGTGACCTGGTGGGCTTTGAACCGGTCGACATCAGCCAGGTGCTAGACGGCGAGCCGTGCCCGACCTGCGGCAGTCCGCTCGAAGCCACCCGCGGCATCGAGGTCGGCAACATCTTCCAGCTCGGCGTGCGCTACTCGAAAGCGATGGAGCTAACCTACGCGGAAGAGGACGGGTCGGCGCGGAATCCGATCATGGGGTGCTACGGCATCGGGGTCGGTCGCACGTTGGCCTGCGTCGTCGAGGAGCATCACGATGACCGGGGGCCGATCTGGCCCGCGAGCATGGCTCCCTACATGGTGCAAATTTGTGCATTGCAAGCCAAGAAACCGGGCGTGGTCGAGGCGGCAGAACAGCTGTACGCCGCCTTGCAGTCGGCCGGCGTCGATGTGCTTTTGGATACCCGCGAGGTAGGGGCCGGCTTCATGTTCGCCGACGCCGATCTCATCGCGGCCCCGGTGCGGGTGATCATCTCGCCGCGCAACCTGGCCAAGCGGGAGGCGGAGCTCAAGTATCGGCTCCCTGCCGTGCCCGACGGTCTGCCGGGGTCCGCCTCACTTGACGATGCGGTGCGCGTGATCGGGGACGTGGTTGAGCAGCTGGTAGCCTCGGCGCACGATCTGGCGGGGATGCCGGACTAGGCCGGTTCGGTCGATGGGCGCGGCCTCGGTTGCACTCCGTAGTGCGTCCAGGGCTCCGCGCAGGACGCCGCGTCGCGATTCCGTGCTGGGCGGAATCGCCCAGGCTCTCTACGGGCGTTCTGCGGGCCCGCGAGCGGTGCTCCGTTGACCAGCCCGCGGGCCGGTCAGCGGGGGGCGGAATCGCTAGACCCTTTGCGAGGGTCGGTGTAGACGGATCGACGTGGAACGCATCGATGGCGTCAAAGTGTTCAGCGCCTCGACACACGCGGACCGGCAGATGCTGGGCGAGCGTGTGACCGAGTGGCGCCGCGATCATCAGAAACTGGCCATCGTCGATTGCGACGTTGTCCAGTCCTCAGACAGCGAGTTCCACTGCATCACGGTCGTGATGTTTTGGGCCGCGCGCGACTAGACGGTACCCGCCACCCCGCGCGACACCTGCTTCGGGCTCGAGGCGAGCTTTGGGCTCGAGGCGAGCTTTGGGCTCGAGGCGAGCTTCGGGCTCGAGGCGAGGTTCGGGTTCGAGGCGAGCTTTGGGCTCGAGGCGAGGTTCGGGTTCGAGGCGAGCTTTGGGCTCGAGGCGAGCCGGTCGCGTCGGCGTCTTGGTCGGGCAAGCCGTCGTCGGGCACACCTGAATCGCGATCTAGAACTGACCGACGAGGTGCACGCCAACCTGGCCGCGTCGGGCGGTCGTCAGCAGTTGCAGTCGCTGGATGTGGCCGTAGATCGTGGCGTTTTCGGCGTAGCGACGCTCGTAGAGTAGGCCGTACGTGAGGACTCCAGTGCCCACCGTGACGAGCGCGAAACTCGAGAGGGTGAGCGCGGTTTGGGCCCCGCGGAGTCGCTCGACGCAGTCGAGGTCGTCGCAAGCGACCGTCGATGCCCACGTGCCGGCGGCTGAGCCGAGCCATGTGAACAGGCCCACGCCCAGCATCGCGGCTCCGGCGGTGCGTAGGTTCTGCGTTTGATGGTGCCGGCCGGACTCGAATACGTCGCGGTGCGCGTCGTGGCGCGCTCGGATGGAGCCACCGGCCGCGGCGACGCCCACACTGGCCAACGCGTTGATCGACCCGTGCAGCTTCAACGCGGCCGCTTGCAGCATGCTTGCCGAGCACGCGGTGACCTCCTCGCCGGTTTCCTCGCTGAGCGGGTCGAGCAGTGCCAGTGCCTGGAGGCACTGGCGCTTGAGGAGCACGTGCGCTGCGATGTACTCGCCGACGGCGGTCGCGAACAAGATTCCGCTGGCGACGAAGACTCCGGTGCCGCGGGCGGTGGGCTTGGGAGGTACCGCGATGGCGGGGAGCGCCGCCAAGTCGATGCCATCCGCCGGCGATCGACCCACGCCGCGCTCGATCGTGGCCGGGCCCTTCGCCGGAGGCTGCGCGGGGACAGGCGCCGCCGATGCCTCCGGTTGGCCCGCGGGGCGGGGCGGTTGGGGAGGCTCGACGCGCTGGGGTCGACGCAACCCCGCGGGCGCGGGTGACAACGGGGTCTCGGTGGCGGCGCTCGCTCCACCCGAGGGTTCGGCGGCGCTGGTGGGCGGGGTCGTGATGGTGGGCCGCGCCACCGGGGGCTGAGACGGGGCGACGGGGCGGGCCGGTTGAGCGGCGGGCGGTTGGGTGGTGTTCGGAGGGGGTGGCGCCGCGGGCTCGGGAGGCGGTGGGGTGAACTCACGGGGCGGCGGCAGCTTCGGCGGCGCCGCCCCGACCGGGCTCGAGACGAGTGAGCCGATCACGATCGCCGCGGCGAGATCGAGACGGCAAAACCGTGCGCGAGACCCCATTTACAGCACTCCGTGCAGCGGCCCGCCGGGGCCGGCCAGTTCATCCACGCGAGCGGTGACGGCGGGGTCTTCCACGAGGGGAGGCGCGTGGTGAGCCTTGCGGCGCGCGTCGATCACCAGACTGCCGTGGCATCCCCAGTGCTTGTTCGCGATGAAGCTGTCGACCCCGTGGACGTCGTGCGAGGGATTTGACCGCGTGAACGTGACCCACAAGAAGTTGCGCAGGTTGGCGGCGGCGAACTTGGCGTCGTCGGCGAGCACGACCAGCGGAAGGCTGTCGCCGAGGGCTTGGGCCCGCAGGTAGTCCAAAAGGGGGGTAATTTGCTCTAGCACGTCGGCTTGGGCCGCCTTGGGAGCGGATACCACAAGCACCCCGGGGAGTGCCAACCGGGCCTCGGAAAACCCCGGCGGGAGCGTCCCCAGGACCGGCAATTCGGAGGCCAACCGGCGACGCGCCGGCCCGGCCGCGGCGATGACCAGTTTCGAGCCCTCATTGAGCCCGGCTCCAGAGTAGTCGAGTGTGTCGATGGTCGTGCGGGTGTGAAAGTGGAGGTCACGGGTCCAGTCCACGCGCTCGAGCACGGCGGCGAGCACCCGGGCCTCGTCGTGCACGTCGAGGCCCGGCACATCGTCCCCGCATACGATCAGCAGGTACTTGGCGAGCGAGGCTTGGCCAAAGCCCAAGATGGCGTTCGCAATGGTGAGCAGCTCCTGGGGGCCTTGCCGACGGTAGGGGACGTAGCGTTCCTGGCCGATCGCGAGCAACAGGGGATGGACCCCCGCGGCATCGACCGCGTGCATCGAGAGGAGTCCGGGAATTTCGTGTGGCACCAGCGGGGCGGTCAGCTCGTGGATGAGGGCTCCGAATGTCGTGTCCTCTTGCGGGGGCCGCCCGACCACGGTAAACGGCCAGATCGCATCGCGGCGGTGGTAGACCGCTTCGACGTCGAGCACGGGAAAATCGTGCGTCAGGCTGTAGTAGCCCAGGTGGTCACCGAACGGACCTTCGGGCTTGGTCCGAGTGGGATCGATGCTGCCGACGATGCAAAAGTCCGCGTCGGTGGAGATCGTCGACGCGCCGCGCGTCGCATAGCGAAACCGTCGTCCGGCGAGCATGCCCGCGAACACGAGCTCGGACAGCCCCTCGGGCAGGGGCATCACGGCCGCCAAGGTGTGGGCCGGAGGGCCGCCGACAAACACGCTGACAGGCAGACGTTCTCCGCGTTCTCGGGCGCGGCTGTGGTGAACGCCGATGCCCCGGTGAATCTGGTAGTGGAGTCCGACTTCGGCGTTCGTCTGGTACGCATTGCCGTTGAGTTGGATGCGATACATGCCGACGTTGGACGCGTGGACGCCCGGTCGGGCCGGGTCCTCGCTGTAGACCTGGGGCAAGGTGACAAACGCTCCACCGTCGTCGGGCCAGCTGTGAATGGCCGGGAGTTGGTCGATTCGGGTCTGACCGGCGAGGACCGGGCCGCTTCGCACGCGTCGCGGGAGAGCCCGCACTGCGGTCAGCGGTGCGGTGAGGTAGCGCGACGGTTGCCGTCGCCAGGCCATCGGGTCCGCCTTGAGTTCCAGCACCCGGCGGACCCGTTCGAGCGAGTGGCGAAAGATGAAGCGAGCGCGGTCGACGGTTCCGAAGAGATTGCACACCGCGGGGAACGGAGAGTTCTTCACGCGCTCAAACAGCAGTGCCGGCCCTTCCGCCGCGTACAGCCGGCGTTGGATCTCGGCGAGTTCGAGGTGGGGATCGACCGGCGTCGCGACCCGGCGTAGGTGCCCGTGGCGTTCGAGGTCGTCGACGCATGCCCGGAGGCTGGCGTAGGCCATCGGGTCGTAGTGTACGGTGGTGGGCTCGAGGGACGGGCGCCATAGCGGTTCCTGCGCGTCCCCGCGGGCGTCCGCGGCGGGCGACGGGTTCCCCCTGGCGCGATGACGACGGAGAGGCCACGAGCTTGTTGAGCGGTTGTCTGGCGATGCTGTGCAGTTCCAAGGTCCTCCAGTCCATCGGTTCGCGGCGGGCCCACGTTGCGCTGGGTCCGTGGCTCGTCGCACTGCGCTTCGGTGGGTCCAGTCCCATCTCCCCCCCGTGCGCCGGGCCGGTCGCCGGCATGGCTTGCGTCGAAGCGGGGGCGTTCGTTCGCGGCGACGATTCGATCGAGGCCGCGACGCCGCGCGAGGCCGTGTGGCTGTCCACGTACTACATCGACGTCTACGAGGTGACGAACGCCGACTATCGAGGTTGTGTCGCCGCCGGAGCGTGTGCCCCCGCCGGGCCACGGTACGCCGGCTTTGACCGCGACCAGCTGCCGGTCCAGGGGATCAGCTGGTTCGATGCCGATCGCTACTGCCAGGCCGCCGGCAAGCGCTTGCCCACAGAGGCGCAGTGGGAAAAGGCCGCCCGCGGCACGGAGGGGGCGACGTACCCGTGGGGGAATCAACCGGCGACTTGTGAGCGGGCGGTATTCGCCGATCGGTCTGGTCGCGGATGCGGGCGCGCCAAGCGGGGGGCCCACCCCGAGACCGGGCAGCCGTGGCCCGTTGGCTCGCGTCCCGCCGGCGTCTACGGCCTTCATGACATGGCGGGCAACGCCTACGAGTGGGTCGCCGACTGGGGGGCACCCAGCTACGGCGCCTGCGGGGAGGCCTGCCGCGGCATCGATCCACGGGGGCCGTGCGCCGGCGAGTCGGTTTGCGCCGCCTTTCCCCGCAAGGTCGTGCGCGGCGGTTCGTGGTACTGGGGGCCGGGTCGGGCGAAGGCGGCGAGCCGACGTTTTCACGTGCCGGACAACCAGCCGTTTCATCACTTCGGCTTTCGGTGCGCGGCGACCCCGGAGCAGGCTCGTCGCCTCGGAGCTGGCTCGCCGCCAGGCCGGGGTTGAGCCGGGGGAGAGCGCCGTTCGTGGGCGCGGCGAACTGCGCAAGGCCAGCGCCGGGCTGCGTGATATCGAGCGGGCGGGAGATGAGATCTGTTGTCCCGATTCGCGTCGGGGCGGAGTCGATGCCCCGTCAACACCGCGCGTCGTACGCTAACCGCGGACCAGTTGCCGGGGTGATGAGCGCGTGCAAACTCGCCCGGTGGGACGCGTGCCCACGAGGCGTGGATCCACTCGGCGCCCGGCGGACGACCAGACCGCGGGCATGTCCACGGCTCGCCCCTGGCACAACCGCCGCCAAACTGGGGCTGAACGCCTCCGAGTCCGGGGTCGAGTCCGGGGCGAATCGCCGCGAAAACGTGGCGCTCGCCCATGACCACGCGGCCACGCGGCGACGCACGTACCCGGGCCCACCTCGCTTGGCTGCCGTTGGGCCCGAACCTCGCGGCGTCTCGCTGCGGGCCCGGGCCTACCGTTGCTCGTTCGGCGCGATGCGACCGATGCGTCAACCGACCGGGCAGCGGCTCTTGTGCTGGTAGGTGGTCGTGCTATGGGTTCGTCATGGCGAAGGCTTCTCTACTTGGATCGTTGTTTCTCGCCGGTGCGTCGCTTGTCGCTTGTCGTCCGGAACCGACGCAAGAGCCTCCGACTCAGCCGGCACCGGTGCCAGGCCTCGAGGGGGCCAAAAACCCCGAGCAGGCCCAGGTGGCCGTGGCTCCGGCCGTGTCGCAGATGTGCAATCTGCCCACGCCGAACTTCGCGTACGACTCCGCGAGCCTATCGGTCGCCGCCAGTGCCACGCTCGACGCTCTGGCCGAGTGCTTCATCAACGGCCCGGCCAAGGCCGAGACCATGCTTTTGGTGGGGCATGCGGACCCGCGCGGTGACGAGGAGTACAACCTCGGGCTGGGTCAGCGTCGCGCCGATTCCGTGGCCGGCTACGTGATGGGTCGTGGACTGGCCTCGACTCGTGTCAACACCTCGTCTCGCGGCGAGCTCGATGCGGTGGGCACCAACGAAGACACCTGGCATCGCGATCGTCGGGTCGAGATCCGGTTGGCCAACAAGTAGCCCGGCACCACCCAGTCGGCTCGCACAGGGGTCCACGTTGGAGCACCTCGACGGCCAAACGCTCGTCTTGGACCCGGCGGCGTTGTTCTTCCACGCGTCGGGTCCGGTTCTCGCCGTGCTTTGGCTGCTCTTGGCGGCCTCGGCCGCGGTGTGGTGGATCTTCGTGGTCAAGTCCCGTCAGCTGCGACGTTGGCGGGTGGCCCAATCGCGGCTTGAACAAGCGATCGGGCAGCGCCGCTTAGAACCCCAGCAGCTGGCGTCGCTGGCTCGGCATCATCAGTCGGCTTTGGGGGCGCCCGTGCTCGAGGCCGTCGCAACTCGACGAGGACAGCCCGAGGTCGTGTCCGCCGTGGTCGCCCGACTGCTCGTCGAGCAGCGAGAACGCGCCACGTCGATGCTGACGTGGCTCGCGTCGATCGGGGCGACAGCACCGTTTGTCGGCCTACTGGGAACGGTCTACGGCATCATGGACGCGTTCTTTCGCATCGGTCGGGAAAAGAGCGCGTCACTGCCCGTCGTGGCGCCAGCGATCGGCGAAGCCTTGTTGGCGACCGCCGTGGGGCTGTTCGCCGCGATTCCGGCCGTGTTGGCCTACAACCTGCTGTCCGCTCGGGCCGAAGCCCTGATGGATCGAATGACGGCCGCCGCCCGCGAATGGGCGGCATCGGTCACTCGCGAGGACGACTGATGGACCTCGGCCCTGCGCCTTCGGGCCGAAAAGCGGGCTTCCGCGACATCAACGTCACGCCGCTGGTCGACGTGATGTTGGTCTTGTTGATCGTGTTCATGGTCACGGCCCCCCTGCTCGTGTCTGGTCTGCGGGTCGAGCTCCCGCAGGTGGCGGCCGACAGCGCGCCGTTGAGTGACACCAAGCTCATTCTCACGGTCACGCCCGACGAGCGGATTATGTTTGACGAGCGCGACGTGACCACAAATGTGGAGGTGGTCCTGGCCACGGACGCCCGGATCCAAGCGAGCAAGGAGATCTACATTCGGGCCGACAAGGAGGCTCGCTACGGCGTGGTGGCTCGGGTCGTCGCCGCCGCGCGGGTCGCCGGGGTCACCGGGCTCAACCTACTGGTCGAGCCCGAGGCCCCCGAGGCGTCGCCGTGAGATCCTCGGCGTTGCGGGATGTGTCTCCCACCGATGCGAGCGTCGGCATCGTCGTGGCGTTGGGGATCTGGGCCGTGGCGTTCGGCGTGGTGTGGCTGTCTCGCCTGGCGTGGGAGGCCGACGTTCGCCGCATCGATCCCGGCGACGAGATCGCGATCGCGGTCCATCCGGTCCTCGACGCCCGCGGAGGCGGGTCGTTGATGGGAACGGTGCGGCAGCTACCCGGTCACTGGCGGCGAGCCGATGAGTCCCCCACACCCGCCCAGGCCAAGCGCCCAGCGTCCCGTCGACGTCCCAACAAGCGCCGTACCAAGTCCCGCCGGCGACGGTCTCGGGCGGCACTCCCTGACGTAAACGAAGGGCCCGAGGCGGTGGGCTCACCGGCTGAGATCGTCTTGCCGGATCTCATCGACGACGAGAGTTCGGGCGAGACGGCGGCCGGGGACTCCGTTGCCGCGGCGGAGACCGGCGGCGTCGCGGCACTGACGGGGGGCACGGGGGCCGGCGAGGGAGGTATGGGGCTCGGTGACGGGGGCACGGGGGCCGGCGAGGCGATCGTCGCGGCCTACCGCGCGCGGCTCATTCGCTGGCTGTCGACGCGGTTCCGCGTCAGCGGGTCCGGGTTGGCTCCACCCGACCTGCTGCGGTTTCGCGTTCGTGCGACCATCGAGGTCGGCGACGATGCGAACGTGACCGGTTACAAGATCACCAGCAGCGGCAATCACCACTTCGACGCGGCCGCTGAGCGTGCGCTGGGCAGCGTTCGCGGCGAGGGTCTGCCCGAGCCTCCGAGCGGTTACCCGAACGCCTTGCCGCGGGTGCTCACGGTGACGTTTACTTGCAGCGAGAGTGCATGCGACTGACCACAGCCCAGCGCAACAAGCCCATCGTGGCTGAGCCGGGGACGCGAAGCCCACAATCGGGCGCCGTGTCGACCGTTCGCCGGCGTCGGGCTCCGGCCGCGGGGGTCGATCACTCGTTGCCCGATCGCACCCCACACAGCTCGGGGAGGCGACGGTGCGCACTTCACGCTGTCGCTGGCGGACTGGCGACGCTGCTGCTGTCGGCGGGTGTGAGCGCCCCGGATCCGGATCCCGCCCACGCCAGCCCGAAGCCTGCGGCCGAGTCGGACGCGGGGCTCGGTGAGCTGGTGGTGACCGCGTCCGACAAGCTGTCCGTTTCGCTGGTTCTTCCGCGGATCGGGGTCGTCGCCGACGATGGCGATGCTCGCCGGATGCGGAACTTGATCGCGCGAGACTTGGACCTGTCGGGCGAGTTCGAGGTCATCGAGCTTGCCGCGCCAGAGGCGACCGCCGACCAGTGGCGCGAAGAAAAGGTCCGGTTCCTAGTGCGCGTCAGCGTGGCGTCGCGACCGGATCGTCGCTACGACGGCGGGGTCGAACTCGTCGATGTGGTCAGCCAAGCCGTCGTGTTCGAGAGCCGGCGTACCCTCGACGCCGCCCAGTTGCGGGGCGGTGGCCACGAGTTCTCCGACCGCATTATCGAAGCCGTCACCGGGGATCTCGGGTCGTTTCACAGTCGACTGACCTTCGTCGGTGGCGACGGGAAACGGCGGCAAGTCCATGTGATCGATCCCGATGGGATGCGCCTCGAAACCATCTCGCCTCCCGAGCACGTGGCCGCAGCGCCAGCGTTCGGACCGAACGAGCAACTGTTTTACCTCGCCAGCGTCGAGCGTCATCCCTTCCGTCTGTTTCGTGCGGGCATGGCAGAGCCGGTGGATATCGGTCGCAGCGGGTCGCTCTACGGACTCGCGTTTAGCCCCGACCGCAAGTCGTCCGCGCTATCGATCGCCACGCCGGAGGGCATTCGCGTCATCGTGGGACGGGCAAGCTTCGACGGGTGGACTGAACGCACCGGCTTGTTGCTAGCGCTGCACCCCAGCTTCGACTCAGACCATCAGTTGGCGTACGCCGGCACACGCAAACGTTTGCAGCGGGTTTACGTGGGAGAACGAGCCGTATCGATCGCGGGCTACTCGGCTTCGTCGCCCACGTTTTGCCATCACCCCGGCGGAACACGTTTGGTCTATAGCGTGGGCACTCGACGTAGCGCTCACATCGTGGTCAGCGATCTTCGCGGGCGCGATCCGGTGCGGCTGACGCAGACCCGTGGGCGGCACACGGCGCCCGCGTGTAGTCCCGATGGCCGCTTGATCGCATTTTTTTCGACGCGCACCAGCGGGGAGGGACCCGGCTTGTACGTGATGCGTCTCGACGGACGCCGGCCACGAAAAATCGCCGATGTGTTGGGTCACTCGTTGCGTTGGTCCAACCGGAATACGCTCGCGCCGTAGCGCCGTAGGGCGCCCCGCCGTTTGCGGTTGCGCGGCGATATCGGACGTGGTTTCTTGTCGTAATGGCCCGGCTGATGCCGAGGAGTTGATCGTGACCACCACCCAGCTATCCCGACTCATCGCCGCTTCATTTTCCTGCGCTCTCGCTTGTGGCAAGCCAGCGGAAGACGCACCGGCCGCGAAAGGAACGGAGCGGGCGAAGCCGACCCAGCCGGCAGAACCGGCGCCGGCGGCCAAGCCGGCCAAGCCGGTCGTCGATCGGGCGATGCTTGCCGCGTTCAAGCCCCTCCCGGCTGACCTGTCACGCACGGACAAGCCCGCGAGTTCGGCGCAGATCGCTCTCGGTCGCCAGCTGTACCACGAGGCGAGGCTGTCGAAGAACCACGACGTGTCCTGCAACAGTTGCCACCTGCTCGACAAGTTCGGTGTCGACGGGGACAAAACCTCAATGGGCCATCGGAAGCAACGAGGCGATCGCAATTCGCCCACGGTGTACAACGCTGCTGGTCACATCGCGCAGTTTTGGGACGGGCGGGCCGCGACGATCGAGGAACAGGCGAAGGGGCCGGTCCTCAATCCGGTGGAGATGGCCATGCCCGACGAGGCCGCTGTCGTCGCGGTGCTCAAGTCGATTCCGGGCTACGTCGAGGCGTTCGGCCAGGCGTTTCCGGGCGAGGCGGATCCCGTGACCTACGACAATATGGCCCACGCCATCGGGGCGTTCGAGCGCAAGTTGGTCACGCCGGGTCGATTCGACACTTATTTGGCTGGCGATGAGACGGCGCTGAGTGACGCGGAAAAGCAAGGGCTCGCGGTGTTCCTCTCGACCGGGTGCACGACTTGCCACGCGGGGGCGTACTTGGGGGGCCACATGTACCAGAAACTCGGCTTGGTCAAGGCGTGGCCGCACCAAGAGGATCCGGGACGGTTCAAGGTGACGAAGTCCGAGTCCGATCGGATGTTCTTCAAGGTGCCCAGTTTGCGCAACGTTGCGAAGACGGGTCCCTACTTCCACGACGGCTCGGTGACTGACTTGGGCGAGGCCGTCGCCATGATGGCCGAGTACCAGTTGGGGCGGACGCTGTCCGCCGACGACACGAAATCCATCGTGGCGTTTCTCGGCGCCCTGACCGGAGAGGTGCCGCAAGACTTGGTGGCGCCGCCGAAGCTCCCGGCGAGCGGTCCGAACACGCCCAAGCCCGATGCCAGCTAGGCCGCACGTGGCGAGCTAGGGTGTCGGGGCCTTTCGCCTCGGCACGTGCTCGGGCGGAGTCTTGCGGGTTGTCGTCGTGGCGAGGCTTCGTGGGCGCGGGAATCTCGCCGGTTGTTGTCGTGGCGAGGAATCGCGGGCAGACGGAGCGAGCCTTTCGCTACACCGAGGCAGCGTCGGCCCGGCCGGCCACGCCGCGTTCGTCGGGGTAGCGCATGCGTTGCGGTCCGGGGTGGATGATGCCGAAGGCGGCGAGGGCCCGGATGACGAAGTAGGTCGGGTCCACCTCGAACCGCCGGGCGGCGAAGTTGGGGCTCATCGCGAAGCGGTGGTGGTTGTTTTGGAACAGCTCGCCGAGCGTGACGAAGTCGAACACCAGTGTGTTGCGTGAGTCGTCGTTCTCCGCGAAGTTGCGGTACCCGTACTTGTGTCCGCACCAGTTCACAATCGCGCCGTGGATGGGGCCCATCACAAAGTGCGCGGGCAGGAGCAAAAACAGCCACGGCGAGCTGGCGAACGCGAAGTAAAACGCCGAATAGCCCGCGATCCACATCGACCGCACAAGCCAGGACTGGCCGATCCGATCGATGAGCGGCCACTGGGGGAGATCGTGACCGAAACGCGGTTCCGGCTCGACGCGCTGGTACGCGTAGTCGTCGTAGGCCTTCTTCGTGCGCCACATCATCGTCAGCGCGTTCGTGTAGTAGCGAGGCGAGTGCGGATCCTTGGGCGTGTCGCTGTACGCGTGATGCATGCGGTGCAAAATCGCGTAGCCGCGCGGCACGAGAAAACTGCTGCCTTGGCACAGGTAGGTGAACAGGTAAAAGAACCGCTCCCAGCCCGGCGACATCGTGAACTGTTTGTGAGCAGCGTAGCGATGCAGGAAAAAGGTCTGGCAAAACACCGACAGCTGCCAGTGCGCGACGAAGAAGACGAGGATCGCAGTCATCGAGTGGAACGGAGAGGTGTGGCCCCAGCGGGTGGGAGCGCGCAGGGTACCCACGATCGTGAGCGCGCGAAGTCTCGCTTCTGTCGCCAACGCGTCACGCGCACGGCGCGAAGTTTCGATCACGCTGCAAGCGAGCGCGAGGCCACATGAAACCGTGGCGGTTGGTCCGCCGCCGTCTCGCGAGGGCGGAGGCGTCTGGGTCCGATCGCGGCGGTTTGGATGCAGCCGCGGGGGGCTGGGTCACCGGTCGGGCGGCGAATCCTGAGCGGCCGCGTTGGGTACGCGATCCGATCCGGTTCCCAGCGGGCTTGCAGCGCAGCGAAAGCCGATCGTCGGGGTCGCATGGTGGCCGTCTTGCGTGGCTCGGCTGGTGGTCTTGAGTTCCCCGGCGTGGCGGCTGGCGAACGACCCCCCACGTACCACCCGATCCGTGCCGTCGATCGGGCCGCGCGGGTTGTGGCGAACTGGCCCACCGGCGTAGCGGTACACGAAGTCAGCCGTCCATTCCGCCACGTTCCCCGCGAGATCGAACACTCCGGTCGGCGTCGCACCGTCGGGGAAGCTCTTGACGGGGCTGCTGGCCGGCCAGCCGTCGTCGCCCGTCAGTCGCGGCCCGGACGGCTCGGTGGCCGCAGCGAGGCGCCCGCTCGATGCCGAGGTGTCCGACGAGCGCGGCTCGCGAGCGCAGGAGTCGTCGCACACGTTGGCTCGCTTGATCGTGACGGGCTCATCACCCCACGGAAAGGGTCGCGACGGCGAGCCCTTCGCGGCGAGCTCCCACTCGGCCTCGCTCGGCAGTCGCTTGCCGGCCCAATGGCAAAACACATCGGCTTGGTCCCACGTGACGCACGTCACCGGGTGGTCCGCCTCGCCGTTGACGTCGCCGCGGCAGCTCATGTTCGCGGGGAGGCCCGGCGGGGGCACACCGTTGGTCGATCGGGGCGCCGAGCAGATCCCTTCGGCGACGCACCGCTCGTACGTCCCGTGGGTCACCTCGGTGCGGTCGAGGCAAAACGAGGTGACTTCGACGTCATGCGCAGGCACGGCCAAGTTGTCTGGTCCACCGGAATGCTCGGTCCCCAGGCGAAAGCGCCGACCAGCGATACCGGCCATGCCCGCCGGGCACCGCGGCGAGACACCGTCAGCGGCAAGGGGCGACGCCGAGGGCCGCGAGGGCAAACTGGCCGGGGAGGGGATCGGCTCGTCGGGGGCCGGCGTGCGGTCAAACGCTCTCCAGGCTAGTGCAAACACAACCGCGGCTCCCAACCCGGCAAAAAACCCCAAGGCGAGGGTCGTACCCACGCGTCGGGCCGGCGGGGGTGGATTGAGCTCGCTCAGGAGTTCACGCGTTTCCACGGGGCTCGCGTCCGGCCGGGGGTCGAGCAAGGGTCGATGTTGTCCGGTTTCGCGGAGGTACCCGTGGCCGTACAGTTCGCGCAGGGCCGTGACGGTCTCCGCGTGCCCGTGGGGGCTGTCGCGCAGCAATTCGTCGATCGTCGCGCCGTCCGCCAGGCGAGCGAGCAGGTCCGACTGCTCGACCGACAGCACCAGCGACGGCGAACCACGCGGGCCGATGAGGACTTCGGAGGCCGGTGGAAGTCGATCGAGCAGCCGCTGAGCCTCCTGGTTGCGATGAGCGGCGCGCAGCAACAAAACGTGGGGTTCCTCGGAGACGTTCGGTTCGGGCGGGGCGGCACTCCCAAATGTCACGACGAATCGTCCTTGCGACTGCGCCAAGATGCGCAGGACGGCTGGCGTACCGACCAACGCCCCGCTGCTGGCCGTCATGACGCGCCCGCCGTCGATCCACAGCCGGTGCTCGCCGAAGGCGTTGCTCAGGACGAGTTGCCCCGTGCGCCCGTTGCTAACCAACAATTGCACCAACTCCGGGATGGAAACGTCCTCGACATTGCCGGCTAGCTCGCTGGCGGTCTGGCCCCGCGCGAGACCGCGGCGCTCGAACAACTCGCGTAGATCGGCGTCGAGCTGGCTCGACGCACTCGACAGGAACTCGTCGGCCCACCCGTGAATCACTTGGGCGGAGACCCGGTGTCGCGCCGCCGCTTCATCCACCGTCAGCCGACCTGACGCGACATCCGCAATCGTGGCGTGCCGCTGGCTGACGGGCGTGGTCCCGCCCTTTGTGTTCAGGTCAGGCACGGGAAGCTCCCCGTGCGCGTACCGGCCCGTCTCGGGGCGGGGGCTCGGCGTCTCGTCCGAGGTGTGCCGAGCGCACTCGAGACTCCGTCGTCGCCGTTCGGTCGGGTCGTTGCTGTCCGTTCTGCCCAGGATCGACCAGCGCAGTACGAACTGTGCAGGGTTGTTGTCGCATCCACACCCCCATCATTTCGCCGCGTACATGACATCGCACGGACGCCCACCCCGAACAAGCAATGTCGAGTCCGCTTCGGCGGGTGCAGGCGTCGGTTCCGGGGAGGCGTCGCCCGGACGCTCGTCACCCTCTGACTGTACAGGAATTGCTAATTTCGGAGGTTGTCGCGGAACCAGGCGAATCCTCGATCTTCGCTAGATGCCGTCTCGAACCCCCGAGGCTCGCTGATGGGCGAAAGCGAAACCTCGTGGTCACGGCGCGTCACGGTGGCGTTTCTCGGCGTCCACTGGGTGTTTGGGCGACCGCGAAATCGAACCCCCGGGGAGCGGTTTTTAGGGCAGTTCAATCGTTCCTCGCAGATAGCTGCGACACTGTCCACGCAACGACACGCTGGCGGGCCCGACTTGGCATTCCAGCGCTCCTCCGCGCGGCGAGACTTGCCTGGCCCGTAGATGCGTCTTGCCGAGTCTTTCTGCCCAGTAGGGACCGAGTGTGCAGTGAGCCGAACCGGTCACCGGGTCTTCCGGTATGCCGTGGTGCGGTGCAAAAAACCGGGATACAAAATCCACATCGTCGCCCGGCGCGGTGACAATCAGTCCGCCTCCGCCGAGCTCGGCCACGAGCGCGAAGTCGGGTCGCACCGCCCGCACGGCCGCTTCGTGCGTGAGGACGGCCACGTGATGCGGGCCGCCGAGCGTCTCCTGCGGCGTGGTCCCGATGGCGGTGGCGATCTGCGGATCGGGGCTTGGCGCCGCCACGGGCGGCGTCGCGGGCAGGTCGATTTCGTATCCGGGGGGCGCGATCCGTACGCGTAGCTCACCGCTGCGGGTCTCGAACACCACCTCCTCCGTCGGCGGGTGGCTCAGCTCTCGCAGGACAACGTGGCCCGCGGCCAAGGTCGCGTGACCACATAGGTCGACTTCGACGGTGGGGGTGAACCACCTCAGACCGTAGCCACCGTCGCGCGGGACGATGTAGGCGGTCTCGGAGAGGTTGTTCTCGGCGGCGATGGACCCTAACAGCTCGTCGGGGAGCCAATCGCGGAGCGGACACACGGCGGCTGGATTGCCGCGAAACAGCTGATCGGTGAACGCGTCGACCGTGAAGATAGGCAGAGTAGGCACGAGCCTACGCTACAACGGGCAAGCGTTGGCGACCACCTTTGGTCTCCGCCTTCGGGGCGCCACAGTTTCGGGGACGCAAACCCAGTTGTTTGATCATGTCGAGGTCGTCTTGAACCGAGCGATTGTCGGTGGTCAGAAAGTCTCCGACCATCAACCCCGACGCGCCGGCTGAGAACACGAGCGGTTGCAGATGGCCGAGATGATGACGACCGGCCGCAATGAAGATGTTTTGGCGGGGCAGCGCGAGGCGATAGCTCGCGACAATGCGCAGCATGTCGAGCGGTTCGAGGGGTTCGACTCGTTCGAGCCGCGTGCCCTCGATGCTGACGAGGAAGTTGATCGGGACTTCGTCGACGTCGAGTTCGCGCAGTTGCATGGCCAACTCGGCGCGATGGCGGGGCGTCTCGCCCATCCCCATGATGCCACCGCAGCAGGTGCGCAGACCGACTCGTTTGGCCGCTCGGATCGTCGCGATGCGTTCGTCGTAGGTATGCGTGGTCACGATCTGGTCGAAGTAGCTGCGTCCGGTCTCAAGATTGTGGTTGAGCTCAGTGAGGCCGGCCTCGGCGAGTTCGCGTAGGGCCGGTTCGCTGACGAAGCCGAAAGACGCGTGCGCCTCGGTGTGCCCGGCCTCTCGGACCGCGCGGATGCCCTCGACCATTTGGGACAGCGCCCGGCTATCGTCAGCGAGTCCACGCGTCGCGGTCACCAAGCCCAACGCGCTGGCGCCTTGCGTCTGCGCTTTGTGACTCGCGTGGACCGCCTCGTGCGGGGCGATGAACCGCTCGGGACCGACTGTGGTACTGGCGTGCCTCGACTGCGAACAAAACCCGCAGTCCTCCGGGCACCCGCCTTGTTTCGCGTTGACGATGGAGCACAGGTGAACCTCGTCACCGAACCGTTGACGCCGAACCCGATCGGCAGCGGCCATCAGGTCCGATGTGTCGCCGGCGCCCGCGAGGAACCCCTCGAGCGCACGCTCGTCGAGCGCAGCCAGATCTCCCGCGATGATGCGGTCCGCGTACGTGTTCGGTGGTGCCGGTTCCCCGTGCGTCATGGCGGGATACTACACGGCGAGGCGTCCCGGTCGCGCTTCGGGGGCCGCGCTGGGGTCCACCGCAACTCGCGCGTGAGGCCTCGCCGCAGCACGGCGCGCGTCTCGTCCCACTGACTGTGGTCCGAGTCGGCGAAGACCCGATCGGATCTCGGCGCGACTTCGGTGAGGGCGTGCCAGGCAGCGCGAGGCGGCGGATCGGTCATCTTCGTCACGTGGACGTAAGGGCTTGAACCGCGGTCGATCCGTGGCGCCGGGCCACGTCCGAGATCGCTGCGGACGCAACGGGCCCGAGCCTGGTGGCGGGCCCGGGCAGCGACGGTCGACTGCGTCCCTCGGGTTTTCGGCTCGTCACGCGCTTCGCACCGGCTTGGCGTCGGCGACCACGGGTCAAGATGCCTCGACTGGTGCGCAAGGCGGTGCACGCAGCGGTGAGTCCGGGGCGACGCGGTCGCGAACTCACATCCCTGTGTTAGTCTCCGCAGCCCTGACATGTCGACCGCGATTGAAAGACCACCGCCGATGCCCGAATCGCTCGCCAGCGCGGACAAGGACGCCAGTTTCGCGGCCTACCGCGAGATGCTGCGGATCCGCCGGTTTGAGGAGGCCGCGGCCCGGGCGTACACACAGGGCAAAATCAGCGGTTTTCTTCATCTCTATATCGGGCAGGAAGCCATCGCAGTCGGCACTGCCTTGGCGATGCGCCCCAAGGACCGGGTGGTGACGACCTACCGCGACCACGGCTTCGCCCTGGCGCTGGGCTCCGAACCTGGTCAGTGCATGGCCGAGATGTTCGGGAAAGCGACCGGGCTCGTCGGCGGAGTCGGCGGCTCGATGCACTTTTTCGACCGCGATCGCGGTCTTTGGGGGGGCTACGCCATCGTCGGCAACCATCTGCCGGTGGCGGCCGGCCATGCGTTCGCATCCAAGTACAAGCAAGACGGCGCCGTGACGTTGTGCTTTTTGGGCGACGGGGCGGTGGGCATCGGTCCGGCCCACGAGGCGATGACGCTCGCGGGGCTGTGGAAGCTCCCCGTGGTCTATGTCGTGGAAAACAACCGCTACTCGATGGGCACCCCGCTGTCTCGGACCTTGCCCGTGGAGGACATCACCTTGCGGGCCCCGGGCTACGGTATCGCGGCCGATCGGTTCGTCGTGACCGATCCCTTCCAGGTGCGCGATCGCGTGTCGGAAGCGATGGACCGCGCCCGCAAGGGGGAAGGCGCGACGTTGATCGAAGTGCTGACCTATCGTTTCCGTGGTCACAGCATGAGCGATCCTGCGAAGTACCGCGGTCCAGGCGAGCTCGATTCCTTTCGTTCTCAAGACCCGCTCGAGGCGACGCGAGCTGCCCTGGCTGAGCGTCATGCCATCCCCGAGTCCGAGCTGGAGGCGCTCGACGACACCGTCTCGGACGAGATGGACGCGGCGATCCGCTTCGCCGACGCATCGCCCCAACCGGATCCCGAGCACCGTTTCCGCAACATCTACGTCGAGAACTAGCCGTGCCCACACTACAAATTCGAGAAGCCATTCGCGACGCGATACGCGAAGAGATGCGTCGGGACGACAACGTGTTTTTGCTCGGCGAAGAGGTCGGGCACTACAACGGCGCGTACAAGTGTTCTGAGGGGTTGCTGGAGGAGTTCGGGGCGCAACGAATCTTGGACACGCCGATCGTCGAAACGGGCTTTGCCGGCGTCGGCATCGGCGCGGCGATGTGTGGTCTGCGTCCGATTGTTGAGTTCATGACCTTCAACTTCTCGGCGGTCGCGTTTGACCAGATCCTCAACAACGCGGCGAAGGTTCACCACATGACCGGCGGCCAGTTCAAAGTGCCGATGGTGTTTCGTGGGCCCAACGGCGCGGCCCATATGCTGGGCTCCACCCACAGCCAAGCTTTCGATGCCATCTACGGTACAATTCCCGGGCTCAAAGTCGTCTCGGTCGCGACGCCGTACGACGCGAAGGGCCTGCTCAAGTCAGCGATTCGCGACGACAACCCCGTGGTGTTCTTCGAAAGCGAGCTGATGTACTCCGTGCGCGGCGAGGTGCCGAGCGAGGAGTACCTCATCCCGATCGGCAAGGCCGACATCAAGCGAGCGGGCAACGACGTGACCTTGGTGACCTGGGGGCAGGGCGTGCCAGTGGCGCTGAAGGCTGCCGAGCTTGCTGCGGCCGACGGCATCGATGTCGAGGTCATCGACTTGCGGACCCTCCGCCCCATGGACGAAGAAGCGATCTTTGCCAGCGTCCGCAAGACCAATCGCTGCGTGGTGGCGTTCCACGGCTGGCCCTACGCCAGCGTGGGCAGCCACATCGCCGACCGGGTGCAGTGCGAGGTGTTTGATCATCTCGACGCGCCGGTGCTCAAAGAGTGCTACGACGACATACCCATGGCGTACGCCGAGAACCTCGAGGATCTGACCTTGCCGAGTCCCGAACGGGTCTACGGCAGCATCCGTCGCGTGGCCTACGTCGACAAGTAGGTCGAACGGCTTCGTCCATCTCGTCTTTCTGACCGAACTACCAGAGGTAGCAGCGAACATGGCAACCGTTGTCGAGCTTCCGCGACTCAGTGACACCATGGAAGAGGGCGTTGTCGCCCGGTGGCGCATCAAAGAAGGTGATCAGGTCAAACGTGGCCAGGTGATCGCCGAGATCGAGACCGACAAGGCCACAATGGAGTTTGAGAGCTTCGACCGCGGTCGAGTCCTCAAGCTCGTCGCCGAAGAGGGGCAGGTCCTCCCGCTGGGAGCTCCGATCGCGGTCCTTGGGGCGGAAGGCGACGACGTCGAAGCCGCGCTCGCGGCCGCGAACAAAGCAGCCCCGGCGGCACCAGCCGTGTCCGCGGATCCGCCCGAGGCATCGAGCCTTGGCACACCGGCCCCCGTCGCCGCCGCGGCCCCGCCGTCCAACGTCGCGGCACCGAGTGCCAGCCCGGCTCCGGTCGTCGGGTCCTCGCCGCCCGCACCGGCGGTGACGTCGGCCGCTGAGTTGACGGACGAAGGGGCGCAGTCGCGGGTTCCGGCGTCTCCCGTCGCACGTCGGCTCGCGCGCGAGCGCGGGCTGCCATTGACGTCGATTCCCGGCTCTGGCCCCAACGGGCGGGTGATCAAGGCCGACGTGGAAGGGGCCGTGCTGTCCACGCCCAGCGTGCCCGTGGGTACACCCGCGGCGGAAGTCGACGAGCACGGTCGCCCGTTCGTCGCTCGTCCGGCGACGACCGTGGCGCACTCGCAGATGCGTCGCACGATCGCCAAGCGCATGCTGCAAAGCCAGCAGCAGGTGCCGCACTTCTATCTGACGATTGAGATCGACATGGAGCGCGCGAGCAAGCTTCGTGGCGAGTTCAACGTCGCGGTCAAGGGGACCAAGGCCTCGTTCAATGACTTGTTGCTCGTGGCCGCCGCCCGAAGCTTGCGCGAGAACCCGCGCGTGAATGCCTCGTTTACCGACGGTGCGATCGTCGAACACGGCGATATCGTGCTGGGGTTCGCGGTGGCCCTCGAGGATGGCTTGGTCGTCCCTGTGGTCAAGTACGCCGACCAAAAAACGCTGCGGCAGATCTCGATGGAGGTCCGAGAACTAGGCAAGCGCGCGAAGCAACGCCAGCTGCGCCCCGAGGAAATGACGGGAAGCACGTTCACGGTGTCGAATCTGGGAATGTTCGGCATCTCGGAGTTCGCCGCGATGGTCAATCCGGGCGAAGGCGCGATCTTGGCGGTGGGCGCCGTCGAACCGAGCGCCGTGGTCGTCGACGGAGAACTCACGGTGCGACGACGCATGCGAGCCACGCTGTCGTGCGATCACAAGGTGGTTGACGGTGCCGTGGGGGCGCAGTTCCTCGCCACGCTGCGAGACTACCTCGAAGAGCCCATGCGCTTGTTCACGTAGTCGGTGGGGCGTCGATGGTACTGCTAGCGTACGCGGCTCCTCGCGAGGGCGAAGGGGTGGCCGCGGCGTTGGTCGGCCGTCACGACGTTCAACTGGTCGAGGTGGGAGTGGGCAAAACCTCCGCCGCCTCGCGGCTGACCGAACGGCTGCTTCGCGGTCCGGCATGTGAGTACGTCGTGCTCTTGGGGGTGGCGGGGGCCCATCGCGGAGCCGGCCTGAGCGTGGGCGATGTGTGCATGGTGGCCGAGGACCAGCTCGCCGACGAGGGCGTCGAAACGCCGCAGGGCTTCGTCGCGCTCGATGCCTTGCGTTTGGGGTCGGTCGGGCCCTTCCTGCCCGATCAGCTACGCACCCAAGCCTGGGCCCAGGACCTGTCGCTGCCCGTGGTGCGGGCGGCCACGGTCAGTCGCTGCAGCGGTACGAATGCATCTGCGGAGGCGCTGGCTCAGCGCACTCGTACCGCGATCGAGACCATGGAGAACGCGGCCCTTGCGTGGGTGTGCACGCGCTGGGGCGTGCCGTGGATCGGGGTGCGAGCGATCAGCAACTACACCGGTGATCGCGACGAGCAGGCCTGGCGGTTCGACGCGGCCTTGGACCGATTGACGGCGGCGATCGTCACCCAACTCTCGAAGGCCTGACGATGCCGACTGCGCCCCTGACTCGCTTCGACCTGGGGTTTTCGAGCTGTCCCAACGATACGTTCATGTTCCATGCGCTCGTGCACGGCCTCGTGCCGGCGCCGGATCTGCCGTTTCATTGCGTCATCGAGGATATCGAGGCGCTGAACGAACGCGCTCGCCGTCCGGCCGATGCTTTGCCCGTCACGAAGCTATCGGTGAGCGTGCTGGGTCATGTCACGGATCGCTATAGCGTGCTCGCCTCGGGCGCAGCGCTGGGGCACGGCTGTGGCCCGCTCGTCGTGACGCGCAGTGAGTCGACTCGCGACCGCCTCGACTCACTCGCCGGCGCTCGGGTGGCCGTGCCGGGTCTCAATACGACTGCGTATCTGCTGCTTCGCTTGTTTGCTCCAGCATCCGTGCAGGTCGTACCGATGCGGTTCGACGCGATCATGGGGGCGGTCGCATCCGAGCACGTCGATGCGGGCGTCGTCATCCACGAGGGACGGTTCACCTACGCTGACGCGGGGCTCGAACTCGTCGCCGATCTCGGTCAGCACTGGGAGCAGGACACCGGGTATCCGCTACCGCTGGGAGTGATCTGCGCCGATCGACGGCTGGATCCCGGCCTGGTCCGTGATTTCGAGCACGCATTGTCGGCATCGATTGCCTATGCTCGTTGCCACCCGGCGGCATCACGGTCGTACGTGGCTAGCTTGGCCCAAGAGCTATCGGCATCGGTCTGTGAGCGGCATATCGCGCTGTACGTGAACGCGTTCTCGGAAGAGCTGGGGTCCACGGGGCGCGCCGCCGTCGACTGTCTCCTGGCGCGCGGACGTGAAGCCGGGGTCTTACCGGCCTCGGCCGGGTCGCCATGGCGCCCGATGTGAAGGCAGGACCGGGGCTCCGCGCCGTCCAGTGAACGGGTGCTTCGCCCCACCGTGGCGCGTCACCGAGCCGGGCGGGGGCTGTGACGGGATGGGTTGGCGCGTGTCCAACGACTCCGCGCGAGTGGAGCGGACAGTCAGACTCGAACGGGAGAGGCTCGCTCGTCGCGCCGCGCGTAAGAGCACGGAGCGGTCGAGCGTCGGCCAACTGCGTGGCCGACCGGGCGTACGGGCCGGCGGCGTTGACCGACGAGCCTCGCGGTGAGCGACGTTCGCACGCGTGTCCGGCGTCAAGACGCTAGACGGGCGCTCGCCATGCGACCGCGTCCGCAGGCGTTGCGCTGCTCGGTTCTGTGCACTCCGGCCAAGCGAGCGGCGTCAGCGTTGCTGTGATCCTGGAGGTGCGGCCGATGTCCTCACCAGGTTCGGTCTATGTGCATTTGCTTACACAACTTGCGGCTCGGGATGCCAGCATGTCGCTCGCCGCACAGGTCGACCCCATCAGTTGGCGTTGTCGCCGGCGTTGATCTGCACTGCAGGTGGGCCGTTCGCGACACTCTTCGCCTCGCCGTATCGACGGGTTGCGGTGCCATCGCCACCGCCCGCTCGGGTTTCGCTGCTTCGGGTTTGCCGTTATCCTCCCGCCGTGACTGACTCGGACGGCTTGGGCGACGTTCAATGCGGCGTGGCGTGGGGCCCCGGCCCGGCGCCTCGTGATGTGAACGCGACGGCCATTTCATGGCCTGATTCCACGGTGTCGGCCCGACTGGGCCACGCTGTCGCCCGCAAGTCCAGCTCGAGCTGACGCCGTCGCCACGACTTCGCTTGCTTCGATCCCTATCCACCACTCGCGAGCCGCCCGCCAGCGGGCTGCTGCCTCAGTGACGCTGAACATCATGGACTCTCGAGAGAAGACGAACTCCTCTTCTGCAAATCGCGGAGACGCGGACCAATCTCCCGTAGCGGAACCAGGCGCGTTTGCACCAGCTGACTCAACGGGCGAGGCATCGGGCCCGTCGCGGGAGGCGGTCAGGATGTCGGGGTGGCCCGGCGGCACGGTCCCAAGTTCCGAGCCCGTTGCGCCCCGCTCGGCGAAAGCGAGCCAGATCGAGTTCGCGGCGGCTCCCGCCGCACCCGTCCACCGCGATGCCCCGCTTTCTCAGAGCCGTCCCGGGATCAACGACGAAGCCACGTGGAGGGCGGCTATCAATCGCGCTCGCGCCGTTTCCGAGCGGTCTCGCCGGACGGCCGCTCCGGCTCCCGAGCCCACGAGCTACGGCGAGTCGGACATGATTCGCCTGGCGAACGAGCGCGCACGCGAAGAGTCGGAGTGGGAGCAAAAGGTCGCGGAGCTCAAGGTGCAAGAGGAGGCCGAGTGGTCACGCAAGATCGCCGAGGCCCGGCGCTGGGAAGAAAGCGAGTCGAGCCCTCGCCCGCAGCCCGGCGCAACGGCTGCGTCTGACGCCGCGGCCGAGCTCGTTCCCGACCCGTCCCCCGCCTCGGGCGAGGGCTCCTTCGAAGCGCATCGACCCGATCCATCCCCTGCGTCGCCCGTTCGCCGCCTCGAGGCGCAGCAACACGAGCCCGCGGAGGCGTGGGTCGCTTCGGATCTGCGGCCCGATGATGCGGGCACCGTCGTCGATCCTGAATCGGTCGTCGCGCCAGCCGTCGACGCAGGCGACGACGAGGCATCGACGCACGTGGCCGACGGCGACCCGTCGCCTGCGGCCACTGAAGCGGACGCGCGGGCGAGTGGCGTCACGGTGAGCGACCCGAGCGAAACCCAGACGCAGCCGGATCCTGTCCCGGCGCCGTTTGCTGTTGGCGCGGGGCGACGAGCCGATTCTCGGGGTGTGGACAGCGAGTCCGCGCCGTCGAGGCCGGCGGTGTCCGGCCTCGAGGACGGGGACGAGGCCGCGGATACCGGCGTGTGGACGCGACAAGACGCCCACTCCAGCTTGTCCCGGGGCGACCACCTCAACGCCGACTTGGTGGCGGTGTCCGGCGAGATCCATGTGCCAACGGATGGCGGCCGCACGGCAGACGATCACGTGCACGCGGGATCGCTCGCGACCACGACGCCGCGAACCGAAGAAGCGTCAGAACTCGCGGCACAAGCGTGGGACGCAACGGAGTCGGCGATGGAGGACGTAGAGCGACCCCAGCGTTCGAGCCCGCCGCCGCCCCCAGTGCATTGGACCGGAGCCGGGGCATCGGCGGATGACACGGTCGCCGAGTTGCCGGCGGAGTCACTTGCCGACGCCGAAGCGAGCCCATCGGACCTGGCGGCGACCGTGGAGGTGGCAGCGCCCGTTCGAGCGAGCGACGCCGCCACGGCGCCGGAGGAGGCGGGTCCGGCGGAGGCCGGGCCCATGGAGGTCGTTCCGGCGGAGACCGGGCCCATGGAGGTCGCTCCGGCGGAGGCCGGGCCCATGGAGGTCGTTCCGGCGGAGGCCGG
>QKPP01000020.1:0-1599 GCA_006508105.1 Myxococcales bacterium FL481 | reverse complement strand
TGGAGGTCGCTCCGGCGGAGGCCGGGCCCATGGAGGTCGTTCCGGCGGAGGCCGGCCCTGTGGAGGTCGTTCCGGTGGAGGCCGGCCCCATGGAGGTCGCTCCGGCGGAGGCCGGGCCCATGGAGGTCGCTCCGGTGGAGGCCGGCCCCGTGGAGGTCGCTCCGGCGGAGGCCGGGCCCATGGAGGTCGTTCCGGCGGAGGCCGGCCCCGTGGAGGTGGCTCCAGTGGAGGCCGTCCCCATGGAGGCCGTTCCGGCGGAGGCCGGGCCCATGGCGGACGGTTCCGTGGATGGGCCCGCGGCAGCGGATGAGCCCATCACGGGTGCCGAGCCGCCTCGCGCGGTGGTGGGCGAGCTCGATCTCGCGTCGGACGTCGACGGGGTCCCGTCACTCGACGCGACGGGGCGTCTCGCCTCAGACTCCTCTGCAGGCGGTGCACTTGATGAACGTGACCCCACGGAGACTGGTGAGATGGGCCGGCCAGCCGTATCGGAGATGGCGAACTTGTTCGCCAGCGGCTTTGGTCCGTCCCCCGAGCCCACGGACGCCAACGGTGCGATCGGCCCGCGTCCCGATGCGCCGCCAGCTGCTGCGGCGTCGGGGCGGTCCCCATCCGGCGCAGCCGCGGCCGCGCTCGATGACGCCGGCGCTTCTGAGTCGACGGCTCTCAACACGGCGGCGGCTGGCCGTGCGCCCGCGGCCGGGCCGATCGGTGCAGCGGGCGAGGCGGATGCGAGCGCGTCGCCGACTGAACTGGACCAAACCGACGACGAAGCCGAAGAGGCCGAGTGGGAGCGACGGCTCGCCGAGGCTCGTCGCGACCTGCCTCCGCGCGCCCCTTCGGCGAGTCGCTCTCCCGAGCCGCTCGAATCGTTCGGTTCGCCATTAAACGCGGTGCCGGGTCGTCTGGCGAGCGCGGTTGAGCCGCTTGGCTCACCACTGAACCGAATTCCTCGGCGCTCGGTCGAGTCCAGCGAGCCGCCGCGGCCGTCCGGCACGGGCGGTGGCCGAGTCGAGCCCGGCGCGTCGCTCGAGGCGGGCGTGGGGATCGGTGCAGAACAGTTGAGACCGTCTGCGCTGGCTTTCAGCGCGGATGCGGACCACGCGATGGGGCGGGGCGAATCGGTCGCATCGCCGTCGGACGTGCGGCCAGGTCAAGCCGTCGAGCCGCACCTGCGCACCGGTGAGTCTGAGCCGAGCGACCTGCAGCCGAGCGACCCGCAGCCGAGCGGGAGCGGTCCGTCGTGGTCACCCTCGGAGGTGCTTGAGTCGTCCGAGGACTCGCTCGATCCGGCCGCCGCGGTCGAGGCCGCGGCGGCGGTGGTACGCGCGGAGGCCACGGAAGGCGAGCAGGCGGAGTCTCTGGCGCCAGTCCACCGCGTGGCCTCGCTCGAACCTGAGCCCGTCGTCGAGGAGCCCGCGGAGGCGGGGGAACGCCCGGCAACGGTCGACCTCGTGCAGCCGCTGGCGGAGCGCGGGGAGGCGCTAACTCATGCGGAGACGACCGAGGCTGCCACGGCGACCGAGCGCAAGGAGTCGGTGATGCGCGGGGAAGCGGTCGCACTCGAGGAGCTGGACGAACGCGGGGAAGCGGTCGCAC
>QKPP01000236.1:22396-24361 GCA_006508105.1 Myxococcales bacterium FL481 | reverse complement strand
AGCGTGGAGGATTTCGGCTTCAACATCGGTGACGATAGCTATTGGATGTCCGGCTACGACGAGTATCACCGGGGCATGAGCAATCGGTTGGACTGGTATTCATCGATCCGTATCGATTCCCCCGAAGCCCTGCAAAAGCTAAAGCAGTGGTTTTACAACCACAGCGATGGATCCCGGCACGGCGGACTGGCCAACTTCTCCACCGGGAATGTGATGCGCTCGGATACGGTCCCCTCCGGGACCCACGAAGAAGGCAAGGCCATTATCCTCGAGTGGGATCACACCTCCATGCACGCGATGACGTTCGTCGGATACGACGACGAAGTTCGCTTCGACTGGAATGGCGATGGCGAATACACGAACGACAAGGACATCGACGGAGACGGCGAGGTCACCATGGCCGACTGGGAGATTGGTGCGCTGATCGTCGCCAACTCCTATGGTCTCGATTGGGGGGACGACGGTTTCATGTACATGATGTACCGCCTGCTAGCGGTGCGTATCGATACGGACGGTGGCATCAACGGGCAGCGCGTATTCGTCACGCGCGCCAAGGAGTACGAGCCCACGCTGACCTATCGAATCGAGTTAGAACACGATACCCGCGACCGGCTCAGCCTGACCGCTGGTGTGTCCAGCGACCCGGACGCGAGTGAACCGGAGCACATCATCCAGCCTCGCGTGGCCCATTTCCAAGGAGGCAGTCACGCCTTGCTCGGGGCCGGCAACAACGATTCGATGGAAGTGGGCATCGATGTGTCGCCCTTGCTCGCTCACGTAGAATCCGGGGAGGAAGCGAAGTTCTTCCTCAACGTGCGTTCCGAAGGCGGATCCGGCCGTTTGCTCAACTTCTCGGTGATCGACTACGGGGACGGAGAGAACGAGACCGACGGTGAAGCCGACATGGACTTGGAGACGGGCCACAACTGGGTCTCGGCGACGGTGAGCCTCGATTTCGACGAGGTGAAAGTGGATACGGGCAAGCTTCCACAGGCCGAGGAAGGCGAGGCCTATGCCAAGCGCCTGAGAGTCGACGGCGGCACGGAACCATTTATCTGGCATGCCGACTACCGATACACCGAAGAGAGTCTTGACGAGTCATACCCCGAGGTAACGGACCGACTTGACCCCGACGGCGATGACGATGGCACGGCGGAAATCGAGTTACCCTTCGCGTTCCCGTTCTACGGGGACACGTTCACCTCGCTGTCGGTGTCTTCGAACGGCGAGATGACATTCAACCACGAGCTGCCCATCATCGGCTTCCCGCCGCACGCTCGGATTTTGCCGTATTCATCGGATCTATCGATGTACAGCAGCCACGAGGGACTCTTCTACGAGGAAACCGATTCGTACGTGACGATCCGCTGGTTGGCCAGTGTCTACCTCGACGCATCGGCAATCGTCGATTGCGCAGTACGTTTGCACGACGACGGGCGCATCGACATGTTCTACTCTAGCGACACGAGCGGAGGTCAGCCGTTCCGGTCGGCCCTGGAAGATGGTCGCGGGGCAGAGTGGATCAACCGGGTGCAGTACTCCAGCGAACTCGCCGGTGGCCACGCGGTCCGTTTGACGCCAGAGGCTCCGTTCCCGATGGGCGTTCAGGTTACGCGCAGTGGCCTGGTCCGCGGAACGCCGGCCGAGTCCGGGGAATGGGAGTTGCCGGTGCAGGTGACCGATGCCCGCGGCGTGACGCATCGCAAGGTGCTTGAGCTCAATGTGAAGTAGGTTCGCGCGTCCCGGCGCGAGGACGCGCCGAATGCTACCAGTGGAGGGCGGTCGTCTTGGTGCCAAGACGATCGCCCTTTTTGCTTTGCGACCCGATGTGCACCCGCTCGACCGCGACTTCGCAGCGCCCGTCCACCCCCGGGGGGGCAGCTCGCATTCGGGGTCAGCATGCTGGTGTGGTCTCTGTTTGCGACGCACGGTCCGGACTGGCTGCCGTATCGCGTGTGGTCCCCG
>QKPP01000236.1:14826-22296 GCA_006508105.1 Myxococcales bacterium FL481 | reverse complement strand
CGCGGCACGGGGCTCCTTTACGATATCGGGAGCCACCGTCTCTACGCCGAGCATCTCGGCGCAACCAACCCCGGTCCAGTCATCCTATTCGAGGCGGGAGCAGGAATGTGGTCGGCGCACTGGGGCGAGCTAGTCCGGATCGTGGCCCGTCGAATGCCCGTGATTGTTTACGACCGCGGCGGACTGGGCCGCAGCGACCCGGGACCGCGACCGCGGTCGTTTCTCACGCACGCCCAAGAGCTCAGCCGCCTCCTCGATCGCATCCTCGGCCGCAAACACGAGCCGGCGTTCTTCGTGGGCCATTCGTACGGGGCCCGCGTGGTGCTCTCGCTTTTGGCGCAAGCGCCGGACCGATGCCAAGGTCTCGTGTTACTAGACGGGTATGTCGAGGGCTTCGAAGAAACGACGGCGCGCCTCGGTCTTGCCCCGCCGTCGTTGGCCCCGTGGCACCTCAGCGCGCTCGCCCTTGGCTGCGACCTCGGGGCGGTGCGAGCCATTTCAGCCGTCGCCTCGCTAGCCGTACGACTGCGCCGCAAGCCGCAGTCCGCACCCGACTTGCCGGGCGTCGACGAGAGTCTCGTCGGGGCCCAGTTGCTCGACGGCAGCGTTTGGCGCACCCTCCGAGACGAGCTCACGGCCAACGGAACGGACGGTCCGCGCGTGGCCTACCCCGCCACGCCGTGCACCCAACCGATCACCGTGGTCTCGGCGAGCCGAACCTTGAACCCGGCGCACGCCCCATCGGGGTTTGCTGTCGACGCGTACAACGAGCATTGGCTCGACCACCAATCCACCTTTGTCGGCCTCAGCCAGCGCGCCAGACAAATCGTCCTCGAAGGTGACCACTCCCTCCACCTTGCCCAAGCTGAACGGGTCGCGGACATCGTCATCCAAGCCGCGAGCCGGTAACCATCCGGCCCACCAGTCCGCCGAGGACCGAATGTCCCATCAGCGCTCGCACGGCGAGCGGGCTCCGCCGACGATTCGAACGCGAACCCCGTCTCGACGCCCGGCAACCTGGCCGGATCGACGTAACCTGTCGATCCACACCTCCGAAATTCCGGCGCAACGCCAATTCCCCGCACTCCATCTCCCAGCAGTACCGGCAAATCACTGGGGGTGCACTTTGTTCCAGCCGCCGGACTCGACGATAGCGCCGGCGTCGTATGTTTGTGGACACACACAGCGGCATCGCCACGCCGTCTGCGCTGGCACGCGCTCGATGTGCAGCGGGCGGCTCGGCTCTCTGGCCGGGTCCGTGCGTCAATTTGCTCGCGTCCCGCGCGATTGAGTCGAATGGAGCGACTTGGACGCGGGGGGCTCTCTGTTCTACGTCGCCGCAGTGGGAGGAGTGAGCGAGTCGACAGCTCGCTTGTCGAGTCCGACTGTGCTCGCCAGTGTGAGATCAACGAAAGCGATGTACAGTGGCGCCGTGCAACCCGGGAGCGAGCGTGCGTCCGCGGGATCGAGTCCGCGGCAACCCGAAGTCGGCACGTCGATGGCCAACGTCTACGAGATGTTTTGGGACTGCGAGTGGTGTGAGGCCAAAAAGCTGCTCGGCAAGACGCACCGTAGTTGTCCGGAGTGTGGGGCGCCCCAAGATCCCAAGCGCCGCTACTTTCCAGCGGAGAACGAGAAGGTCGCGGTCGTCGACCATGTGTACTACGGGGTGGATCGGATCTGCGATCATTGCCACTCGCCGAATAGCGCGAAGGCCAAGCACTGTGTTGGGTGTGGGGCGCCGATCGGGGATGGAGACCGCGAGGCGGCGCTGATCGAGTGGCGGGCGAGGCGAGAGCGGCAGGAGACGACGCTGCGGCGGCGCCAGAACCAGGGCGGGATTCCGGGCCTGGCGTTTTTCCGGACCCGGCGGGGGAAGATCGTAGCGGCGATTGGGGCCGTCTTGCTGCTGGGGCTTCTGGCGACGTTGGTGATCCTGTTTTGGAGCCGCAGTGCGACGGTCGAGGTGAGCGGGCATCGCTGGAACCGCTCGATCTCGATCGAGCGCTACGCCTCGGTCTCGGACGGGGGCTGGTGTCCCGCCCCCGCTGGTGCCTATGGGGTCCGCCGCAGCAGGCGGAAAAGCGGGACCACGCAGATTCCCGTTGGTGAGGACTGCTCCACGGTCAACGTCGACAACGGAGACGGGACCTATCGGCAGGAGACGCGGTGTCGGACTCGCTACCGTAGTGAGCCGGTCTATGACGATTGGTGCGACTACACGATCGATCGGTGGGTCCATGATCACCGTGAAGTCGCGTCGGGCGTGGGGCGCTCGCCGGAGCCCTATTGGCCGGCGACGTCGGTGAGCGCGTGCGCGGGCCTTGGGTGTACGCGCGAGGGGACGCGTCGTGGGGAGTACGTGGTGCAGTACGTCGAGGTTGCGGACGAGGAAAGGAAAGTCATCGAGTGTGGTTTCGAGCAGCCGCGATGGGGGTCGACTGGGGTTGGGAGCCGGTGGGAGGCGAGGTTTCGGGTGCTCACCGGCGAGGTGCTGTGCGACAAGATAGTCCCGACCACGGGACGTGAGTCCGATCGCTGACCGAGGGCAGTCTCGTGACGAGCCCGCTTCGGCCGGCTCAGGCCATGAACTGCGCCATTCGCCCGCAAGACTCGTCATCGGCGAGCCCCGTGACCGCGGGGCCTTCGCAGAACGAATCGCCCCACGCGGCGATGTCCCCCGGGAATGCCGGCCGACGGGAGGGTCTCGCTCATGTCCGAACCGCAGCCGATCTGGAGCGTCGCGGCCATCGACAGACTTGAGCCGTGCCGGCGCGGCTCGGCCGCCCGCCACGACGAGGTCACGGGCGGGCGGACAAGTCGACCACATGTGAGAAATTCCGCGGGAGCGCCCCGAAGCCACGTTTCCCCCCGACAAACGAGGCGGTAGGCTCCACGCGCGCGGGGTCAACGGCAGTGGAACTGTACAACCATACCCAACTGCAAACCGAGCTCATTTCCGGCTCGCCGGCCAATGACGAGGACCTCATCATCGTTCAAGTCGTCGGCAAGGCGATCGGGCAGTTCGATCCCGCGGGGCACTGGACCGTGCACTGGGACGCCGATGCTCCCATTCTTCGCAGTCCGCTGCCCACTCCCTGGGGCGACATTCCCAGCGATGTGGGTCTACGCAAGCAAGGCTGCGACGTGGTCGCTTTGGGTCGAGCCTACAGCAGCAACCCCCACGGCGCACCGTCGAGCGCCGTCCAACTGGCGGTCGGAGGCGATTCGCGCCAGCTGCTAGTCTACGGCGACCGCTACTGGGAGCGTCGAGGTGAGCACCTCGTCCCCTCCTCACCCGAGGAGTTCGTCGCCTTCGATCTGACTTGGAATCGCAGCTTCGGTGGCCGTTCGATCGACGATGACGGCAACGATGTCGTGTTTCCGTACAACATCGACGGCTGCGGCTACCAGGTATCAGAGTCGGTCGCCGAGGGCGAACGACTGCCGAACCTAGAAGACCCTGCCGACCCCATCCGCTCGTATCGCGATACGCCACGGCCGTGCAACATCGCTCCGGTCCCCATCAGCATCCCGCTGGCGATGATGGGCCGAGTCGACGAACTCACCGCCCCCCTCCTCCGTCGCGAACAGCTCAAGCTCCCCCCCGAGCTCGGCAACATCGCCCACCCCAACTTCCAGTTCTCGACGCTCGCCCCGGGTCAGCGAGTCATGCTCGCCGGCATGACGCCGGAACGGCCGCTTGAGCTCGCGCTGCCGAAGACGCGTTTTTTGGCGACCGCCACCATCGGCGCGCGCGAGTTTGCCGCGGACTTGCAGCTTGAAACGCTACTATTTCTACCAGAGGCGGGGAGTTGCACCCTCACGTGGCGCACGCGGTTTGCCTACCGTTTCGTCCCTCATGAACTTCGTCACGTGCGCCTCGACGCCTACGCCGTGGAGTAGGTCATGCTCTTTTATGCCGTCTACCCCTTCGACCTGCGGATCCTCGACCCGAGCTTCGATGGCAACCCGATCTTGAACTCGATCGGTCCACACCCGCACCTCGAGATCGCACACACGGTGCAGTGGCTTGTGGGCAACCCAGACAAGGCCAGCAAGGTCTCGGCCGACCACCAGGCACTGGTGTTTCGCAACTCGAAAACCGAGAAGCTGCTTCCCCACATCCCACTGATCCCCCCGTATCTTGGTCCTGGACTAGCGGATACGATTCTGAACAAGTCCAAGTGCCATATCTATTTTCATAACCCGAACATCAAAGTCGAAGACAACGACGCGGCCATCTACGCCCCACTGCTGGCCCCGCCGCTACGCTGCGCCGCGATCAAGTTGCCGATCCCGCCGATTCTACAAAAGCTGCAAAGACGCATGGTTCAGGCCAAGGGGCTCAAGGCCGCGAAGAACGCCGGTGTCGGTGGAATTCCGGCCGCGAAGGAGGCGTTGGACAAGGCCACGGACGCGGCCGACAAGGCGAAGGATGCGATACACCATCTCTCGATGAAGGTGGAACCGTCCGAGGACGCAAAGGCATCCGAGACCGGCGGCATGAGTGCATCTCTCGACACCGACGCCTTCTTCGGCCGTGTGGGCAAATGGGGAGCCGCCGCCCACAAACGCGAGAAAGCCCGGCAAGAGCTCGAGAAGATCTGGAGCGGTGAGGAACTCGAAGAAGCTCAACGGGCGCAAACGCAGCAAGATGATATCGATCGACTGCGCGCTGAGGAGAAACAACACGCGAAGGTGGAGAAGCAGGCCCGGGCCGATGCTCAAGCGGCGGAACGAGAGAGTCGCGCGCACCATAAGGACAGCCGCAACTCGGCCGACCGTTCCAACAAGCACCTCGACAACGAGCGCACGCACCAGCGGGAGGCCGAGCGCAACCGTGACGCGGCCACCGACGCCGACGATCGGGCCGCTCAAGCCCAAGGCGAGGCCGACGAGTACGATCGGCACGATCAGGCGGAGCAGCGCAAGCAGCGAGACCACGAGCAGCAATCGGCGCAAGCCAACGCGAACGCGGACGAGGCCGACCGAGATGCGGCCGAGGCCAACCGCCGCAAGCAAGACCACGAAACGGACGCCCGCACGGCCCAGCAGCTCGGCGACTACGCGGCGGAGGAGGGCAAACCGCTCACTGCGGCGGATGAACACGCCAAGGCGCGAGAGTCCAACGAGAAAGCCGCGGCCGAGGAACAACAACGCGATCGCGACCGAGCTCGAGCCAGCGCGGAACGTCGACGCGCCGAGGAACACAACCAGGAGGCGGAACAAGCCAAGACCCGAGCCGGCGAGGCGCAGAAGAAAGCGAATGAAAAGCGCGAACTCGCCGACAAGCAGCGGACGAACGCTTGGGAATCGCGCCGCAACGCCGCCGCCCACGAGAACTCTGCCAAGGACGAGAGCCAAAAAGCCTCAGAAGCGTTGGACCAAAGCGAGGAGTCGGCGGGGAAGGCCCGAGCGGCGAAGAAGCGAGCGGAACAGGCCGACGAACGCGCGAAGAAAGCCGGAGAGAAGCGTCGCCAGGCCAAAAAACAGCGCAAACAGCAACAGCGCAAGCTCGGTCGGTCGCTCTCCCCCACCTGCGACATTCTCCTGCCCTCCCTGACCGGGTTCGCGCCCACCCAGCTGCTCCACTCGGTGTTCTTGTGCATGAGCTTTCTCGACCTGCTCAAGGTCTGGGGCAAAGTGCTGCTCATCATGGTCGCGGACATCGTCGACGGCTACCTCGGTTTCGTCACCGACGCGCTCACGGCCGGCCGGGGCGATTTGGCCAAGTGGGCGATCGAGACCGGTGGTGGCATCGTGAAGGGGATAGGCAGCGACTTCCTCCGAACCTGGGCCACGGATGACACACTCGCGTTCCGGGTACCGGTCAAGTTCGGTGACGCGAAGAAGGCCGGCTGCGTCGAGCTCGAGGCCAAGCTGGTCCACGACCCGGAGACCGGTGAGACCAGCTGGGGCGCCACCGGTAAAGTCGAACGCAAAGCCAACGACAGCGACAAAAAGCGCACCACCGGGCACGCCGAAGTCGGCTACGAGCGAACCACCGACGCGGACGGCAACGTCTCCAAAGAGTCGGTCAACGTCGGCGCCAAATCGGGTGACAACGCGGCCAAACTCGGCGTCACGGACAGCGAGGGCAAACGCAAGACGACCCGCGAGGTGTCCACGAAATCGGCGACGATCAAGGACGAGAAAAAGACCCCCCTCCCCGAGTCGCCCCCCACCCAAGCCGAAACCGGCCCGACGCCGATCGACGCCGAGGGCATCGGCACCGGTGGCACCCCCTTGGTGCAGTGACCATGGCTGAACCCGAGTTCGACCTCACCTACCACGCCACGCTGTTCGAGCACGACCAGCGAGTGTTCGTCGTCGTCCTGTGCAAGCAGCACTACCTCTACGACGCCGCCTACCGGCGTCTGGTCCCAGACACCCGGCTGTACCAACCGATGGTGGACGACTACGTGTACGAGACGCATCCCGAACGCAACGGGCGACTCCTCCGGCATGGCCGCGATACCTGGCCGTACAAAGCGGGGACCGATGTCATCGTCGAAGGTCACGCCTACGCCCCCGGCGGCCGGCCCATCTCCGCCATGCGAGTGCACGTGCGAGTCGGCGACGTCGTTCGCAGCGCCCATGTCACCGGTGACCGTCACGCCTATCGCAGCGGCTCCGCGATTCGCTTCAGCGAACCCGAAGCATTTGACAAAGTCTCTCTCGACTGGTGGAACGCCTACGGTGGCGTCGACCCCCACTTTCTCCCACGAAACCTGGACGACACGCCCATCCTCATGGGCTCGCCAATCATCGAGCTGTTTCCGGGCGCGTATCCCCGCAATCCCACCGGGATGGGCTATGTCGTCGAACCAAGCGGTTTCTTCGATGGGATGATCCTCCCCAACGTCGAAGATCCGACCGCCTTGCTTCGCCCTGAAACGCTATTTGTCGGCGATCCGCGGGCTTGGTGGAGACGTCCGCAGCCCGCTGGGTTCGGGTGGGTCGCATCGATGACGTTCCCGCGCTGCGTACACGCCGGCTACGCGCCCTACCATGTCCCCGCCGCGGAACATCGGCCCCAGCTCCCCGAGGTCGCCGACGGCCGACTCGATGCGAGTTTGTTCGACCTCCCCTCCGGACAACTGACGCTCAACCGCCGTATGACCAGCGCGGGGGCCCGTGGCCTCGTATTCCCGGTGCTTCCGGCAAACACGGCGATCCAAATCGACGGGATGAGCCCCGATACCGCGTTCGCGTTTCGTTTGCCCCCAGCCCCTCCCGACGTGAGCCTGCTGGGTGCGAGCAGCGGCCGCCGCTATGAACCGCGACCCCGGCTGCATACCGTGCACGTCCGCCCCGACGATCGCCGGGTCAACCTCGTGTGGGCCACGGCGTTCGAACTGAGCGACTCGGAGGCTCGGTCACTCGCCGCGGGCGTCGACCTCGATGACCTCGCGGCCGCCTATGTCATCCACGTCGACGGCGAGCAACTTGGGCGCGCCCACTGGC
>QKPP01000236.1:0-14816 GCA_006508105.1 Myxococcales bacterium FL481 | reverse complement strand
CTGGCAGCTCGATCGCGCACCGAGCGACTGGGAGGCGCGCCCCCTGGCCGTGCCCACGCGACACCACCGACGAACACAGTGACGACGAGGATGCGCCTCCCCCCGTTTCGCTTCCCAACGACCCCGACGCACCGCCCCCGTTGATTCATTGAGCACACAAGCCCCCAGCATCGAGTCCCTCAGACCCGCTTCGCCGCTCCACCGGGGCAACCCTGCCCGCCAGCCGTATCCCTTGAGGTTCGCCCGAGCCCGCTGGGCACGGCCCCCACCGCCGGAAGAACATCGCCATGGCCAGCCCGACTGACCCATCCCCCGCCCCTGTGGCCCACAACCGCGTCGACCTCGAACCGGGTCGTCAGCTTGAAGTCGTCGCTCACAAAGACGGTCAGCTGCTCATTGCCCACGCCGACGGCAATACGGCGGCCCGCGTCGAATGGGTCGACGGGACCGCCCGGATCATCGTGGAGCGGGCCGACCTCGCGATTGAGCAGACCGACGACGTCCGTGTGCGCTGCCGGAACTTCCGCGTCGATGCCGAACAAGACATTCGCTTGACCGCAGGCCACGAACTGTCGGCCCAAGCCGTTCGCAAAGCCCGACTCGAGGCAGAAGTGGTCGAGACGGTGGCGACCCTGGGCGACTTGCTACTGCGCGCCAACGACTTCGTTCGAGCCTGCGGCGAGAGGATCTTGCTCAATACCGACAAAGATCCGGCCGAAAGCGATCGACGGGCGAAGGAGTTCCTCCGGCGCTTGCTGGGCAAGTAGGGGACCGCCCGAGTGGTCGTCGCCGGTCGGCCACGCCTTCACCCGGGTTGAGAGGCTCGAGAAGTTCGGATTTGCCGCCAGGGCTTCGGGTGGAGGGCCAAAGTCGTCGTCAAACGTCCACGTCTGGCAGGCGAGGCAGTCGAAATAGGCTACCCGCCTCTAGCGAAGCGGACCATTCGCAGCGGGTGGACCCCGGCTGACGACTCGCGTGGGTCCACCTGCCGCAGAGATGACACCAGCTCGATCGGACGACGGATCGCTTCCTCGCATCCGCGCGGGTCCAGTCCGAGTTTGGCCGCTCACCCGGACTCTCGGGCGCGCGCGGAGGCGAGCGAGGGCGCGGGGGGGGGGCGAATGCGTCGCGATGACCAGAGTTCGGATGCCGCGCACGTCGTATCGTCGAACCGCGCGCCCGTGCGCCGAAATTGTCGCGATCAAAGCTCAGCGAGGGGGACACTTGCTGGGGACAGCGCTGAATCGTCTGCGAAGGATCGAAACGAAATGCAGCAAGAGGCTCGCCCGATGTCGTTCCGAGAATTCTACAAACACCACTACGGGTTTGTGCAGGCGTGCGTGCGGCATCGCGGGGTGCAAAGCGCAGATGTTGAGGATGTCACGCAAGAAGTGTTCTCAATCGCGCATCGCAAAGGCCACGCGCTCGCTGACCCCCGCGGGGCTCGGCGCTGGCTTTCTACGATTGCGCGGTACTGCGCGCTCAACTGGAATCGCCAAGGGCGGCGCGCAGATCGCAAACACCGCGCGGTTCGCGAGTGTCCGGGGGTCGTGGCCTCGCCGAGCGCAGTCGCCGAGCGCCTGGCATTGCAAGCGCTCATCCGGCGCTATCTTTCGACACTCAACGAGCGACAACTGCAGCTTTGGGTGCTCGCCGAGTTCTACCAACTCAGCGCGAACGAGATCGCCGACGTGTTGGACATGAACCCGCACACGGTTCGCTCCGCGCTCGTGAGAGCCCGGGGTCAGGTACGCGCTTGTGTCCGTCGACTTGAGGGCGTGACGTCGGCCGCGTTTACCGGTTTGGCCCGCCAGGCGTTCGTTCCGACCCAACAAGAACAAGACCAGGCCTTCGCCGCCATCGTCCCCCTCCTCGCCGGCGGACCCGAGGCCAGGCCGAGCCGCGTCGACGAAGTCGCCGATCCATTCCGCCAAAGCGTGATGGTCGAAGCGCCGGCGATGTCGCGCCCAATGTCCCGAAGGCGTCGCTGGTGGGGTGCAGCGGCCGCAGCTGGCGTCACCGCGCTCACGTGGGGCTCGTTCTCCGCACTCGATCCGGACAGCCCAATCGCGGGCACGCTAGCCGCCTCGACGCCGGCGTCTGTTCAGCCAGCGCCTGCCGCGTTGCCGGTCCGGCCCGTTGGGGCCCCGGAACCATCGGTCGCAACGACGAGCGAGCGGTCTCAGCCTCGGGCGGCTGACGTGGCCCGTCTGGTGCGAGCGAGTGCGAACGCCACCGCGTCGCGGCCCACCACCCAAGTCGGTGACGGCCAGCCGGGGTCTCGCCCACCTCGGCGGTCACCGGCACGCCCGTCACCGCGTCCGACCGAGCAGGCGCTGATCGACGAGGCTTTGCGAGCTGAGGCGTCGCAGGACTACGCGCGCGCGTTGGAACTATGCCGCACTCATCGGCAGCGGTACCGAAACGGGCAACTGGCCGTCATCCGGGCGGAGATTCACGTGCGTGTCCTTTGTCGTCAGGGTCAAAACGCGCGGGCACGGCGAGTTGGACGTTCCTACCAGAAGCACCGTGCAACCGCCTCCGCAGCGGAGCAAGCCCTGGCTTCGCCGGCTTGCGTGTGGGTCTCGTTGCAGCGCGACGCCAGGTAATGGCAACCGGACCCCTCCTCATGATGGCGCTGGCGCTCGCGCCCTCACCGGCCACGGAAGTGCCGATCTATCTTGTGGGTTGCCCATCGTCCGAAGCGATCAGCGCGAGAGTTCGGGAGCACTTCGGGCCTGGCTCACACCAGTGGCCAAGCGACGTACAGTTCCGACTCTCGCCGGCCGACTCCGGCGGTTGGGAGCTTGTCGAGTACGGCGGTCCACAGCACGGCCAGGTCGTCGGACCCTTTACGGGTGAGTGCGAGGAAGTCGAGGCAGCGGTCGCGGCCTACCTCGCGAGCGATGCACGTTCGCGCGAGCGGCAACCGGCCACGCGCCTGATGGTGAACGAAGCTGAGATGTCCAAACCGCCGCGCGCACCCGAGCCGCCTGACCGCCAGCCTGAACGCCACGCCTCGCCGCCCGCGATCTCGCGCGCGCCACCACCCCGCACAGGTCGTGCGTCGCTCGAGCTCGATTGGATATCGGCGCTAGTTGGCGCGGCGAGTTTGCCAACGCCTCCTATCGAAGGCGACGACCGAGCGAGCGATGAGGTGCGTGCTCCACCGCGGGCAGGTCACATCGTGGGGGCGCAGTTGCGGCTGGCCTCGATGGCACGGGTAGGCCGCGTGCTGGGCCTGCTCGGCTCGGTTCGTCTGATCCGCTCGGTGATCGTTCCCGTCGCCGAGTATCCCCATCGCACGGGGATCCTGGCCGGGTTGGGGCTGTGTGGCGAACGGAGGCGCCGCATCTCTGTGTACCTTTGTGGCGGCGTTGATGCAGGCGGTCGGATTCTTCGCTCTGAAGACAGAGACTCGGCAACGGAAGAGTACGCCAACGAGTACCGATGGCTGGCGATGGTCAGTGCTGAACTCGGCGCGATCTACTGGATTCGACCGTCCCTCGGGCTTCAGGCCGATCTGGCCGGAGGGTTGGATCTCCGCAACTACGAATCCTCGGTGCAGAGCGCAGCCGTTCCCCTGCAAGCGTCCCTTGCCGTTGCATTCCGACCACGCGCGACCCGGGGCGCTCGCTCGGCTTCGCGTTATCGACGGGCTCGATCGCCATGATATGTACACTGTCGGCGTGTATGATGCTAATCGACATCGCGCCCGTTGACTCACAGGTCATCGTCCCAATCGGTGTCGACAGTTGTCCGTCGATCGAGAACATACGAAGAAAAACGCGCGCACGCTTGGAGCCAACCGACCACCGCTGGCCAGAGTCCGTATCATTCGTCTTGGCCCGGACGGCGCATCGAACCTGGGAACTCACCGAAGTCGGTGGTCCCCAAGACGGCCTATCTATCACGCTTCGCGGACACTGCCGAGTCATCGAAGATCGTGTGGCCGCTTACTTGGCCAACGATCTTCGCTCCAGATCGCCGATTCGCGGGCCGTCAGGTTTTGAACTGGTTTCGCCGCCTCCGCCAAAGCGTAGCGACGTCGGGCTGAAGCGGTCACAAGCCCCCTCTAGACCCCGAGGCTGGCGCTGGCGCGACTACACAGCCTCGTTTACAACCGGGTACGTGAAGATCCCGGGTGGGGGGACTTATGTGAACACCGATGTGTTCCCGCATACCCATGGCAACGTCGCCCCCATTGAAGGCGGGCAACTTCGCGTTGACAGCTATTGGCGTCAAAGTCCCGCCATTTTCGTGGCGTGCTCACTGCGTTACACGCGTACGATCGGTGGGTCGAGCGTGGACGCGGCCCAACAACAAAAATCGGCCGTGTCGGGCGGACCCGGAGTGTGTGCTGTCATGCCGAACCGGATTGGTCCTTACGTTTGTCTGGGAGGAGAGCTCGGTGTACGCATCCCGTCAGCTCAACGAGACGCCGCTTCTGGCTCGCGCCGCGACGGCCTCGCCATCGTTGGTGTGGAACTCGGCGTACGGACCTGGATCTCCCCGCGGATCGGGTTCCGCGTCTTCGCCGCAGCGGGCATGGAGATACTCGAAGCGGCGATCGATCTGAAGTCGGCGTCTCTGATCGCGTTTCAAGTTGGAGTGGGGCCCGTCGTTCACTTCGGTCCACAACGCCGGCTCGGCTCGGCCCCATGACGATCCCGTCCGCGTCCGCAGGGACGCTCATCTCGGTCAACTTGGCCGCTCCAATCTACGTTGCGTCGCGGCCTCGCCCCCGCCGGGCCTCCTCTTGCACGCCGTGCTCGGCGTCCAACAAACGGCGCAACCAGCCCGTGGCCAACCGGGCGAAGAAACGGGTGATGAGGGCCGGTCCGGGCACTTATCTGGTCCGCCCCGACGAGCCCGAAGCGTTTCGCTCCAAGGGCGCCGGGTTGGACGGGCTGCGCGAGCGGCTGGACGCTTTCCGCGTCGCCCGAGCCGTCTATGAAGACGAACTCCCTGTGTATGCCCCCCTCGTGATGCTGCGGCTCGAACTCGCTACCGGTGTCGCTTCCAGTACTGCGTGCGCCCGAGCAGCGAGAACCCGATGTAGCCTCGGACCTTGAGGGTCTTGCCGTCGCCTTGAACCGCCATCGTGCAGCGATAGGTCTTGCCGTTCTTCGGGTCGAGGATCTCGCCGCCGGTCCACTCCTCATCCTCTTTCTGCATCCCGCGGAGAATCGTCATGCCACGCACCAGCTGGTCTTTGCGCGCCCCCTCACACTTGTCGCAACGTAAGTCGTCGGGCTGACCGAAGACTTCCAACACACGCCCGCGCAACTCGCCACTGTCTGTCACCGACAATGCCACGAGCGACTTGGCCGCGCCCGTCTCGTCGTCAATGGTCTTCCAGACGCCGACAATTCGTGGCGCCGCGGCCTCTGCCGCGGTGGGTTCCTCCGCCGCAACGTGTGCCATCGGAGAAATGAACCCCACCGCCACGACCGCGGGCCCGAGTACGCGGAGTGCAATGGGATGGATACGGATCGTTCGAGTCATGTCAGCCTCTCATCGGACCGCGCACGGTGTGGATCCCGCCGTCCGTGGTCCAACTTTGCAATCGAACCAATGTACCGTCACTCGGACGGCGTCGCTTCTCTCCGCGGCTCAACGGGCCTCACCCGTGGGATCGCCGTCACAGACCATGCGGCGGCGACCATGCCCGCCGCCTTGCCGCAGTGTGCGTCGTCGGATCTCGGCGCGGTGCGTCCTCCGTGAGGCTCCCGGTCATCCTCCGGTCAGCGACTCAGCACGCCCGCGGAGTCCTCGGGCGAGAGGCGGCGAATCGTAGCCACGCGCGCCGGGCCATCCCCCAGCCCCCAGCCCTCGTGGCACCCCCCCGGTCTCGCGCCAAGGAGCTGGCGCGACCACGCGGGGGAAGCACGGGGCCGGCCGCAACCGCAACGGCCCCCCCCGTCCGCGTTCAGTCCGGTCCGTCGCTCGTCCCGGTACGCCGCGAACGCGAGGTGGCGCGACTCGGCGCGAGGGTTGCACCCGCAGCGCAGCCCATGCCCAAGTTTCCGCCCTGCTCCGCCTGCGGCCTCCCGTTTTCGTCGCAGTTCATTCAGCTCGCCGGCCACGTCCGCCACGGCGCCGAGATCCCCACCTACCTGTGCCCACGCTGCTCACATGGCACGACGGCGACGCCGGACCAATCGGCCCCCAACCGAGTCACCGCCGCCTACCGCACGCGCGTCTACGGCGACCATGAACACGCCGCACTCCTCGAGGACGACCGTGGTCAATTCGCCGAGCCTGATGTCGAGCAGGAAGCGCTGGTCCGCCGGCGGCGGGTACAAGATGTCGTCCAGGCCTTGGCCTTGGTTCCGCGTGACCGACCGCACCGCATCATGCACGTCGGCTGTCGCGAAGGACGTCTGCTCGAGCAGCTGAGCACTCAGATCGCGGCCACCACCATCGGTTTGGAACCGTGGACGCCGTGGTGCGACGAAGCACGCCGACGGGGCGTCCACGCGGAAGCGGTGACGGCCGAAGATGTCGCACCGTTCGCCGATCCCGACGAACGGCTGGATCTGATCGTCGAACACCATCTCCTCGAGCATCTCGACCAACCCCGAGCCCATCTTCGACGCCTGCACCGACTGCTGGCCGACGACGGCGTGCTCATCATCGAGGTGCCCAATCTGCTGCGAGCGTACGGGCGCCTCGAGACGCGCTTTCTCCAAGAACATCACCGCCAGGTGTTCACCTCCCGCTCGCTCGCGACCGCGTGCATGCGGGCCGGGTTTTCGCCGCTGCACATCGACCGTGGAGCCAACCTGCGCATCTTTTGCCAGAAAAGCCACGATCCGAGCGAGCGCAGCCAGGTGTTCCACGGTGCGAATGCAGACGACGTGTTTCAGGCGGTGTGGTCCAACGAGGCCCGCCTCACGGTCAAGCAGGCGCTCGCCAAGACCGGGGCGACGGACGCCGTTCTCGAGCTCGTCGCGAGCACCCACGCGCGCTGCCGCTGGGCTCCAGGACGGGCCGACATCGCGCTCGAAGCCGCCGTCGCCCTCGAGCGAGCCGATCGCTACGGCGAAGCCGCGACGTGGCTCCGCGAAAGCCTCCTCGATCGCCACGACGGCGAAGTCGCCGCCATGCTTCGTCGTATCGAGTGGATCGAGCGCTCCCGTCGAGGACCGCGGCGCCGTCGCGTCGTCACGCTCCCGCTGGCACCCGCCGGCGCCCCCCCTCGTTTGCCGGCCCTGGCGGCCATGATCAACTAAACGGCCACTGGCCGCATCCGAGCCGGCTGCCCCCCCGCCGCTTCTTGCTACGCGACGCGGATCAACCCGGCGTGATCCGTCCCGACTCCGCGGGGAGTTCGAGACCGAGGGCGGAGAGGCGCCGGGCCAGCTGGGCTCGCGCCTGGGCAAGCGTCTCGACCTGCGTCGGGTCGTTGGCATCGATGTAGTCGCGGAACATGTCGAGATTGTCGACTGCGGCACCGACCACTCGCTGCTGCTCCCGTGGCGCCAGTTCCTCGCCCGCGGCCACGTGGCCGTCGAGCATGGCGATCACTTCTTGGCAGCCACTCACGCTGGACTTGAGCACCGCCGACCACTTCGGATCCACCGTCAGCGGCGCGTCCTCGGCCACGCGGCCCTTCGACGCGGACCTGGCGATCACCGGTGTCGTGGGCCGTGGTGTAACGCGAGGTGGTTTGGCTCGAGCCGGCGTCGTGACCGGCTCGGCTCGCTTGGCGACGGCCGTCGCGGTTGGACGCGGTGACGAAGGAGCCGACTTGTCGGTCTCGCTCGGCGACCGCGTCGCGGTCCGAACGCGATCCTCTCCCGACACACGACCATCGTCGCGCCCCACGAGCAGGAACAAGGCCGCGCCGACCAGTGCCAGCGCCGACAACGACGTGAGCAGGATGATCGAACGCCCCATTGCAACTACGTTATCACCGCCGGCACTGCACTCCAACGGTCCCAGCCCGGTCGACCGCCGACCACCGTGCATAGTCCAAGCGCCACCGACGGCCACAACGCCCATGCACACTCCGAGCGCCACGCAGTCGGGCCCCAAGCGACCACCTGGGCAAGCCCTGGGAGGCGGGCCAGCCCCTCCCGCGCACCGCGAAGCCGATTCGCTGACGCCCGTGCCTCGCTCGCGTCGCCTGAACCGACGGCTCGGATGCCGCGACAACGCAGATTTCTAAGAAATCTAGAGAATGTGACGCGACAAGTCGCGGTCCTCGACGAGGTCTTTGACGCGATCCTCGACGTACCCCTCCGTGATCCGTACCTCGTGGGCCCCGACCTGCGTCGCCTCGAAACTCAACTCTTCGAGCACACGCTCGAGCACGGTGTGCAGCCGCCGCGCCCCGATGTTTTCCATCATCTCGTTGGCCGAGGCGGCGATCTTGGCGATGGCGGTTACAGCCCCGTCGTCGAACACCACGCGCACGCCTTCCGTCGCCAAGAGCGCCTCGTACTGCTTCAAGAGCGAATTGTCCGGCTCGCGCAGGATCCGAACGAACTCGTCGGCACCGAGCGAGTCGAGCTCGACCCGGATCGGAAAGCGACCTTGTAGCTCGGGTACGAGGTCGCTCACCTTGGCAAAATGGAACGCTCCCGCGGCGACGAACAGGATGTGGTCGGTCTTCACCGGCCCGTACTTGGTGGTGACGGTCGTCCCCTCGACCAACGGGAGCAGATCCCGTTGAACCCCTTCGCGCGACACGTCCGCCCCTCGGTTGTTCTCGCGGCTGCAAACCTTGTCAATCTCGTCGAGAAAGACCACGCCGATTTGCTCGCAGCGACGCACCGCTTCTTTCTGCACGTTCTCCCGATCGACGAGGCGGCCGGCCTCTTGCCGCGAGAGCAGCTCGATGGCTTCCGCCACCAAAACCTTGCGCTTTTGAGCGTTCCGACCGAACTTGCCCATAAAATCGCGCAGCTGCTGTCCGATCTGCTCGCTCATCTGGTCGCCCATCGGTGAGCCCGGCATGATGTGAATCCCTGTCGACGCCTCTTCCTCCACCTCGATCTCCACTTCACGCTCGTCGAGTTTGCCCCCCTGGAGCAACTCTTTCATACGAGCCCTCGTGGCGGCTTGCGGCCCAGCCCCGTCGGGTCGGTCGGTGTAGGCGCGTCCACCCTCTCCGGTGTTCAACAGCAAGTCGAGCACGCGCTCCTCCGCCCGGGCCCGCGCGTCGTCTCGCACCTGCCGTTCCATCTCCTCGCGCACCATCTTGTGGGCCACCTCGGCGAGGTCCCGGATCACGGAGTCGACGTCGCGGCCGACGTAGCCCACTTCCGTGAATTTGCTGACCTCGATTTTGACGAACGGGGCCCCGCTGAGCTTGGCCAAGCGGCGCGCGATCTCGGTTTTGCCGACCCCGGTGGGCCCGATCATGATGATGTTCTTCGGCGAGATCTCGTCGCGAATCGACTCGTCGACCATCTGGCGACGCCAACGATTGCGGAGTGCAATCGCGACGGCACGCTTGGCCTTGCTCTGCCCTATGATGAATCGATCGAGCGCTTCGACCACCGCCTTCGGCGTCAAGCTCCGCACGTTGTCCGTATCCATCAGTTCGCCCCCAGTTGCAGGATTGTCCGCTGGTGGTTGGTAAACACGCAAACATCGGCCGCGATGCGCAGCGATTCCTCCACGATGCGATAGGCGTCGAGCTCGGTGTGGGACAGCAAGGCGCGCGCCGCTGCGATCGCGTAGTTGCCACCCGATCCGATTCCCAGCACGCCGTCCTCCGCCTCGATGACATCCCCAGTGCCGGAGAGCAGCAAAGAACGCGACGCGTCACAGACCACCATCAACGCCTCGAGTCGGCGATACCGCCGATCCTGGCGCCAATCTTTGGCTAGTTCAACGCAAGCGCGAGCAAAGTTGCCACCGACCGCTTCTAGCTTGGCTTCGAGTAGCTCGCACAGCGTGAGGCCGTCGGCGGCCGACCCGGCGAAGCCGGCCAAGATTCGTCCTTTGGCCAGCGTCCGCACCTTCGACGCGCTGGCTTTGACGACCGTGTTGCCCATCGAAACCTGCCCGTCGGCGCCCAATGCCACGTGATCGCCGCGGCGTACACAAAGCACCGTTGTCGACCGAAACACCGGGCGCTCGGGCGCCGTCTCCGACCTGGTTGTTTGCATCGGCCAGAGTATAACGACGCCGTTGCTCCCCCGCCCCACCGCGCGCGCGGAGCCGACGCTAGCGACACGCGCGAGCCGATCGCCGGCCCGACGCTGCGCTATCATCTCGGGCGTGCCACCACGGCTACGACTCGGTCTGCTCGCCTCTGGCGGTGGAAGCAACGTGCAGGCTTTGATCGCCGCGGTTGGGCGCGGGGACCTCGAGGCCACCATCGCCGTGGTGATCGCCAACAACTCCGGATGTGGCGCGCTGCAGCACGCGCGCAACGCAGACCTCGTCGCGCGTCACATCAGCAGCAAGACCCATGCGGACGAGGACGCGGCGTTGCGGGCCGAACTGGCCGCGCACCGGGTCGACGTCGTGGTGCTGGCCGGCTACATGAAGCGAATCGGACCGCAAGTACTGTCCGCGTACCCGGGACGCATCGTCAACATCCATCCGGGTCCCCTCCCGCGCTTCGGCGGGCGCGGCATGTTTGGGCGACGGGTTCACGAGGCGGTGCTGGCCGGCGGCGTGGCGTCGAGCGGCCCCACCGTGCACTTGGTCGACGAAGAGTACGACCACGGCTCGCATCTGGCCCATCGCCCGGTGCCGGTGATGGCCGACGACACCCCAGAGACGCTCGCCCAGCGGGTGTTGGTCGCCGAACACGACCTGTACTGGCGCGTGATCGCAGACCACTTCGTCGGACGGTTGTCGCGGTAGTCGACTCAGCCAAACACCAGGGCCAGCAGGATCGCCAGTAGCAACGCCCCGTAGGGCCCGGCCAACGGCCAGGTCCACCACACGTGATCGCGTCGCGCATCTGGCGTGAGCGCCCGCCCAACCGGGGCGGGCTCACACGACGACGTCGCCCGGCGCCTCGGACCGCGTGTCATACTGCTCATCGTGACCCCATCGCCCCGTCCGATAGTCTACCAGCAACGCCGACAACGGCTTGCGCAACGCATGAACGGGGGCGCTTTGGTCCTCCACGGTGGCTCGGTCCAGACGCGGTCGAACGACACCGAGTTTCGATTCCGACCGGACTCCGACTTCTACTACCTCACTGGCCTGGTCGAGCCCGGCGCCGTGTTCGTGTTTCGCCCCGGCCACGACCCGGAGAGCACCTTGTTTGTGCGCCCACGTGATGCCGAAGCAGAAGTGTGGTCCGGACGGCGAAAAGGGCCGCAGGGGGTCGTGGACGAGGGTCGAGCCGAGCAAGCCTTCGACGTGGCCCAACTCAAACAAGAACTGCCGCGCCTGCTGGAGGGAGCGAGCACGGTCTATATTCCCCTCGGCCGCGCCCGCAGCGTCGAACGCAGCGTGCTGTCGGCGGTCCAGCTGCTGCGAAGACGCAATCGCGACGGGCAACGAGCCCCCGAAAGCCTGACGCATGTCGAGGCGCTACTCGGGCCAGAGCGTCTGGTCAAAGACGAGGCTGCGATCGAGGACTTGCGTCGTGCCGTCGAGATCTCCTCTCTCGCTCACATGGACGCGATGCGGTTTTGCCGACCCGACCGCTTCGAATACGAGATCGAGGCGATCATGGACTGTCGTTTTCGCATGGCTGGCAGCACTGGACCAGGGTACACCAGCATCGTCGGCGGAGGCGACAACGCGACGATTTTGCACTATGTCGAAAACAGTTCCCGACTCCAGGGCGGCGATCTATTGCTCATCGACGCGGGCTGCGAGTGGGAGCAGTTCACGGGCGACATCACGCGCACCTTCCCCGTCAACGGTACCTTTTCCGGTGCCCAGCGCGAGCTCTATCAACTCGTGCTAGCAGCCAACGTAGCGGCCATCGAACAGTGCCGCGTCGGGGCCTCGATCAACGGGATCCACCGAGACTGCGTGGCGCGGCTCGCCCAGGGCCTGCTCGACCTCGGCTTGCTCCAAGGCAGCCTCGACGAGATCATCGAAAACAAGCAATACCGACGCTACTACATGCATCGAACCTCCCATTGGCTGGGCGCCGACGTGCACGACGTCGGCCCCTACACGGTCGATCAAGTCGACGTGCCGCTCGCGCCCGGTCACGCGCTCACCATTGAACCCGGCCTCTACGTCGCCGCCGGCGACACCGAGGCGCCGGCAGCCTTTCGCGGGATCGGCATACGCATCGAAGACGATGTCTTGGTCCGCGAAGACGGCCCCGAAGTGCTCAGCCACGCCGTGCCCAAGGCCATCGATGAGCTCGAGGCGATCGTGGGCTCCGCCGACGCGATCACCTTCGGGTAGCCGGTCGGGCCGAGGGCCGCGGGTCCTCAGCCCGATTCGCCGGCGAAGACATCGCGTCGATCGAGCTCCCGCGCGAGCGCCTGGGCCACCAGCGGATGCTGCCTCAACGTGGGATCCTCGCCGAGCAGCGCCTGCGCGTCCTCTCGCGCCTGCTCGAGCAGCGCGAGCCCGCCAGAGGTGAATCGAGCGAAACGCAGTCGGGGCATCCCTGACTGCTGGGTGCCAAACACCTCCCCGGGCCCGCGCAACTCCAAGTCGCGCTCCGCCACGGTGAACCCATCCGTGTGCTCCGCGAGGACCGCCAATCGCTGCCCCGACTCGGAGTCAGGCTCGCTCGCGGTGTGCAGCAAACAGTACGATGCCGCCGCCCCACGACCCACGCGACCGCGAAGCTGGTGCAGCTGCGCCAGGCCAAACCGCTCCGCGTGCTCGACCAAAATCGCCGTGGCGTCGGGGACGTCGACCCCGACTTCGATCACGGTGGTGGCCACAAGTACGCTCAGTTCACCGCCACGAAACGCTGCAAGCACGCGTTCTTTGTCCGTGGGATGCATCCGGCCGTGCACGACGCCCACTTGGCGTCCGGGCATGCGCTGGCGAAACTCCGCCGCCGCGGCTTCCACGTCGGTCACGTCGATCGCCTCGCTCGCCTCGACCAACGGGCACACGACGTACACCCGCGCCCCGCGACCGACCAGTTTGCACAGACCGCGCCGCGCTCGATCCAAGCTGCCTTTGCCAGCGAACACATGCGTCGCGCATGGCTGGCGCCCCGGGGGGAGCTCGTCGATCACCGAGGTATCGAGTTCACCGAAGGCGGTCAGGGCTAGACTGCGCGGAATCGGCGTGGCGGTCATGACGAGCAAGTGGGGCGACATGGCCTTGCGCCGCAATCCGTCGCGTTGCTCAACCCCGAACCGGTGCTGCTCGTCGACCACCACCAATCCAAGGGACGCGAACACGACGTCGTCGACGAGAAGGGCGTGCGTGCCGACCAGCACGTCGATCTTGCCGGCGCCCAGCAGCGCCAACAAGGAGGCCCGCTGGGCGCGGGGCGTGTTGCCGGTGAGCAACGCCACCTTCAGCTTCGCGGCTTCACACCACGGCCCCAGGGTTCGCAGATGCTGCTCGGCAAGGATCTCGGTGGGCGCCATCATGGCCGTCTGGCTGCCCGCGCGGGCCAGGGCCAGCGCGGCCGCAAACGCGACTGCGGTCTTGCCCGACCCGACATCTCCTTGAAGAAGCCGAAGCATCGGCTGATCCGCCACCAGATCTGCGCGAATCTCGCGAATTACCCGCCACTGGGCTCCCGTGGGCTCGAACGGCAGGCACACCCGCAACGCTTCGTCCTCCGCGCCATCGTCGACGCCCGCGAGACCGGGGATGGAGCCCGCGTGCCGGCGATATCCGGCACGGCGCCGCAGCAAGGCGAGCTGGAGCAAAAACAGTTCCTCGAACGCCAAGCGCCGGTGCGATCGCGAGCTCGCCGTCGCCAGAGCCGAGATCTCCGGCGCTGCGATGTCGGGTGGTGGCGCGTGCAGGCCGTCGAGCGCGTCGATCCGCGTGGGCAGGTTCCGTCGGTTGCGGACCGCAACTGGAAGTGTGTCGGCATGGCCGGCGGCCACGAGTCGGGCCAGTGCGGCCTGGCACAGCCGCGCCATCGTGGCCGCGCCCACCCCCTCGACCGCCGGGTACACCACGCGGATGCCCACGTCGTCGTCGTCGGGATCGTAGAGCTCCGGGTGCACCATGTTCCGCTGCCCGCGATACGACTTGATCACCCCCACGACGAGGATCCGGCGACCGGTGGCCACCCGTTGCGCCAACCCACCCACGGGGTGAAACCATCGCAATTCGAGCGGCGAAGCCCCCTCGTGATCCTGTTGCACGATCATCTTGGCGTGGAAACGGCCACGGGCCCACCCCGAACGGTAGTCGCGGATCACCGCCACCCCGACGACTTCATCCCCCTCGGCAGCGTCTTCGAATCGTTCTCGCCGACGAAGGTCGCGATACGCTCGAGGCAGGAAACACGCCACGTCCTCAACGGTGTGGAGGCCACGAGTCGCGAGCTTCGCGGCCGTCTTGTCGCCGACGCGAGGCAGCACGGTCAGCGGCTCGTCGCGTGCGTCCGGCCCGCTGCCGGGGTTCGCGGCGGCGGCTAGTTGGGCCGTGGGCCCCGCATTCGCAGCCCCTTCGAGTCGTCGCGCTCGGGCCGATGGGCCGCTCCGGGACGGGGCGCGACTGGGCGGCACGACCTCGCCCGCCGCTCGACGGCTCTCCTCGGCTGCGGCTGGTGCTACCGACGTCGCGATCCCCACTCGATCGGCACTCGTCCGCTCCGCGCTGGTCAGCTCCACGCCGGCCTGCCTCGCGCCGGCCTGCCTCGCGCTTGCCTTGTCTACCCTCGCCTGCTTGTTCGCCCCCCCTCGCTTCGCGCTTGCCCGCTTCGGGCTCGCCTGCTT
>QKPP01000091.1 GCA_006508105.1 Myxococcales bacterium FL481 | reverse complement strand
ATGATGACGATGATGACGATGATGACGACGATGACGACGATGACGACGATGACGATGACGACGACGACGACGACGACGACGACGATGACGACGATGACGACGATGACAGCGACGAGGGGGCTGGCTGCGGCAAGGACCCGGCTCACAACGCGGGCGGCGTAAATGTGGATCTAGACGCCGGTCCAGAAGGCGACGGTGAGCGCCGGTTTCATCTCAGCTTGCCAGACAACTACGATCCAAACGTGCCACACCGGTTGATCTTCGGCTACGCCGGGACGAACTGGGTCGGCGACAAGATCCGTCCCTACCTCCAGCTCGAAAGCAGTGCGGTCGAGGCGAAGGACGACGAGATCTTCGTGTACCCAGACCCGCTGTGGCGCAATTTCGGGTCTTGGGGCACGCTCGGCGGTTGGGTCCTCGGGCCGCATGCGAGCCCCGCCGACGGTGATGGCGATATTGTATTTACCCGCAAGATCATCGAGTACATGAAGGAAAACTACTGCATCGACGGCGACCGGATATTTGCGACGGGCCACTCCTGGGGCGGGGATATGTCCGAGATCCTGGCTTGCTTCGCTGATGACGACTTCCGCGCTACGGCGCCGGTGGCCGCGAATCGGCCGTATTGGTTCGAGCCGAGTCCCGGTGACTTCATCGATTGCCACGGAGACACGGCGATGTGGGTGCTGTTCGGCGTTGATGACGACCACTTCGCCGGTAGCCAAAGCTATCCCGGGGAGTTCGGCGACGATCAACGTGACTACTGGCTCGACACGTACGGGTGTGACGGCGAGGACGCTTTCAGCGATCTGGGTTTCGGAGGCTCAAACGAATGCGTGGAGTACTCCGGATGCAGCCCGGCCCTGCGCTACTGTCTATACGACGGCAAGTACGGGCATCAGATTCCGAAGGATTACTTCGCGCGCGCGGTGATGGAGTTCTTCCGATCGTTCTAGCGAGCGGGACGGGCCCGCGGGCGAACCGGCGGCAACGGACCACGCAGGGCCGTCGACGACCGCGCTCGGGTGCGTGGACGACGGGGGGCTGGCGGAGATCAGTCCGGTCGGCGCGTCGTCGCTTGGCTCGGTCGGCGCTCGCCACCGGGCTCGGACAACTCCAGCCCCAGCTCGCGGAGTTGCTCCAAGTCGACTGTCTGGCGATGATCGCTCAACGCCAGCGCGAGGGTGTCGCCTTGCGCCTCGTCGATCTGGATGCGCACGATCGCTCCGCCGACCGGGTCAAGCGTCACGTCCACCCGACGGATTCGCTTACGCACGGTGGAACCCGATTGGGGGAGCAGTTCAATTCGCGGCGTGCTGCCCCTGGGGGCGCGCATCGTACAGCCGCGACCGAACCCTTCGAGGCTGCCGGGCGCGAAGAGAGTCAGCAGCCGGTCGCGTAGCCAAGCCAACGCTGGCGAGGCGACCGGGTCGTCGACCGCAGGTGTGGGCAACGCTCCATCGTTGGGAGCGATACGGACGGCTTCGCCGTCAATGACCGTCGTTGAGCCGGTTTGACCGTCGTCGCGCAGCGTCAGCTGATGCGGCGCGAGAAACCCGAGCGTCCCCGAGACCTGTACCGGTTGCAGCAACATGGACGACTGCCGTCGAGCGGTGTACCGAGCGAGCAGGCGATCGGAACGGCGAGCGAAGGTCCGCCACAGCTCGAGGCGCCGCTCCAGGCGACTCGAGGCTTCGGCGCGCGCCGGGCCGGGCAGCCACAACGTGCTCAAAGCGGCGGCCAGTCCCGAACTGAGGTCCCGGCGGGAGATCACGGTGCCTCGCTCTCCTGCTTGCTGTGCCAGGTGGCGACGCGGGCGGCTCGGACGAGCCCCGGAGCCACGAAACAGCCGAACCCGACGCCCAAGACCGTGGCGGCGGCCATGATCGCGGCCATCGTTTGCCACAGCGGTTCGTTCGAAGCGACGAACGCTAGGCACACGATGGCGGGCGTGATCATACTCATCGCCACCCGGGGAACCGCCACCGCGCGCCGGTGGACCGCGGCGTGACAACACGGCAGGGCCACCGCGAATGTCGTGGCGCTGGCGATGAGCATGGCGGGCCAGCTCAGCGGGCTGAGGGCGTGGTCAAACACGAGGTGCAAGACGGTCACGGTGGCGCCGACGGCCCCGGCGGCCGCCACCGCCACCGCGATCGCGCCGGCGAAGCTGCGCCCCGCCACCCATGTCACCAAGGCCCCGAGCCATAAGCCCGTCGCGACGAGGAGCAGCAAGGTCTCGCCGCGTCGTTGCGCGTCCCGCCAGCCTGCGATCCGCGGGCCGGTTGCGGTCAGCTCGCGACCGTCGGCCGTGATCGCCAAAACACTCGACGCGGCCGCGCCGGCCTCCAGTTGCAACGAGGCGCGAACGGTGTGGGGGGCTTCGTCCCCGCGGAGGTAGCGGCGCAGCCAGGGCTCCAACGCGCTGTCCAAGGCGGCCGGGGCCGTCGGCACTTGCGTCAGATCGGCGGCCGCGGCGATGGCTTCTGCGAACGCGTCGGCGCGAAAGCCTTGGCTTTCCAGTGTGCCTTCCAGGGCCCGAAGGCGTCCGGGAATATCCACGGCCGCGAGGCCCTGGCGTCGCTCGGCGATCTCGGACTGGGTGGCGATCATCGTGCCGGGCGAGTCGAGCCGGGAGGCCTGGCTCGGCATCAGGGCCGCCAGGGCACGGGCGTCGACGGCTGCCCGCGACAGCGCCGCTGCAGTCGTACTGCCCTGACTGTCAACGTGGACCGCCATCGCGGGATCAAAGAACGAGCGGGCGAACTCGAGGCGCGCATCTTCGGTGTCCGCGACCGCGGGCGGCAGGCGATCCGCCGGTTGATACGGCAAGCGGCTGTACGCCCATCCGCCCAGGCCGATGGCCGCGATCGCCACCAACGTGGCGCCGCCGGCCCAGGCCGGCGGTATCCAGCGCTTGGGGATCGGACCGTGGCCGCCCAACTGAGTGCCTCGTCGAACCAACGCGACCGCGACGGCCGAACCAGCCACGACGACGAGCCAGCCGAGCCCGTGTGCGCGCCACGTCGGGTACACGGTCGTGCCCAGGGGCAGCAACGTCACGGCGATCACTACGATGCCCGCCACCCGGCTCGAGTTTTGTCCGCGGGGTTGCCCGGCGACGGCCACGATCCAACCGAGCAACCATCCCAACAGCGGCAGCGAGAACACGTCGATGCTCGACGCCCCCCACGTGATCACCGATCCGAGGAGCGCGAGCCCGAGGGCGACGGTGCCGAGCGCGTCGCGAATGCTGCGGCCGACGATCGTCGCCGCGAGGAGCAGCAGCAGCAAACCCGTCGCGGCTGTGACGGGAAGACGTTCCCGGAGGGCCTGCGCGGCCGCTTCATCGGTGGCTCGGGGGCCGATCGGCACGACCCGGACGGCCAGCTCACCCACGGCCGCGTCAGCGTCCTCGACGATCGCGGCGACGGATCGCTCGGTTCGCAGGCGAATGGCCAAGTGTCGGCCGTCGGCGGCGATCAGATCCCCGCTCCCGGTCGCCCGCGCGGGCGGCGGTTGAGAACTTGCCCCGATCCTTGTTCCCCAGCCCCCCGCGCCGGCGAGCAGCAACTCGCGCACGGCCAGGGGATCGCGGCGCGGCTGGATGCCGCTGACGCCGAACAACGGACTAGACACCACGGCCCGCAGGCCTTGGACGCGCGCGGCCATCGGCGCGTCCGCGAAACGTTGGGCCAGCGCGTCGTGGGTCTCGGCGGGAAGCAGGTACAGGCCGTGAGTGTCCAGCCAACCGATCGTGGCGTTGAGCGGCGGGGCGGCGGGGACTCGTTCGTCGGCCAAGGCCTCGCCGATGCTCAACGCGGCGGCGAGCAGGGTGCTGGTCGTGGGCGCTTCACCGGAGCCGGGCGGGCTGCCTTCGAGGGCGATCAGCAGCCATAGGTCCCGGCGATCTTGACGGTGTTCGACGGCGACCAAGCCATCGCGCGCGCCGTTGAGCCGGTCCGGCCAGGTGCGCCATGTGGTCGCCAGCGCCAGCGCGACCAACAACAGCGCGCCGAGCCAGACAGCCGCGCGACGCCGCGTCGCCGGTCGGGGCGAGCGTGGAGCGGGGTCGGTGCTCGTGGAGCGAGGCGGCACGTGAACGAACGCAGACCGTATCACGGGGGCTGCAACCCGCCGAACAACTGGCGCATCCACGCTTTTGGCCCAATGTGGAGTCGAGGAGGGCGCCACCTCGCGAGCGGGTGTTTCGACGCAGTCACCATCGCGGACCGACCACAGCGCGGGGCAGGTCGAGGGCGGCCGCGGGTTGTCTGGCGCCCACAACTTCTTCGTGGGTCGTTGCCGGAGAGACGAATGGCCACGGAGAGCGAGCATGAACCGCCCCGCCTCGACGTCCGGGTCGTCCGCACGTGGTTTCGTCCCGGCGGCTGCGGACCGCTCGAACGTCTCGGCCGGTCTGCGCGTTCCAACGCGCTGGCGCTTTCGCGCCGCGAGCCGGCGCTGACGCGGGGTTCACAGCTGCGTTACCCTGCGCCGCAGTGTCGCTCAACGCCGAGCAGAAACGGGCTGTGGCCCATCGTGGAAGTTCTCTGCTCGTGCTCGCGGGCGCCGGCACGGGCAAGACCCGGGTCATCACCCATCGCGTGGCCGCGCTTATCGAAGACGGGGTCGAACCGTGGCGGATCCTGGCGGTGACGTTCACCAACAAGGCCGCCGGCGAGATGCGTGAGCGTGTGCACGATCTCGGCCACGAGATGGGAATCTCAACCGATGGGCTGTGGGTCGGCACGTTCCATGCGACCTGCGCTCGAATCTTGCGGCGCTATGGCGAGGCCGTGGGTCTGTCGCGTAGCTTCACGATCTACGACGCCACCGATCAGCGCACGTTGATGAACCGAGTGCTCAAAGAGCTCGACTACTCGACGTCGATGTTTCCCACGGCTCAGGTGCTGGGCTACGTCGATCGGGCCAAAAATCGCGGAATCGGTCCCGCAAGTGTTTCGCAGTTGGATCTCGAAGAGCCACTGCACACCGTGGTCTCACGGGCCTACGCGCGTTACCAAGAACGCCTGCGTGCCGCCGATGCGGCGGACTTCGGGGATCTGCTGAACCTCACCCTCGAGGTGCTGCGCAACGAGACCGCCAGCCGGGGCCAGCTAGCGCGCGAAGACGAGGCCGGGCAGCTGGCCCATCGCTTCCAGCATGTCGTCGTCGATGAGTACCAAGACACCAACGCGGTTCAGGCGGAGTTGGTCGACCGTTTGGCGACGCGGGCCGAACTGTGTGTGGTCGGTGACGACGATCAGGCGATCTACGGCTGGCGGGGCGCCGATGTGGCCCAAATCCTCGGGTTTTCGGCCCGGCACGAGGACTGCGAGATCATTCGTCTCGAGCAAAACTATCGCAGCACCGGGCACGTGCTGTCCTGTGCCGATGGCATCATCGCGGCCAACCACCGTCGACACGGAAAGACTTTGTGGACCGATGCCGACGACGGCCCGCCCATTCGCGTGTGTCGGTTCGACGACCAGCGTGATGAGGCAGCCGCGGTGGTCTCGGAGATCGTGCGGCACCTCGACGACGGCGTGGATCCCGAGGAGATGGTGGTGTTCTTCCGCACGAACGCGCAGTCGCGTCCGTTCGAAGAGGCACTGCGCGAGGTGGGGGTGGGCTACCGGGTGCTGGGCGGCATGCGGTTTTTCGACCGACAAGAGATCAAAGACTTGGTGGCTTACCTCCGGCTGCTCGATACGCCGACTTCCGACCTCGACCTCGAACGCGCCATCAATCGCCCTGCGCGAGGCATTGGTCAAAAATCCGTCGACGCGCTGCGACGGCTGGCCGCGAGCGAGAGTCAAAGCCTGCATTGGGCGTTGGGGGAACTCGATCGGGCGGAGCTGGGCGCCGCGGCCCGCAAGCGCGTCGCGGCATTCGCCGACTTGCTGGCGCGCCTGCGGCAAGACTGCGAGGGCTTGGCGCTCCCCGACGTCGCTCGCGTGGTCCTCGAGGCCAGCGGGTACTGGGAGGCGCTCGGACCCAACTCCGACATCGAAGCCGCGTCGCGGCGCGACAACCTCGACGAGTTCATCAACGCGCTGGCCGAGTTCACCGCGGCCCAGCCCGAGGCGACGCTCTCGGACTATCTCGATACCATCGCGCTGGCGAGCTCGGAAGACGACGCGGATGCTCGCCAGGTCGTGACCTTGATGACCATCCACGCCGGCAAAGGCCTCGAATTCGACCACGTCTATGTGACGGGGATGGAAGAAGGCGTGTTCCCCCACGTCCGTTCGCTCGATGATCCGACCGCGATGGATGAGGAACGGCGTTTGGCCTACGTCGCGGTCACGCGATCGCGCCGCTATTTGACGTTTAGCTACGTCGGCCGGCGGTTCATGTTCGGGCAGGAACAGGTCAATCGACCCTCTCGGTTCTTGCGCGACCTACCCTCGAAGGGGGTGGTGCGCTTCGGCGAGCGGTCTCGGGGCTCCGCTGCGGCGACTCGTCGTGCGACCGTTGGCGCCAACCCGGCCGTCGACGTCGAGCCGGCGTGGGATGCCGACATCGAACTCGACGAGGGCGCGAGCGGGAGCGGCGAGGAAGGCCAAGCGCTCTACATCGGGATGAACATGCGGCATCCCAAATTCGGCGTCGGCGACGTGGTGTCTTGGAGCGGCGTGGGCGACCATCTCAAGCTCACGGTCGACTTCGCCCGGTACGGGCGCAAGACCATTCTCGCTCGGTTTTGCGTGCCGGCCTGAGTCCCCCGAGCGAGGGGTTTTCGCCCCGGCCTGGACGCTTCCTCTGGCCGGGCTCGGTCGGCAGCATGTCAGGGAGCCGCGCGTGGGGCTGGGGCCGCGTCGTGAGCTTGCGCCAACGCGAGGGACAGCCGCTGCGTTTGGCCCTCGCGCTCGACCGTCAGGGCCACGCTGGCCCCCACGCCGCGCAGCTGAGCGAGGTAGGCCAGCTGCGAGACGCGAGCGATGCCGTGGTCGTCGACCTTGACCACCAGATCTCCGGGCCGCATCCCCGCCTGATCAGCCGGCCCGTTCGGGTCCACGTAGGTGACTCGAACGGTCGACGCTCGTGTCGGCACGGCTTCGATTGTGACGTTCTCGGCTCGCATCCCCAACCGGACGTGGCGCAGGCGGCCGTAGAGACGGGCCTCGTCGAGAAAGCGCTGGGCCATGGCGGCCGGTACGGCGAACGCGAGACCTTGCCCGTCGCGGCGCACCGCCGTGGTGATGCCCACCACGTGGCCGGTCGGGTCGGCCAAGGGGCCCCCGGAGTTCCCGATGTTGATCGAAGCGTCGGTCTGAATGAAGCTCCAGTACCCGTGGGCGGGTAGGTCTCGCGGACGACCGAGGTCTTCGTGGTCGCGGCCGAGACCGCTGACGATGCCCGCCGTCACCGTGTTGCCCAATCCGAACGGTTGACCGATGGCGAGGATCGCATCGCCGGGCCGTGGGGCCTCGGTCGCGAAATGCACGGGCGCGCGCGGGGGGACGTCGGCGTCGAGCTCGAGCAACGCGAGGTCGACCAGTGCGTCGCCGGCGAGCAACCGGGCGGGCGTGGCCTGCTGATCCGCGAACGCGATGGCCAGCGACGTCGCCTTCGCCACCACGTGGTAGTTGGTGAGGATCTGACGACCGTCACCGACGATGAGGCCTGAGCCGATTCCGGTGCGTGGGGATCGCGTGGCGCCTGCCGGTCGGTGCGGGCCCGACTCGTGCACGACGGGATCCGATTCCATTCTCGCCAGCACGCCCACCACGGACGGCGAAAGTCGGGCCACGACTTCAGCGAACCCGAGCACCGGCGGCCGATCGCGGGTCTCAATCGTTCGCGCGGTCGGTCGCGTGGGATCGGCACGGCTCGGCGGGGTCTCGAGTGACGTGATCACGCGACCGCGCGACGGCGCCGCCGGCCCGAGATCCCCATCTGTGGCCGACACAGCCGCCGTCGGCGGATCGGCCGACGCCGTGCAGGCTGTCCCGGCGAGGACGAAGTGCAAGCTCGCGCGGCCGATCCAACCGAGCTGGCCCGCGCGACGGGGGCGGGACCAGGTTGGCGGCCGATCAGCGGGCATCTCCGACGCGAGAGCTAACGGGGCTCTTCCGAGTCGTCTGCGTCCTCTTCGTCCTCGCGCGGCATCACGGCGCCGGCCGGGATGGGTTGCGGGGGAGGCATGACCAAGTGACCGTCGGTACCGGGCCCCGCCGACTCGGCGGCCGGAGGTGTCACCGGCGGGCTCGCCGGGGGGGGCGCCCACGGGTCCGCCGGCGGTTGGCGTTCCGGCGTGGGAGCGGGCGCGGTCGCGGCGTGCGGTGATGGCGGCGCGGCCGGGCCGGGCATCGGCGCGGTCGGAGGTGGCAGATTCGTCGCACCCAATCCGGCTGCGCGTCCCACGGCGCTGTCCGGCGGGCGATTGTCGTTCCGCGCGCCATGGTCCGGTTGCGGAGCTCTCGGCGGTTGCATCGGAGCCGGGGCCGGGACGGGGCTCGGCGCTGGGCTTCCCCAATTCGGCCCGGTCGCTCCGGGGAACGGCGAGGGCTGCTCCGCCTGCCCGGGCATGACGGCACCGGGGGGCACAGGCTGCGGTGGAGGCATGTTGAGCGACCCCGCTCGCTCGCCCGTTGGGGATGCGCCCGCCGAAGGGGGGCGCTCGCTAAACGGGGCGGGCGGTTTCTCGCTGGACGGCGGCATCACGGCGCCGGCCGGGACGGGTTGCGGCGGAGGCATGGCGACGCGCGTCGGCGGGGGCCCGAGCGGCGAGGGGGCATGATCCTGTTGACCAGGAGGCATGACCGCCCCGGGGGGGACCGGTTGGGGCGGCGGCATGACGAGACGGCCGGCCGAGCCGGCGGGGCGTGGGCCGCCTTGTGGTGGTTCGCTGTACCCTTGGGCGCCGCCCGGTGGGTTTCGCGGGTTGGCGAACGGTGGCGTGCCGCCGGGTTGGTTGGGCGCGCCGCGATAGGGCTCATAGCCGGGGCGTCCGCCGTACTCTGCCGATCCGCGTGGATCGGTGGGGTAGCCCGGGCCGGCCGGCGGCTGTCCCGGCGGTTGGCCGTAGCGAGGCGGAGGTTGCTGCCCATACGGCGCCTGCCCGAGCGGTTGGGGCGGCTGGTGGCCGAACGAACCGGGCGGGGGCCCGTAGCCTTGGGGCGGTCCGTAGCCCGGCGGAGGCGGTTGGTTCGGGCCGCGCTGTTGCCCGTAGTTGGGGTGCGGCGCCCCGGGGCCCGGCGGTTGGCCGTAGCCGCCGTGCGGGCCGGGGTGGGGTTGAGGCGGGTACCCGCCTCCGCCGTACGGCGGTTGCCCGCCCGGAAGCGGCCCGCCCGGTTGGTTGGCGCCCGGTTGTCCCGGTCCGGGAGGTTGTCCGTAGCTGGGCGGCTGAGGGCGATCGCGGAAGGCGGGTTGCCCCAGGCCTCCTCCCGGGGGGGGCGGTTGAGCGTAGCCGCCCTGTGGGGGTTGGGGTTGATGGGCCTGCGGCGGCATCCCGGCGCCGTACGGCGCCGATTGAGGCGGCGGCATCACAGCGCCGGGAGGAACGGGCTGGGGCGGAGGCATGACGGCCCCACCCTGGCCCGGCGGCGGCTGAGCTGGACCGGGCCGCGGTTGGGCTTGGCCGTACTGCGGGGGCGGCATGACGGCGCCGGGTGGCACGGGCTGAGGCGGGGGCATCATGCCGCCGAAGTTTTCGGGCATGACGGCGCCGGGCGGAACTGGTTGCGGCGGGGGCATCATCGGCGAGCCCTCTGGCAATCCGGCTCCGGGACCGAAGGGGGTCCGTGGAGCGCCGGGCTGCGGCGGAGCGCCACCCGGGGCGCCGTATGGTTGCGGCGGCTGGCCGTAGTACCCGCCGTGTTCGGGAGCCGGTGGCGGCTGGGGTTGAGAGGCCGCCAACGCGGCTTGCCGCTGCCGAGCCTCGCGAGCCTCGAAGCTATCGTTGTCACCGCCTTCGTCGCGGGCCAAGACGTTGTGTTCGAGATCGGGGAGGTCTTCGATAAAGTCCTGCAGGTCCGACTTCGAGAGCTGGCCACGCTTGATGTAGCGCGCGGCCGTCCGCGAGTCGTACATGCGGATATCAGATGGGCTCGGCATGGACGGGGGAGTCTAAGGTCGGGGGTGGGGTGCGTCAATCCCGAAGCCGGCCGCTGGCGGCCGTTCGAGAGCGCATGGCTGGATCTAGAGCCGCGTCGCCGTGGCGGACGAGGGCCGGCGCCGGCCCTCGATTTGGCGTCTTGCTGCGGCGACCGGGCGTGTCGCTCGGGCGACCGGGGCGGTCGTTCGCGGCCGACGAGCCGCGGCGTTGCCCTGGCCCAGTCCCCGGGCCGCCGGTACCCGGCGAAGTGGGCGACTAGCGCCTCCGCGGAATAAGCCGTGGCGTTGCCAGGTTCGACCGCCGCCGGCATAGTCCCCCCGCCAAAGCGCCGGGTTCGCGGTGCGCACGACATCCTCGTCGACGTCGACACGCACGGTTGGAGTTTAGGCGCCCATTCCAGGTTCCTGCGAGATTTCGATGAGTTCTTACGACATTCGCGTCATCAACGACATGGTCCAGCGCGAGAGCGAGTTCGTCGACCGCCTCCTCGCGGAGGTGCACAAAGTCGTCGTCGGTCAAGATGAGATGATCGAGCGCGTGTTCATGGCCATTTTGTGTGGCGGACACGCGCTGCTCGAAGGCGCGCCGGGCTTGGCCAAGACCCTCACGGTCAACGCGTTGGCTCAAAGCCTGCGCCTGGCCTTCAAACGGGTGCAGTTCACGCCGGATCTGCTGCCCTCCGATATCTTGGGCACCGTGATCTACAACCACCAAACCGGTGAGTTTACCAACAAGAAGGGCCCCGTTTTCACCAATTTGCTGCTCGCCGACGAGATCAATCGGGCGCCGGCGAAGGTCCAAAGTGCGCTACTCGAGGCGATGGCCGAGCGCCACGTGACGATTGGCGACCAAACCTACCCGCTGTCCAGGCCCTTTCTCGTGCTCGCCACACAAAATCCGATTGAGCAAGAAGGCACCTACAGTCTCCCGGAAGCGCAGCTCGATCGCTTCATGTTCAAAATCCACGTCGACTACCCCAGCCCGGAGGAGGAGCTTGAGATCATGGAGCGGGTAGCGGTGCCCTCGGCGGGGGCTTCGTCCGAGGCCGAGGCCGTCATCGGTCCCGAGGAAATCGCCGCGGTGCAAAGCACCATGGAGAAGATGATCGTCGAGGCTCCGGTCCGAAAGTACATTGTTGACGTCATCTCGGCGACGCGTCGACCACAAGCCGCGGGGCTCGAGGATCTCAAAGTCTTCATTGACTTCGGGGCTTCGCCCCGCGCGTCGATCGCCTTGTTCCAGGCCAGTCGCGCGCACGCGTTCTTGCGGCGCCGTGGCTATGTGAGCCCCGAAGACGTCAAGGCGGTGGCGCCGGACGTGTTGCGCCACCGAGTGATTTTGTCCTACGAAGCCGAGGCTGAGGGCAAATCGGTCGAACAGATCGTGCGCTCAATCCTCGAGCACGTGCACGTGCCCTAGCCGCGAGGCAACCGTTGGCCCCCCGCACCCCCACCGCGTCGCGCTCCCCGGCCTCCGCCGAGGCCCGGGAACGTACCCTCGAACTGATTCGCGAGGTTCGGCGAATCGAGATCCAAACGTCGCGCTTGGTCGATCAGCACCTCGCTGGCTCGTATCAGTCGGCGTTCAAGGGGCAAGGCGTTGCGTTTGCCGAGGTGCGGGCGTACGAGCCGGGCGACGACGTTCGAACCATCGACTGGAACGTCACGGCCCGCACGGGCATTCCTCACATCAAGCTATTCTCCGAAGAACGTGAGCTGACGGTCATGCTCGTGGTCGACATGTCCGCGAGTTTGGATCTCGGCTCGCGCGACGCGGACAAGCGCCGGTTGGTGGCGCGTTTGGCCGCTACATTTGCGTTCTCCGCCATTCGCAACAACGACTCGGTGGGTTTGTTGGGGTTCACCGATCGGGTCGAGGCGTTCGTACCGCCGCGGTCGGGTCGCAAACACGTGCTCGCCGTCGTCCAGCGGGTCTTGTCCCACGAGCCCTCGGGTCGCGGCACCGACCCGGCCGCCGCGCTGGAGTACATGGCGAGGATCGGGCGCCGCAATGCTGTGGTCATCGTCATTTCGGATTTTCTCGACGCGGTGGGCCCCGAGGAAGACTCGCGGTTCGAGCGGGCGCTGAAACTCGTACGCCGAGGAAACGATGTGATTCCCGTACGCGTGGAGGATCCGCTCGAGCTCGGGATGCCCGCTTTGGGGTTGGTGGCGGTAGAAGATCTCGAGTTGCTCGAACTCGGCGGCGATCGGTTCATCGATCTTAGCCGCGGTCGCCAGGCTCGATTCAAAGCGGAGGTGCAGCGCGAGCGCGAGCGGTTCGATGCCCTCATGCGGCGGCTGCGGTTGGAAACGATGACGGTGTCTTGCGGAACGGCCTGGCAACAGCCTCTTGTGCAGTTCTTTCGCCACCGGGCGCGGAGGATGCGTCGATGACCCTGAGCCCGACTCAACCGGATGTGGATCAAGGTACGCGGGGGCGGCGAGGCCACACGATCGCAGGCCTAGCTCCGCGTTCGACGGCACGCGTCGTGTGGACCAAACGTCGCGCATGGACCCGGTTCGGCGCGGCGCTGCGTGTATCGGGCTGCGCCGCGCTGGTGGTGTTCGCGTGGAGTCAACCCTCGCGTGCGCTCGGAGAGCCGCCGGATCCTGCCGCGTCCCGGACCCCGGCGGTCTCGGCCGGCGTCGATCCTCGGCCCGGGACACCGACCGCGGTCCCGGACGCCGCCGGGTCGTCACCCGTCCCCGCCGGTGCGGGGTCACGGGTCCCCGCTGCCGCGGGCTCGCCCGTCCCGGAGGCCGTGGGGTCACCCGCCCCCGGCCCCGCGGCGGCTGGGTCACCGGTCCCGGGGGTGTCGACTCCTGCACCCGCGGACACGGTGCCGGTGACGGCGATCACGAAGCTCGCGCCCGATCCCTCCCACATCGGGGACCTGCTCGCGTTCGAGGTGGTGGTGGCCTACCCCGACGGCTACACCGTCAATTTGCCCACCGGCGTCGACTTTTCGCCGCTCGAACTGGTGGGCGTCGACGAAGGCGAGCCGGCGTCCACCGGCACGGGCTGGCGCCGCACGTTTACCGTGACGTTGCAGCACTTCGCGGTTGGCGAGGCCACGGTGCCTAGCTTCGATCTGACGTACGTCGATCCGCAAGGCAGCGTGCAAACCCTCACGGTCGCGGCGCGCCAGTTCACGGTCGACAGCTTGCTGGCGAACGAGGTCGACCCGGCGATCCGCCCGGAGGACCCGCCGTTTTCGCTCGAGTACCCGGCGGTCACCGCCGAGTTGGCGATTTACGCCGCGTTGGTGGCGTTGGTGGCGGGACTCGTGCTCGCGCGGTTGTGGGCGCGTTGGCGCCAGCGGCCGCGTGCGATCGTCACCGAGCCGCCCCGACCCCCCCACGAGCGCGCGAACGAAGCGTTGAGCACCCTCGAAGCTCGGCGCGCCGAGCTGCTGGAGGCCGGCCGGGTGACCGACTACTATCTCGAACTGACAGACATCGCCAAGAGCTACGTGCAGTCTCGCTTCGGGATCGAGGCGTTGGATCGCACCACGGACGAGATTCGTCGTGCCTTGGTCCGCGCCGGCGATCGCTTGGCCCCGCTGTCGGCAGATGAACTGGTGAAGTTCCTGCAAGAATGTGATCTGGTGAAGTTCGCCCGCTTCGCGCCCAACGACGAAGACGCGAGTGCATCACTGGACGAGGTGCGTGACATGGTGGCTCGCAGCACGCCCGCGGCGGAGTCGCCGGGATCGTCGTCCGCCGCCGGGCCGTCCCCTCGACCCCCTGTCGATGGGCCTGCGCGTCAGGAGGCTTCCTGATGGCCTGGCTGCGGATCGCTGGTTTTGGCCTGGCTGCTTTCGGCGTCGCACTCGCGGTGCTAGCGGGCTTGCTCGGTTCCGAGTTGCGTCACGTCGCTTGGGCGGATCCGCTTTGGGCGCTCGCGGGGGTCCTTCCGTTCCTTTCGCTGGGCGTGCGAGCCCGCTGGAGTCCGCGTCCGGCCACGATGCGGTACAGCCGAGCGAGCTCGCTGTCTCGCGTCGGCGGCGGCTTGGTGGCGCGATTGGCTGATCTCCCGGACGGCTTGCGGCTGGGTTCCGTGCTGTTGCTGGTCACGGCATTGATGCGACCTCAGTCCTCGCACTCGACCGATCGGCTGGAGCACGAGGGCATCGATATCGCCGTGGCCCTCGACTTGTCAGAGTCGATGCAATCGCAAGATCTCGTGCCGAATCGCTTGGAGGCGGCCAAGGTCGTCATTGATGACTTCATCCGTCGTCGGCCCAACGATCGCATCGGGCTGGTGGCGTTTGGCAACACGGCGTCGACGGTTTCGCCGCTGACAATGGACCACGGCGTGCTGCGAGCCCTGGTCAAGCGCATGCGGTTGGGGGTGCTCGATGGCTCGCAGACGGCGATCGGGGCGGGTTTGGGCCTGGCGTTGAACCGCTTGGACGAGTCGCAAAGCGAGACCAAAGTCGTCGTGCTGCTCACCGACGGCGTGCACAATGCGGGCGGCATCGATCCCGACACGGTGGCCCAAGAGGCGGCGGATCGCGGGGTGCGGATCTACACGGTGCTGCTCGGGCGCCATCGGCCGGGTCGGTCGGGTGGCGCGGTTGATCCGGCCCAGCTCGAGCGACTAGCGAGTTTGACCGAAGGGTACGCGTACGTCGCCACCGATGTGCAGGCCCTTACCGGGACCTTTCAAGACCTGCTCAACAAGCTACAAAAGTCTGTCATCGAGGGCAGTCAGGTGCGCGCTGAGTTGTTCCCCTGGCTGCTGTGGGCCGCGCTGGCGTTGCTGATGCTCGATATCGTGCTGCGCACCACCCGATTGCGGAGGTTTCCATGATCTTCTCGGGCGTGTCGCTGTTGTTGGCGGTGGCGCCGGCTCCCGCCGGCGACGAAACGGCGAGTTTTTTTGGCGAGTTCGCGTTGGCCAAGGCCAGCTTGTGGCCCCTGTTGACCAGCGTAGTGGTGGCGATCGGGTTGTTTTGGTGGGCCCAGCGGCGCCGCCGAATGGCGCTTGAGAGCTTGGGGAACCCGGTGTTGGTGGGCCGCCTTGTCGCCACCGTCAGTCGCACCCGCCGCTTTGTCTCCGCCGGTTGTGCCGTGCTGGCTCTCGCCGCGGTTGGCTTCGGCCTGCTGCGGTTCCAGTACGGTGGCGTAGCCAAAGTCGTACCCGCGAGTGGTTTGGACGTGGTGTTGGTCGTGGACTACAGCAAGTCCATGCTCGCCCAGGACGTCTACCCCAGTCGCAGCGAGCGGCTCGAGGCAGAACTGGCTCGCTTCATCGAAGAGTCGGGCCAACGCGGAGACCGCGTCGGGTTGGTGGTGTTCGCGGGCAGTGCTCGCGGGGTGCCGGTGACGAGCGACGTGCGGTTGCTCAAGCTCTTTCTCGAAAAGGCCGACCCGCGGAGCGAAAACCCCGGCGGCACGTCCATCGGTCGCGCGCTGGCGTTGGCGAAGGTCTTCTTGCTCGATGCGCGTGCGGCCAGTGGCGACCAAGCGACGACGGCCAGCTCAGGTGAGGCCGAGCAAGCCGTGATTTTGCTGACCGACGGTGAGGACACCACCAGCCGTCCGCTCGAACTGCTACCGGAGTTCCAGCAACTCGGGATTCGTATCTACGGCGTGGGTATCGGTTCTCGTTCGGGCGAACCGGTGCGCAAGTTCGACGCGAACGGCAATGAGGTCGGCTACCAAACCGACAAGGACGGCTCGTTCATCATGACCCGGCTCGACGAGGCGACGCTCAAGCAGCTCGCCAAGGAGACCCGCGGGGAGTACGTGCACGTCGACGCCGATCGATTCGGGCTCGACGAAGTCCGCGGGCACTTGGCCGAGTTGTCCCGGGCCCAACGGGCCGACACCGTCGAGATCCACCGCGAAGAGGGCTACGCCTTCCTCGTCGTTCCTGCGATGCTGTTGCTCAGTGGGTCGCTGGCGCTCGGAGATCGCCGGCGGCGAGCCAAAGAGGCCTGATGTTCAAATCGACTGCATTCGGGTTGACGTTAATCGCCGCCGGGTGGCTCGCCGACGCGCTGGCTTCGCGTGACCGCGACATCGAGGCCGGCGTGGCCGCCTATGAGGCGGGAGAGTACGAACAGGCGCTGGAGCACTTTGCCACGGCGCAGGAATCCCGGGGGGAACGGCCGGAGATCGCCTACGATCGCGGGCTGGTGGAGCTCGCCACCGAGGCCGTGTCCGATGAGAGTTTTCGGCGGGCGACCGAGTCCGACAACGTCGATGTCAAAGCGTCGGCCCACCTCGCGTTGGGCAATCGGGCGTTCGCGACCGAGCAGTGGGACCAGGCCATCGCCGAATACAAAGACTGTTTGCGCACGCGTCCCGACCACCACCCTGCGAAGTGGAATCTCGAGTTGGCGTTGCAGCGCAAAAAGGAAGCAGAGGAGGAAGAGGAGGAAGAGGAGGAGACCGGCGACGACCACAACACCGGAGAAGACGGGGAGACGGGGCAAGAGGATCCTACGGGGGAGGAGCAGCCCAGCGGTACCGGCGACGAGGGGGACTCGGGGGAGGACGAGCCCACCGACGCGGGCGGCGAGTCGGGAGAAGACGAAGCGACCGGGGCCGACCGTTCGCCACAGACCGGCGAGGACGGGGGCCAAAGCGGGGAGCAGCCGTCGGACCCCGACGAGTCTGAATCGCCGCAACAAACCGGCGGCTCGGAGTCACCGCCGTCGGACGAGCCACCGCCCGCGGATCCCGGCGCAGCGCCCATCGAGCAGCTCGATTTGGATCGAGCGCTCGAGCAGCTAGACGAGGAGGATCAGTTCTTGTTCGGGCAACCACGGGGCCGTAACGTGCCCGTCGAGAAGGACTGGTAATGCGCGGCGGTCGTCGAGCGTTTCTGGTCGTCACCGCCGCCCTCGTGTCGATGCCACAGGTGGCCCTCGCGTCCGAGGTCACCATCGGGGCGAACCTGTCCGCGCAGCGGGTGACGTTGGGTGAAGCGGTCTATCTGCGCGTCAAAGTGCAGCAGAAGGGAGCGGGCGGGGACGCTTTGCCCGAGCCCGTGATCGCGGACATCGACGGGGTGCAGGTCGAACTCCAAGGTCCGCCCGCGGTGTCTCAGTCGAGCATGTTTATCAACGGTCGATCGTTCGTCACGCGGGCGCTGAGCTACGACTACGCCCTCGTGCCGACGCGCGAGGGCACGTTCACCGTGGACGTTCGGGTGACGGCGGACGGGCGAGCGATTCGCCCCGACCGGACGTTGCGGTTCGAGGTGGTCGAGGGGGCCGCGGTCGCGCCCGTGGCCAGCGGCGCCCAGCCGCGCGGCGATATCTTCCTGCTACCGAACGTAGATCAGCAAAGAGTCTACGTGGGTCAACCGGTCGTCTACACATTCGAGCTGTGGACGAGGGTCGACGACAACATTCAGATGCGGACCCAGCCCACGTTCAAGGATTTTTGGAGCGAGGAGTTGACGTTCGACGAGCAGCCGCGTCGGGCCACTTTGAACGGCCAAGTCTATCGCGTCCATCCCCTCATGCGCCGTGCCTTGTTTCCGCAGAAGGCGGGACGACTGCCGGTAGGCGCGGCGGAGGTCGAGGCTCACCCATCGCGGTTGCGGTCCTTGTTCGGTCGGCGCCGACGGTCGATGCCGCGTCGCGTTCGCGGTCCCGGGATCGAGATCGAGGCCGTCGCGTTGCCCGCAGCGGGCCAACCGGCCGGATTCGCGTCGAACAATGTCGGTCGGTTCTCGGTCTCAGCCGCCGTCGATCGCGATCAGGTGCACGTCGGTGAGGGCCTCACCCTGACGCTGACGATTTCCGGCACCGGCAACCTCCGCTTCGTCGAGCCCGGTGAGTTCGCGCCGATCGACGGCGCGAAGCGCTACGATCCTCAAGATGAACTCGATCTGCAGGTCGATGAGCGGGGGGCGTTGGGAGGCGAGCGCCGCTACAAGTTCTTGATCGTGCCGGAGCAGGGCGGCCCGCTCGAGATCCCGGCGCACAAGATCCATTTCTTCGACCCCGAGCGCGAGCGCTACGCGTCCGCAGCCAGCCAGCCGTTGACCGTGCGCGTCGAGGGGGAGGCCGCGCCGACCCCGACGGTCGCGGACGCGGCCGAGCCCGCTTCGGTGGTGCCGTCGGAGCAAGATGACGCTGTGTTTGCGCCGATCGACGAGACCGAACCCGCACCGCGTGTCGACAAGACGCGACGGTTTTGGTCCGCGCGAGGTTGGACCACGGCCGTGCTCTCGGGTCCCGTCACCACGGGGCTCGTTTGGGCGGGGCTGGCGGTGCGACGGCGCATGGGGCCGAGCGAGGCCACCCAGCGCACGTTGGCCCGTGAGGCCAAGCGTCGTCAGCTGATGGCCCGCGCGGAGGCGGCCGTCGACAGTGGCAACGGGTTCTTTGTTGCGGTCGGCGACGTCGTGCATGGCATCGTCATGGAGCAAATTGGGACCGCCGGGGAGGGCCTGCATCGCGAGTCTCTTCTGCGACGACTACGAGAACAAGGTACACCGGAGTCGGTGATTCACGACGTCTCCGTCGTGCTCGAGCAAGCCGACGCCGCGCGGTTCGGGGCGGGTGGCGCCGATGCTAAGACACGGCAACAGTGTCTGGATCGAGTGCGCCGACTCGTCGATCCCCAGACGTGGAGGGCAACGTCATGAGCGGTCCTCGATGCCCGCGAGTTCGTCTGGCGCTGGCACTCGTCGGGTTGACGAGCGGTTGGCCGGGCGTCGTGCGGGCCGATGTGATCGATGAACACGTGCACCAAGGCAACCTCGCGGCCCGCCGCGGTGACTGGACCGCTGCCGCGCAAGCCTACGGGGAAGCGGAGCGCCTGCTGCCCGGTCGATCGGCCGTGGTCTCGTATAACCTCGGAACCGCCTACGCCCAAGCGGATCGATTGGGACTTGCCACCTACCATTTACGCCGTGCGCTGCAGACCGAGGCACAAGCCGCGGACGCCGTCGCCGAGGCGGCGACGCGCAACTTGGGCATCGTGCGGCGCCGGGCCGAGATGGCCGCCGCCAGCGAGCAACGGCAGATCTCTCCGCCGGATGGCGTGGGCGCCGTCACTCGAGCGCTGTTTGGCTCCGCTTGGGTCGCCACGATCGCCGTGGTGGGCGGTTGGGCATGCGGGCTGTTGCTGGCCGCACGCGCATGGTCACGGCGGCGGGGCCACGATACCGGCCGACTGACGGCAGGTGCCGTGGTCGTGGCGGGGCTCACAGCGGCGCTGGCCGCCGGTCACGCGTGGTCGAGTCGCATCGATGCTGCGACCCCGCTGGCGATTGTAGTGGAGGATGCTGCCGAGGCACGGGGCGCCGCGGGGGGACGCGGCCCGGTTAGCTTTGTTGTGCAAGGTGGATCACAGGTGCGAATCGTGGGGCAGACACCAGGTTGGAAGCAGGTCCGCCTCGCCGGCGGGCTCGTCGGCTGGGTACCCGAACGCTCGGTTCGGCGTTTCGGGACCTCATAGCTCGAGCTAGCTTCGGCGAAGCCGGCGTTTTGTGGGGCGACGCCGCCGACCCGGCCTCGTCTGTGATCGGCGGCGACACCGGTTCAACCTGACGGAGCTTGCGCCGCCATGCGCCACAAAACCCGCGCGAACTCGACCATCGTACTGTGGGTTTCGTGAACGGCTAAAACTCGCTGCAACCTGCGAGGGCACCCGGCGCATCCGCGCAAAATCCCATAGCGTGGGCTGGCGCAGGGCGATACCCTGTGCGGTACGTGCTCTCGGTTGTCGCCACGAAGATCCGCAGTGCGACCCGTCGCGGGATTCCGACCGCGACGGTGGGATGCATCTACGAGGGGTATCTCCTGGCGGAACCGGTGGTGGGACGCGGCATGGTGTTGTTCCGTGATCCAAATGGTCGACGGATGATCACCACCGCGGTCCGGCGTGTGCTCACGACTTCGGACGCGCACGTGCTTTACGTCGAGACCGAAAACAGCGTCTATCGCTTGTCGATCTCGGAGCTCAGCCACGCCGCTGTCGCGGGCTAGCCATCTTGTGCCTCGCGGCAACGCGGATGGACGGTGGCCTGATTGCGGCCGGCGGTCTTCGACAGGTATAGCGCTTCGTCCGCAGCGGCAAAGAAGCGCGCGGCGGTTTGCTGGCGATCGTCGCTCGAGATCTCGGGGAGCAGAGAGCTGTCCGCGATGCCGATGCTCAGCGTGAGCGCTCGTGAAGCCAACGGGTTGACGGAGACCAAGGCGGCGGCGATCCGTTGCGCCACGGCGGCGGCCCCAGGAGCCGACGCGCCACTGAGCAGCACGGCCAGTTCGTCTCCGCCGAGCCGAACCCCGACGTCCGACGGCCGGATGACGGATCGGATCACGTCGGCGACGCATCGCAGCGCTCGGTCACCCGCGGCGTGACCGTAGTGGTCGTTGATCGTCTTGAAGTGGTCGATGTCACACACCAACAGCGCGAGCTGTTCGCCGTGGCGTTCGGCTCGGGTCAGCGCCTGGTCGAACAGCGGCTCGAACCCGCGGCGGTTCCACAGCAAGGTGAGCGGGTCCGTGTACGCCGCTCCAGCCAGACGCTCGGCGTCTCGCTCACGGAGCAACACCTGTTCGACGATGCCTAGCAAGCTGGTGACTTGAGCGAACGCCTCTTGAGGTGGCGGATCCACCAGTCGCACCTCCAGCCAACGGGGTTCGGCCGCGGGTTGTCGCTCGTCCGCGCCCAGGAACAAGGACAGCGAGCAGGGATCTTCGCCCGGACGACCATCCAGGTCGGTCCACGCCACGTGTGGCAATAGTCCAAGCGACGCGGCCGCGCGATGAACCACCTCCTCGGGACCACGGGCACGCAGCAGAAAGTCGACGATTCTCGCGAACAGCTGCCAGTCCGGCAGCGCCGCCGCGCCGTACAGGATCCGCAGCGGACTGGCCGGTTGGGGCGAGGTCTCGCTCGAGCGCGCCGCCGCCGAAGCGTGGGTTCCGCGGCCGGAGACGGGGCCAGATCGATCGGAGGGGAGTCGGCTAGATCGCGTCGAATACACGGCGGACGGAGACCAAAGCAACACGAGTGCCAGCTCTTCCGCGGTTCGGTTCCGATTTGGTAACGTGGCCCGCAGCGGCCCTCATCCGCGGAGTCTTCTCATGCTCAACGTCCAACAGCTGACCCTTTCGACGATTCTGATCGCTTCCGCCGCCGCCATGGGGTGCGCGAGTTCGGGTGGAAGTACTACCCGAAGCCAGTCGCCGCGCGCCCAATGGATCGAAAGCCCCTCTCGGGGCCAAGCCGCCGACAAGCAGATCCGCATCCCCGGCCTCGCGGTCTCCTTCGAGATTCCGGACGTGCTGTACGTGTTCCGGGATTGTGTGGAAGCCGCCCACAGTCCCGACGGCCCGGGCCGGGAGTGGATCCCGGTCATCCAATGTGACGGCACCGGCCCCAGCGGCGGCGAAGACGACTTCGACGACGAAGGCGGTGACGGCAGCGATCGCACGATGACCATCTACGTCGCCCACAAGAAACAAGCGATCAACGAGCGCACGGTCGAGACGATGCGCGCCGACTTCGAACGGGCTGGCGTGACGGTGGCTGAGATCGCCTATCACGAGAACTACGTCGACAAAGAGAATCGCCGCGGCATCGAAGCCAAGCTGCAGCACTTCGGCGGCGCAGATTCGCGGTACCCCACCAGCGAGACCTTGCGGTTTACCTTCGCGGCCGACGATGTGGTGTTCATTGCCGATACTGAGTACCCGTTTGGCACGGACGTCAGCGGCATTCTCAGCGACTGGCAGCGGATCTTGTGGAGCTTCCAGCTCGACGAAGAAGGGCCACTGTACGGTGGAGAAGCGGCCCCGGCCGGCGAAGAGGCCGCGGCGGAGTAGCCGCTGGCTCCACGGTGTCGTGGCTCGGTCGTGCATATAAAACGGCCGCGCTCGCGGCCCGGACGGGGAGCAACCAGCGTCCCCCCGCGTGAGGTGGCTCGAGCCGCCGGTTCCCCGTCGCCGTTTGGTGGCGCGCGGTCGTCCCGTTTGGCGGCTAGCGACGCGTCAAGCTGTGCGTGCGCCTGGCGAGCGGTTGGGTCCGGGTCGTTGTGAGGGGCTCACACGTCCCCGCGTCGATATGGGGATGTGCTGCCAGACGCGAGCCGTGCACGGTGAGCTCGAGTCGCTGACATTGGGCCAAGCGGACGCAGTACGACTGTTCGACGCCGGCGTGGGCGATGCGTAGCAAGTGGCGTCCGGCTTGCGCATGGATCTCCAGCGCACCGGATTGGGCCCGCGTGAGCCCCCGCTCGGCGAGTTTCGCCGAGGTCATGGGAACCCCCGGGCCGGCGGGAAGATCGGGCCGCAGCGACAACGAGGCCGGGAGCGCGAGGTCTCGCAGCGCCGTCAGGTCGGCCTCGGTGACCGTGGCCTCACGGGGTTCGTGGCCGTACAAGCTGGTGATCTCGGCCACCAACGGCTCACGGTCGAGCAGGCGCGCGATCGCTTGACGGCAACGCGGCTCATCGCTGAAGTTTTGCTCGTCGACGAGCGCGAGCGGAGGGTCGCACGCGCTGGCTCGCGTCGCGGCATCGAGCAGCGCGCGGCAAGCCGGCCCGGGTGGCGCGGCTGGAGGCGCTGCCGGCTGCTCGCAAGCCGGCCCCACCAGTGCGGAGACGAGCAGCCACGGGCCGAGCCTTTGGTAGACGCACGTCATCGCGGGACTTTGTTGAGCATAGCGCGGGCCGAACGATTTACCTGGACCACAACGCCACGACTGCCATGGCTGGCGGTGATGGGCGTACATGTGGCCGCGGTCGGAGAGTCATTTTGGAAACTCCTCCGGTGCGCATGTGACGGGAGGCCAGTCGAAGGTCCCGAGGGCCCGGCCGCGGATCTGGTCGCGCGGTGGATGGCAGCGGATCGATTTGAGAGTGCCCGGCCGCACGCTGGCTTATCCGAATCCCGGCGACTCGCGCGCGCGGTTCGTGGTGTCGTGACATCGCGCGCCGATGCCTAAGGGTTGGGTGCAACTTGCAACCCCTTGGCGGGCAGTCCACCGCTGGTGGCGCCGCTCGTCGCAACGCCGCCGTTTTCTGCTCGTCGGGTGCCCGCGTACGAGACTTGGCCTCCCGGTTGCGGTCGCGCCCAGGACCGCTCAGGACGTTGCTCCCCGGCCGTTTGGAGCCTTCCCTCGCGCGGTTGGGGCCGGGCACGAACTCGTTCGACTCAAGGATGCGCCCAACCGACCGATGACCCCGCCGCGTGCTCCGTGTGCGTCAAGCATGCGAGACGTACACGCATTGCGCCAACGGGCATCGGGTGGAGCTCGCATGAACGACAGCTGGGGAGTTTCAACCGCGCTGCAGAAATCCCGGCGGTGCGATGATCTCCGGCTTGTTGACCGCAGACTTTTGGGCCTAAATGAAAGGCTCTCAAGTGTGCCGCAGGGCTGCCGCGCGGCTTCGGAGAACTCAACATGTCGAACCACCTCATCCGTCGTCTCTTCGTCACCAGCTCCATCTGCACGCTCGCTTGGACGTTGCCCGCCGACGCGTCGGCAGCCGACGGAGCGCGCATCGCCCATGGAGATGTGATCCCCGAGTGCGGCTACGCACCGGTGATGTTGATCAACGGGTGCACCGGTTTGCTCGTGCACCCGCAGCTGATGCTGTACGCGGCGCACTGCGGGACGAGCAGCAAAGGGACGATTTACTTCACCCACCGTGCGGGCCAAGGCCGTGGAGTGCGGACGACTCAGTGCCGGACGAACCCGTCGTACACCAACCCGAGCAACGACTGGGCGTATTGTCTGCTTGAGGAACCGGTCACGGACATCCCGATCGTGCCGGTGGCGTTCGGCTGCGAGCTCGACAATATCGGATCTGGAACGCCCATCGTGCAGTGTGGTTTCGGCGACAGCAGCACCAACGGTGGTTACGGCACGAAGCGAGCGGGCGAGAACACAGTGCAGGATGTGTCATCAAACGGGAACGTTGGACGGATCCGCAGCAGCCCCAGCTTGATCGTGGGGTGCCCTGGCGATTCTGGTGGACCGATGCTGACGCAACTCGACGACGGATCGTGGCGCACGTTGGGGATGGCCTCCACCATCGACACGGGGTACGAGTCATGCGGCCAACCGGGCGCGTACAACTCGTACGCGTACTCGCCACCCTCCGTCGACTGGGTTGAGCAAAGCAGTGGGATCGACATCACGCCCTGCTTCGACCCCGACGGTACCTGGAACCCCGGACCGGAATGCGGCGGGTTCTATGCCGGCGACGGTTCGCCGCATGGCACCTGGGGGAACGGCTGCCAAGGGACGCCGGTCTCAGATTGGAGCGAGACCTGCGGACCTCCGTACGACGACGGCACGGGAGATGACGATGACGACGATACGGGTGACGACGACACGGGTGATGGTGACACGGGTGATGACGACGACTCTGGGGATGATGACGACGACGATGATGGCGGTGACGACGATGATGGCGACGACGATGATGATGATGATGATGATGATGATGATGATGATGACGATGACGACGACGACGATGATGA
>QKPP01000134.1 GCA_006508105.1 Myxococcales bacterium FL481 | reverse complement strand
TTGTATCCAGAGGTCCGCCAGTGGAGCCGACCAATGAACCGTGAGCGGGTGCGACTCGCCGGCGACACTTGGCTCGTAAACAGCGTCGGGTTCCAGCGAAAATGCTTGTTGTCGGCGTGTTGAGGTGGTTGGGCGCTATACAAAATGAGCGAATCATGGGCGCTGTTATGAGGGCGGTCGTCGGAGGCGATAGGAGACATTGGTCTCTCCGCCGTCCGAGACCGACGGGAAGACCCAGTCCTTCATTGCGTTGACGACACAGTCGGTTGTCGCGTCCGTTTCGGTCGCGGCGGCCGTCACGCGGGTCGAGCTCACACGCCCATTCCCGACAATGGTGAAGTCGATTGTGATGTCTTTGGCCCGGTCTCCGAAGACTTCAGCGTCGGCACTGCAGGCACGAAGTTCATTTTGGTGGGCTAGCAAGACCCGATGAACCGTCCTCGGTTCGAGTGCGCCGCCGACTGTGAGGTCGCCGCGGTTGATCTTGCCCGGGGGTGGTCGTGGCTCCGCTGGTCCCAGGCCGCTCAACTCGGCGTCGCGTTGGGTCTCGGCCCACGAAACGCCCGCGCCGTGTCCACGGCGGAGCGGTCGCTCGGTGGCCGCGGTCGGCGTGGACTTGCGGGCCCGATTGGCCTGCGCCTGCGCGTCCAGGGCGGGCAGGAGTTTTGGCTCGGTGTGCGACTGCGAAGCTGACTCGTCCCCCGAAGGGCACGCAAGCAGGCAGCAGGCGAACGAGATGTTGCACGACCAACCACCGGGATTGCTTGACATTCTCAGCATCCGTGGACCTCCTCGAGGCGCACCCACAGCGCGGTGTGATCGGTTGGCTCGACGTCGTGCCGTCGCGCAAACGCTCGCGCGGCTGTGCGTGAATCCTCGGTGTCTTCGACTCCATCCAGCGGTCCTCGATAAAAGCCGAGGTTGGCAAGTCTGGCCTGGCGACCCAGCGGTTCCTCGACACCCACGAGGTGTCCGATCTTGAGCTCGAACGTCGCGGGCCGTTCGGTGCCCGGATGCAGCCAGATCTCGAGCGTGCCCGCGTCATTGTCAGTTGCTAGTTCGTGAACGATGTTCCCCGAGGTTGGGACGTGGGCTTCAAACTGCTCCTGACCAACCTGCAACACATATCGACAACCCGCGTGAGGCGAGCCATCGGGTCGCAACAACACGAGGTGGAGGGTCCGGCGCTGTTCCGCCAGGACGAACGTGTGGACTGCGTTCGGCGTGTACGTCCTCCAGGTCGGCTCTCGAAACGGGACGAACACCTCGTCTCCTGGCGTGAGCAGATCAGGGGATCTTCGCTTCGCGCGGAGGTCCGCGTTGTCCGGATGAGCCCAGATGCGGGCCCAGTCCCGAAAACCATACTCTCGCGCGATCGATGCCAGCGTGTCGCCCGCGAGTACCCGGTGGCGTCGACCCATCAGGACGGCTTTCCGCTGAACTTGGGTCCTCGGATAGCCGCTATCGTCGCGCCCACCGCTGGGAAACGGGGCCGGGTGGGTTCACTCACCATAGAGGACCACATGACGCGATTGTATCTGGTTTTCGCCGGGGCGATCGCCCGTCCGAAGATGCAGGGCCCCCGCCCAATGCTCGCGGCCCCCGGCCTCTTGTCGGGTCCGCTGCGCCACGAGTCTAGCGGCAGGTGACGTGGCGTGAAGATATGACCTACCCGCACGCGCTTCGGGGAGGTCCAAAGCGGTAGATCGCAGGCCATCCCACGGCTACAGTTGTCCTCGATCGTAGCGAGCCGGGCGCTGGCGCGAAATCGCTCACGATTTTTGCCGACGTCGCCTCCGATCCGCCGCGCCGCATCGTTGATGCTTCTGACGAAACACGCTCCTGCATGACGAGCACGAAGAGACGATCCCCGAACTCCGTAGGCTACGTTGACGTCACGTTGCGAGACGGTAGCGATACGCTCCGGCTGGGGATCCCCCCGCGCCGTCTCGACGATGGAGCCCTCGTGCCCCCGCAGTTCGCTGAGCCTCGCCTCGGCCCGCTCCCTCAACGCGCACGGCTCGAGTTCGAACGCTACTTCAGCGGGGCAGAAAACGAGCGCCAGCTGAGGCAGCTTCTATCCGAGCGTCTACCGGGCCGAGTCCGCGACCTCTCGCCCGCGGAGGTCCGCGACGCGGTGCTCGCAGAGCTCAACGCAGAACGTTTTGTCGCGCAACGGCGGCAGCGACCGAGCTACGTGGGGCTCATCCACGAGGCGAGTCCACCTCGTTCCACGACGGCCGACTCGCCCGGACGCGGCGTCACCCGAGATGACCCCACATCGGCCGGTGGCATGAACGACGCTTGGCTTGAAGTGCGACTCGTGGGAAGCGACGGCGCGCCAGTCTCAGGCGCGCGCTACGTGGTCGTCACGAGCGAGGGTGAAGAGATCCACGGCACGCTCGACGAAGGCGGATCGGCCCGGGTGAACGGCATTCCGCGAGGACCGGGCCGCGTGTGTTTCCCTGATGTCGATGGCGGCGACTGGAAACGAGCTGGGCCAACCGTCGCCGACGAACCGGCACTTGAGTAGGATCAACGAACACGCGAGTAGCTCGGACGGCAGCTCCTCGGTCGTGTGTCTGGCGGTTGGGGAGGGGCGCACTGTCGAGCCGCTTGCTCGCCCGTAGCGGGTGGAACGTGGGTTATGTGCAGTGGGGGAGTACGTGGGGCTCCCCGTTGGCTGGCGCGGGTGTTCTCAGTGGACCTGACGAGGTGGCTGGGGTGGGCGGGACCCCCGTGTGGGGCAACTTCTCCGGCGGATGCGGCCGCAACACCCCGGAGCACGTCGCGGCCATCGCAAAGGCGCTCAAGGGCAAGGCACGCCGTCGACTCCCCGTCCGCCGCTCGGCGTGATTTCCGGTGGTGGCCCGCGTGTCCGCCGAACTGGCGAGCCCGTTGGGCTCGCTAAAGATGAGATCGAGTTCAACGCCCGTAGACTTGAACCAGCCGTTTGCGCACACGTGCGTCGTCTGCACCCTCAAGATCGGGTTCCGCCGCAAACGCGGTGAAGGCGATCCGAAACTTTGTGCTGGTCAGTGTCACCGTCCAGCGGCCAGTGGAGTGCGCGAGATTGGCCAGGCGGGATTGCCCGCCTGCTGGTTCGTTCACGTCTTCGAGATGGCCGATTTTTAGGTCGAAGCGCACCGGCTTACGAGCGTCTTCGTGGGACCAGACGTTGAGCGTTCCACCGTTTTCGTTGGCTTCGAGAAGATGCCGGACCTGGCCACCGGAGGCCGGGACCTCCCCCTCAAATTCTTCGGGGCCTACGCTCAAGTCACAACGACACCCCGCATGAGGGGTGTGATCGGGCCGGAGCAGCTCTCGCTCGCGGCGTGGCGTTCGCAACACAAACTCCGGAATTTCGTTGGTGTTGCAGGCAACTAAACTCCCGACTGGAAGCGGCGTACCCTTGAGCGGGGTGACCCCGGCTTTCCACATCGCGCCCAACCACCGCAACGTCTTGGTGCTCGCGCCGCGAGTCCACGGGCTGCGCCTCGACGGATGTTTCCACGTGGGCAGCGCTTTCCCGCTGCCGACCGCTCCGGCAAGCTACGCGGCCGCCCGGAACCGGGCGTTTCGGTTCGTATTTGGCGAGCCAGTAGACCATGGCGTTGCTCCGCCCGACTCGGACGTTCTCCCCGAGAAACACCCCCGTCGCACGACTACCGTCCCGTTCCTGCGCGCCGTTTTGTGGTGGCTGCACGCGGATGCCGAGCGGCAACTGTGCGTTGCCGGGCACGCGGATCCGCTCGGCTCCAACTACGACAACCTGGCGCTGTCCAAACAGCGGGCCGAGGGCGTAGTCGCTCTACTGGAGGGCAACGAGCAAGCGTTTGTCGACGTCCTGAACGCGACATCTGTCGAAGACGACGACCCCTGTTTTCTCAGCTTCGCCGCCCAGTCGATGCATTGGCGTTGCGCGCCTCCCAGCGCGCACCCCAGTGGGGCGGACCGCAAGTATGCCGTCGGGAGTTTTCAGGCACTTCACAATCGACGTTTCGAGCCCCCACTCGCGGTCGACGGCAAGGTGGGGCCCGCCACGCGAGCGGGCTACTTCCGCGTGTACGAAGACACTCTCGCCCGTTGGGTCGGAGGCGAGGGTGTTCTCCGTACCCTTCGCGAGTCGCTCCGCTACGTGCCGTCAGGTAAGGTGCTCGCGTGTGGTGAGGAGGTCCCCGCCGCCGCTGGATCCGAGTCTGCGCGGCGGGTCGAGGCGCTGACCCTCACGCCCGATTCTGGGGTGGACGATCTGGCCAGCGCCGAGCGAGCCTACCGCTCGGAGATCATGGTCATGTACGACGATTTCGCCGCCATCGCACGACCCGAGCTCGAGCCGGAATCCCCCGGCGAACCCAGCTACGAGGAACGCGAACGCGAGCTCGTAGACGCGGACGGCCCCGAACTCGAACGTGAGCACGAGAACACGGATCGCTCGACGAAAGCCTTTTACCTCAAACTCTTGCGTGGACAGATCGGAGGGACCGGCGAGCACCCGCCTTCTCGCGACGAGGGAGGTGTATGACCGGGCCTCGACTCAACGCGGGACAACCTGATCTGCGGCCGCTGATCGTCATCGATGTCCTGGACCAAGCGGAGCCGGGGTCGGTCTGGTCCACTTTCCGCAAGGATGCGGGTGTTCGCTACCGCATCATCAACCCCGATGTATCGGTATCCCTCCGCTTTCTGTTCCCGAGACAGACGGTGTTCTTTCTCGGCTACTCCGGGGCGAGTGCGGATCGTCTAGGCGAAGGCACCGACCAACACGGTTTTTTGGGCGACTTGATCGCGGCCAGCGAACTCAATCGTCTGGCCGACGCGATCGACGCATCGGCCGCCTCCCTGCAAACCGTTGCGAGCGTGATCGAGGTCGAGTTTCGTACCTTTTTTGACGTTGCGCTCGACGTGATGACCGACACCGGCGCTACGGCCTCGAATCTGGCCCATCCGTCGCGCGCTGACGCGACTCGGCTGACCGCGGCGATGGCGAACGCGGTCGACGAGAAGAGAAAGAAGGTCACCCTGGCCAAGCTGCCAAAGCGGGTGGGCCTATGGACCCACGTTCCGCTCACGCTCACCTCATTGGAGTTGATGCCCAAAGGCAAGCACGAGCCATCAGTCCCAACCCTCCACCTTGAGCTCGACCTAGCGAAGCTCCCAGCGAACGAAGCGGAGACCCTTCGCCGACAGCTGGCCGCGTCAGACTGGTCGAGCCTGGCGTTGCAAGGCAGGCCTTCGCTCATGAAGAACCCCGCCTCAGCCGCCGTGATCAGCACGCTGCGGCGCAACGTGATCACGTTCCTCGCCGCGCACACGGTGCTCTCGCGCGGCCGCGAGCTGCTCCGCGTGATCGAAGCCGGGGGGAAGAAAGCGGGGAGCACCGCCCGTGAGATTGTGGTGGGCGCCCAGCGCAGCATCGACGATCTGATGGTCGTCGCCAACAGCTGGACCGTGCCAACGGAGACCAAAAAGGAAGGCATCCAATTCGCACTACACCTGCTGTTTGGTGCCATGTATTCGGGCAAGAAGGACAAGTCGCGCAAGCTCGCACACCCCGTGTTCCTGCAACGCGGGATGTTTTATTCAGAGCAGCGAAACCTCGTGGGTGCACTCGATCTAGCCAATACACCGAGTCGCGAAGCTGCCGTAGGCGGCTTGGGTGTGTTTCACGCCCAAACCCTCGCCGCGCTCAGTCACGGGCTCGGTCACTGCGGAGAACACAGCCAGGTCGGCTTCGTCGCACTGCAAGAACTCCGCGATACCCATGGCCTCACTGCCATCAAGTCGGCCTACCGCGTGTTCGAGGGTGATGGCGATCACGCGTTTCTACTCGTGAACCTGGAAGTCGAGAGAACGGTTCGATTTACGCCGCTTTCGGGTCCCCACGCCGGCGAGGAACGTTCGTTCATCGCGCTGGCCGACGAGGTCTCCAAACTCGGACCGGGCGGAATTCTCCCCATCGAAACATTGGTACTCGACGCCTACCTCGATCCCTCGCAGTTTCAGCCCGACGCGTTTGACCTCCAACAGGCCTACGAAGACAGCTTCGGGCTCAAGCACTTCGTCCTCAAGTCTGCCCTGGATCGGAAAGCTGGTTCGAAAGCGCTGACTTTCAAGGACCTGGTCACCGCGCCACCCCACGGTGTGGCGGACAAACTCGACCCGCCTCCGTTTTAGCCATGCTGCTCGCACGCGGTGGAACCACCCTACGACTCGCGGGTGTCGCGGCCATCTCGCTTGCCGGGTCGTCGGCCGCGATCGGCTGTAGTGCGCGCGAGTCCGAGTTGCCACCCGCCGCCGGTCGGAGCCGCAGCGGGTCAACGGCGGCCAGCTTGGACGTCCCCGCCGGCCCAACCCGGTCGAAAACTGTCTCACCGCAAGAAACGCCGCAGCTCACGGTGCCTCCGCTGCTGTCGGGCTCAGCTGAATCCGCGGGAGAACCTACGAGCTCCGCGCGTGAACTCGCCGCGGCGCGGGAAGGTCGGCTCGAGAGGTGGCGACCCGCCAAGATCCTCGCCCAGCCCAGCATCGAGATCGACGGCCATCTGGACAAAGCGATCGTTCTGAGGATCGTACGCACGCACTGGGCGGATGTCCGGACCTGCCAGGCGGACGCGTCGGCAAAGGGCAAAGCGCCCACCGGGAGTGTGCGCATCTCGTTTCTCGTCAACGCGAGCGGAGCCACCTCGCAACCAGTAGTGCTCACGTCAGACATGGAGGCAAGCGTCGGCCGGTGCCTCGCCACCGCAATTACCAAGTGGCGCTTCGTGGCGCCCGCCGACGGCCAAACCGCGCGGGTCGGCTATACGTTCGAGATCCGCGACCCCACGCCCGTGCGTGCACGTGGCGATCAGGCGTCTCCCGAGTGAAGCTGGTGGTGCCTCGGAAGGAGGTCGACGTGGTCAGGCGGCGCCCCGACGCATCGATGCCGCTTCCACCACCCCCTAGATCACCCGAGTGTTCAGTGAAGCGTCCACGTCGAATCCCGCGTCGAACCGCGGCCGATCGGTCGGGCATCCCACCGTGCCCGACGAGCTGCCTCGCGTGGGTCGCGGGCCGGTCGCCGTCGTGCGGCCCCGGGAGTGACGATGCTCGGCCGAGTCGGTGTTCGAGCCGGTATGCCCTCGGCGGGGGGTCGTCCGTGATGTTGAGCGAATCTGAGTCGTGGGCACCGAGCCCCTGCGTGAGGTGGGCGAGAACTGCCGGCGGCCAATGCGAATGCCCGCGTCTCTCGGTCGCCTCCGCTTGCCAGTGATCGGCGTCAATTAGAAATGCCGTTTGGCGACAATTACTTTCGCCGGCCGAGGACTTGTTGAGACCTGGCCACCACGATCGTGGTCTTGGGTAGTTGTCGTTGTAGGGGGTGGATCGTGCACCTGACATCTGTTCAGCTCTGCTTGTCGGGTTTCGCCTTAGATGTGCGGTAGCTAGGCACCGCGAATTCCAGGACGACGGAATGGTGGACGAGGC
>QKPP01000313.1 GCA_006508105.1 Myxococcales bacterium FL481 | reverse complement strand
ATGGTGGCGACCGGGGTGCGGGGCCGAGACTTTCGACCGTCAGATCTGGCATCTGCCATGCAACGCGGCCGACTGTGGGCATCGTACGCTTGCACGCGCCTCGGGGGAGCGTCGGGTTGCCCGAACGTGGCGGAGCTACGCCGCTTCGCGCGAGAGGTTCGGCCCCACCGAGGCCCGGAGATCGGTACGCTCGAAGAGCTCGAGTCGGTGCTATGGCTGGTCGACCGCGCATGGGCTGGCTAAGCTAGCGGGTCGAGGCCACCCCGCGCTTACGAAGCACGCCTGCGAACGCCGACGCTGCCGGCGTCAGCGCCCGGTCCCGCCGGCTGATCACGGCCAGCTCGCGCTCGATTCTCAGGCCGCGAACCGCTAGCGGACGGATGTCGCCGGTGGTCGGCAACCCCAACTCGCTGACAAACGCCAAGTGCTTGGTTGCGCTGACCATTTCGACGATTGCCCCGATCGAGCGCAGTTCCATCACAACATGCACGTCGATGTCAGCTTGCTGCAACGCTCGATCGACGAGCCCTCGAATCGCGCTGTTGGCCTCGAATCCGACGATCCCCTGACCACGAAGATGCTGGGCCGTGACCACACGCCGTTGGACCAGAGGATGGTCGACGGCCGCGATGAGCACGATTCGATCCCGTTGCAGCGGTTCGACGGCAACATCGGCCGAACGAGTGGGCAGCGTGACGATCCCCAAATCGATCGCGTCACTGAGTACCGCCGCCTCCACATCGGCACTGCCCGCCTCTTTGAGGTGAAACACCACCTTCGGATACCGCCTCGAGAATTCCGCGATGGCACCGGGCAACACTTGCGACACCGCCGTCGCCCCACCACCGATTCTCACCACGCCATCCTCGAGCCGCCGATGGGCACGAATCCGCGCTTTGAGGGCGTCGTATCGGCCCACCAACTCGCGCCCCTCGGCGGCCACCATCCGCCCCATCGCAGACAACGTGGCGCCCTTGCGACTTCGCACCAGCAACGGAGCACCCAGCTCCTCTTCGAGAAGCTGCATCCTGCGCGACAACGCCGGCTGGGACACTCTCAGGTGCGTGGCCGCCTCGCTGATCGCCCCGAGCTCGGCCACGACCAAAAACGAGCGAAGGCGTTGAAGTTCCACCATGCGAAAATAGCATGTTGCCGATGCAAAACATCTAGTTTCCGCATGCACCGATCGACGCTACCTTCGAGTCGCCGGTCGCTTGCGCCGTTGACCGCCGAGCGCCGAGCCAGGAGCCAGCATGCTTGCAGAGTACCGCCAACACGTCGAGGAACGCGCCGCAGCGGGCGTCGTTCCCCTCCCCCTCTCCGCCGAGCAAACCGCCCAGCTCGTCGAGCTCCTCAAGTCACCTCCCGATGGTGAGGGCGAGTTTCTGCTCGAGCTGCTGCGCGAACGAGTGCCGGCCGGGGTGGATCAAGCCGCCTACGTCAAGGCCGCGTTCCTCAGCGCCGTCGCCAAAGGCGAGACCGCGTCACCTTTGGTGAGCAAGCTCGACGCGGTGTCGATCCTGGGCACGATGCTCGGCGGCTACAACGTGGCCACGCTCGTCGATCTGCTCGGCGACACGGAGCTCGGCGCCGAAGCGGCGAGCCAACTGTCGCAAACCTTACTGGTGTTCGACGCATTCCACGACGTCAAGGAAAAAGCCGACGCCGGCAACGCCGACGCGCAGCGAGTCCTCGACTCGTGGGCGAATGCCGAGTGGTTCACGGCACGCGACCCGTTGCCGGACCAGATCAAACTGACCGTATTCAAGGTCACCGGCGAGACCAACACCGACGATCTGTCCCCGGCGCAAGACGCCTGGTCGCGCCCTGACATCCCGCTGCATGCTCTCGCCATGCTCAAAAACCCACGAGACGGCATCACCGACGCCGTGGCCCAGATCGCGGAGCTCAAGCAAAAGGGCCATCCGATCGCCTACGTCGGGGACGTGGTCGGGACCGGTTCCTCGCGCAAGTCGGCCACGAACTCGGTGCAATGGCACCTCGGTGACGACATTCCCCACGTGCCGAACAAACGATCCGGGGGCGTGGTGCTCGGCGGAAAAATCGCTCCCATCTTCTTCAACACAATGGAGGACTCGGGCGCGTTGCCGATCGAAGTCGATGTCACCGCGCTCCACATGGGGGATGTGATCACGGTGCACCCCTACGCCGGGGAAATTCGCAACGAGGCCGGCGATGTGTTGAGCACGTTCGAGCTCAAGACCGACGTATTGCTCGATGAGGTACGGGCCGGCGGCCGCATCCCGTTGATCATCGGGCGCAGCCTCACGGCGCGCGCGAGAGAGGCCCAGGGCCTGCCCCCCTCCGAGGCGTTCCGCCGGCCGAGCGTACCGACCGACTCTGGCCGTGGCTTCACGCTCGCCCAAAAGATCGTCGGACGTGCCTGCGGGGTGCCAGGCGTTCGTCCCGGAGCGTACTGCGAACCCCGCATGTCCACGGTGGGTTCGCAGGACACCACCGGGCCGATGACCCGCGACGAACTCAAGGAATTGGCGTGCTTGGGGTTTTCCGCGGATCTCGTCATGCAGTCGTTTTGCCACACTGCGGCGTACCCCAAGCCCGTCGATATCGAGACCCAACACACCTTGCCTGACTTCATTCGCAACCGCGGTGGCGTCTCGCTGCGGCCAGGAGACGGCATCATCCACTCGTGGCTCAATCGCATGCTTCTCCCCGACCAGGTCGGCACCGGGGGCGACTCCCACACCCGCTTCCCGTTGGGCATCTCGTTCCCGGCCGGCTCGGGACTGGTCGCCTTCGCAGCGGCGTTGGGGGTGATGCCACTCGACATGCCTGAGTCGGTGCTGGTCCGTTTTCACGGTGAGATGCAACCCGGCATTACGCTGCGAGACCTCGTCAACGCCATTCCCTACGCGGCGCTACAGTCCGGCGACCTCACCGTGGCCAAGAAGGGCAAAAAGAACGTCTTCTCGGGCCGGATCATCGAGATCGAAGGGCTACCCGACCTCAAGGTCGAACAGGCCTTCGAACTGTCCGACGCCACGGCCGAGCGATCGGCCGGGGGGTGCACGATTCGCCTCGGCCAAGCACCGATCGCCGAGTATCTGCGATCGAACGTAGTGATGCTGCGCTGGATGATCTCGGAGGGCTATGGCGATGCTCGCACGCTGGCGCGGCGAGCCGACGCGATGGAAGCTTGGCTGGCGAACCCGGAACAACTCGAGCCAGACGCCGATGCGGAGTACGCCAAGGTGTTTGAAATCGATCTCGCCACCATCCGCGAACCGCTGCTCGCATGCCCCAACGACCCCGACGACGTCAAGCCGCTGTCCGAAGTCGCCCAAACGAAAATCGACGAGGTGTTCATCGGGTCGTGCATGACCAATATCGGCCACTTTCGTGCCGCCGCACGCCTCTTGGCCAAGCTCGGGGAGCCCGTTCCGACCCGCCTATGGGTCGTCCCGCCGACGAAGATGGACCAGCACCAACTCATGGAGGAGGGCTACTACAACCTCTTCGCCCAAGCCGGGGCGCGGACCGAAATGCCCGGCTGCTCGCTTTGCATGGGCAACCAAGCTCGTGTCGCGCCGAACTCGACGGTGGTGTCGACGTCGACAAGAAACTTCCCGAACCGGCTCGGAAAGGGCGCGAACGTGTTTCTGGCCTCGGCGGAACTGGCCGCGGTGTCCGCGTTGCTCGGTCGCCTGCCCTCCGTCGAAGAGTACCTGGGCTATGCGACCCAGCTCGATGCCATGGCGCCCGAGCTGTACCGCTACCTCAACTTCGACGAGATCGATTCGTTTCGCACCGCGGCGGAACACGTGAGTTTGCCGGTCCTGCAGTAGGTCACAAGTGTGAGGGGGGTCACGCAAGCCCTACACCGCCTCCCTCACGCGGTGCGCCCGACCAGTTGTCATCTTCGTAGGCTCACCAACCGCGGCCGCTGCCCGGCCCGCGCGAAACTGCGACGCCCGTCCAGATTCGGCCCGGCGACGTTGCTGCTCGCGAAGCCGGGGATAACCCAATGCAAGGAGCCTGCCCTCGATGTTTGCACTCGTCAGTATCGAACTCGTGGCGACAGTTGGCGCGCTGGCCCTGGTCGGAGGCGGTTTCGCACTGGGACAGGTGGTCGCGGGTCCGCGGCAACTGGTGGGGACCACGCGCTTACCCACGCGCCTGAGTTGGCTGGGCTGGTTCAGCCCCGCCCTCTCCAGCGCACCCGCCCCCCATGCGCACGATGACCTCAGCGAGTTCGAGTCAAGTCAGCACCAACGCCACCTGTGGCGAGCTCGCCAGGACATCAAGCGCCTCGAGAAGACCGTGGCTGCACTCGAAGCCGAACGCGACGACTATCGGGACCAGGCGGTCGAAGCTCGGGCTGCGGTCGAGGCATTGGTCACAATGAGCAAACAGGCGGCGTAGTCGCCGTCGAACCGAGCCGGACGGCGCGCTCAGCCATCCGCGACGACAGCTTGGGTGACGAGTGCGAGCGCGAATCGGCTCGCAACGCTGGTGTTCCGAACTAGCGTTCCTACTGCGAATCTGCGGTGGCTAGTTGGCTCGTCCCCAGGAGTGAGGAACGATTGTGCGACGTGGACGGAGATTCCCACCGCCCGCGCAAGATTCACCCGCTCGAACCCTCCGCGAGAGGACATGTACCGGCATGTCCGTCCACAAGCGAATCGTACTGTTCTCCACCTTGTCCTGCTCACTGCTGTTCGGGCTCGAGAGCCGGGCGCACGCGGCATCGGCCGACGCGGCGCTGCCCCAGTCACCGCTGGCGAAGACGGTGAATCGACCCGGAGGTGCCGCGTGGCTCCCCCTGCCCCACCTCGACCGCGCCGCGTTCGAACGACAACGCGCCAGCCTGCGAGCCATGCTCGGTCACGAAGACGCCCAGCGCGTAATCGGTGGAGAAGACGCGAACCCCGGCGAGTTTCCGTGGATGACCTCGTTGATGTTCGCGGACGAAATCAACCCCAACCACGCCGCCTTCTGCGGCGGCACGCTCATCGGCGACGAGTGGGTGCTCACCGCGGCGCACTGCGTCTACGGAGCCGCGCCACCCGATATCGACGTCGCCGTCGCACCGCATGTTCTCGACGACATCGTCGACCGTATCCCCGCCGGGGACATCTACGTCCACCCCGACTACAACGGCGACGTCGACAACGATGTCGCACTCATTCGATTGAGCGAACCCGCTGTATCGGCGCCGATCCAACAGCTCGTGCTGCCGAGCTCCGCCGACCAACTCGTCGCCGCAGGCCGGGCGGCCACCGTCATCGGGTTCGGCGTCGACACCATCTTGGGGTACGGGACGCCACCGATCCTGCAAAAAGCCAAACTCTCGATCGTCGCGGACGACACCTGTCTCGCTGTGACCGAGCAGTGGGTCCCCTCGGGCGAGCTGTACACCGACAACATGCTATGTGCCGGCACAGACGACGGCTCGCGCGATGCTTGCTACGGGGACAGCGGTGGTCCGCTCGTCGTGCACGATGACACCGACGGCTCGCCGGTGCTGGCCGGCGTCGTCAGCTGGGGCTTCGGGTGTGCGCTGCCCGAGCGCTACGGGTTCTACACTCGAGTGAGCCGCTACACCGGACCCGACGGTTGGGTCTCGGGCTGCGTCGCGGCCCCCGACACCTGCCCCTCGCTCGTACTCCCCCCACCACCCCCGCCCGAGGTGTTCGAGTGCGACGACGGCACCGAAATCCCGTGGTTTTGGCAGTGCAACTCGTTTCCAGACTGCCCCGACGGTGAAGACGAAGTCGACTGCCCCGAGCCATTCGTCTGCGACGGTGGGCTGCAGCTCCCGGACATCTTCGTCTGCGATGGCTTCGCCCAGTGCTTCGACGGACAAGACGAGCAAAACTGCTTGGATCCAGTGACCTGCTCGGACGGGACCGAAGTCGCGGGTGTCAACGTTTGCGACGGAACGACCGATTGCCCCGACGGCGAGGATGAGACCGACTGCAAGCTCTTCTCCTGCGGTGATGGACAGGCCGTGGGCGCGTGGGCCCAGTGCGACTTTTGGTCGGACTGCACCAACGGCGCAGACGAGGCCGGCTGCGGGCTCACTCCATTCGAATGTAACGACGGTCAAACGATCCCCCCCGGAGCTGAATGTGATTACTACCCCGACTGTGAGGGCGGAGAAGACGAGTCCACGTGCCCCTGGGAGCTGCCGACCTGCAATGACGGCACGCTGCTTCCCGCCACGTGGGAATGCGACGCTTGGCCCGATTGTCCTGAGGCAGAGGACGAGGGTGCACACTGTGACTACCAAGATACCGTTTTCGTGTGCAACGACGGTGTGGGGATCATACCCGAGTATCGCTGCGACGAGTTCATCGATTGCAGTGACGGCGAAGACGAGGACGGCTGCGCGCCGCAAGCGATCGTCGCGAACGAGGTGGAACCACCGGGCGACAACTGCCCAAACGGTGGCATCAAGATCACGACGGCGATCGATCACTCACTCGACGGCTCGGTCTCGCCGTGGGAAATCGCCGAGGTGACCTACGTATGTGACGACGACCCGGCCGAGGACGGGAAGAACGCGGCCGTTCGACTCACGGACGAACTCGCTGGCGCCAACTGCACAGCAGGCGGTACGAAGCTCGAATCCGGCGTCGACGAGAACCGCAACGGTCAGCTCGACGACGACGAAGTCCAGTCGATCGCCTACATCTGCGACGGGGAAGACGGCGAGGACGGCGAGGACTCGCCCCTAGGCTGCAACGTCGCCGCCAACCACCGCTCGACGCTGCCGCTATTGTTGCTCGTCGCGTTTGGCGCGGGGATCGTGCCGCCGGCTCGACGACGACGGGCTCGTCGTTCGTCGTAGCGCGCCGACCCACGGCTCACACGACGCGCTCGAGTCACCATTGACGAGGGCGATCGTCACGCGGTCGCCCTCGTGACTCGCTCTCGGCGCAGCTCGACAGCGTCGCCGACACGACGCGCTGATGCAACAGCTCGCGGCGAGCGAGTTCCTGCCCCACCAAACCGCACGAGCCCAGCGCGCCGACGCCAACGCTCGACGATCGATTCGTAGCTCTCCAAACCGTCTGGTCTCGTCGTCCGCACAACCTGCGTGCCGATCGCGACGTATGCCGGTTCCTCTCACGTTACGCAGTCGACGACGTCGGCGGGGCGCGGGCCCGGATGTCCACGGCGGCCCGCTCGAGTGGCCCGTTCATCAACTCGGCCCGCGGGAGACCGCGTCGGTGGTACGGTGCGTTAGCTTGCGGCCAGTCCGTTTGGACGGGAGCGAGCCCGATCGCACGAACCGAAGGACAAGTCGACAATGCTGATCCGCACCGCTTCCTCGACGCTCTCCACGCCGACCGCTCGCTGCACCGCGGGCTGGGTCCAGCTCGCTGTGATCGCATGCCTGGCCGCGTGCAACGACAAGTCGCCCGATGTCCCGGTCGAGAACGACGAAACGAGCGGCGCAGCGGATGATGATGATGATGATGATGATGATGATGATGATGATGATGATGATGATGAT
>QKPP01000168.1 GCA_006508105.1 Myxococcales bacterium FL481 | reverse complement strand
CGGGTTCGGGGCATTGACCCCGACATCCATGTCGCGGTCCTGGTTGGAAGTAGGCGAGGTTACGCTTTCGCGGCCCCCCAGCTGCTGCCAGACCCCACGTCCACGGCCAGCGGGACATCGAGGGCAAACGCGCCTTCCATCGCGGGTCGAACGAGCCGATCGAGGTCCGCCACGCGGTCCGCGTCGCACTCGAAGATCAGCTCGTCGTGCACGGTCAGCACCATCTTGGCCCAGCTCACGTCGGCGAGTGCCTCGCCGACCGCGATCATCGCCAGCTTGAGAATGTCCGCGGCACTGCCCTGAATCGGCGTATTGCGGGCGATCCGTTCGCCGTAGCTGCGCGCGGCCCCACGCGCGGCGAGCTCGGGAATCCGCCTCTTGCGACCCAAAATCGTCTCGGCCACGCCGCTGCGGCGGGCCTTGTCGATCAACGACTGCATGTAGGCGTCCACACCGGGAATCTTCGCGAAGTAGCTTTTGATGTAGCGCCCGGCTTTCCCTTGCGGAATGCCCAACGCGCGGGCGAGGCCGAAGGCGCCCTGCCCGTAGATGACCCCGAAGTTGACGGCTTTGGCGACTCGGCGCTGCTCGTCGGTGACCGCGGCTTCGTCGACATCGAACACCTCCGCGGCGGTTCGACGGTGGACGTCAGCTCCGTCACGAAACGCTGCGCACAAACTGCGGTCACCGGACAGATGTGCCAACACGCGAAGCTCGATCTGCGAGTAGTCGAACGCCACGAGAACCTGGCCGGCCGGCGCGACGAAGGCATTGCGCACCCGACGACCCAACTCACTACGGATGGGTATGTTCTGGAGGTTGGGATCGCTGCTCGACAGCCGTCCAGTCTGCGCCACGGCTTGCCGAAACTGGCAGTGCAAGCGACCGGTGACCGGATGGATGGCGGCCGGCAGCGCGTCGAGGTACGTGCCCTTGAGCTTGCTGAGACTACGGTGATCGAGAATGGGTCCCACAATCGGATCGAGCAACGCGAGCTCTTCGAGCACCGACGCATCCGTGCTGTACCCCGTCTTGGTCTTCTTTTTGGCGGGGAGTCCCCGCTCTTCAAACAACAGACGTTGCAGCTGCTGTGGCGACTCCGGGTTGAGTTCATAACCTGCCTCTTGGCAGATCCGGGCCTCAAGCTCGGCGAGCTTGGTCCCAAGCTCCTCGCTTTGTTTCGCCAGCACACCCGGGTCGAGGGCCACGCCGGCCACCTCCATCTGTCCCAGCACGACCGCGAGCTTCATTTCGACCGCGTGGAACAAGCGCTGCATCGTCTCGCCTCCCGCCGTCACCCCGGCGTCGAGCGTGCGGCAAAGCGGCCCGGTCACCAAGACGCGTTCCCCGACGTAGGGTGCGGCCACGTCGACAGACGCTTGGTCGAACGGCACCTGTTTGCGACCCTTGCCCACCACCGATTCCACTGCGATACAGCGGTGATCAAGCACGTCGGTCGCGAGCGCTTCGATGGTGTGACTCGTTCTCGCCGGATCCAGCGCGTACGAAGCGAGCATGGGATCGATCCGGGCCCGCAAGCCGGGAACGCCGTGGCGACCCAGCGCCACGGCCACGCGTTTGCAGTCGTGACAGTCAATGGCCACGGTGTCGTCGGACAGCAATCGCGTGAGCGCCTCCGCGACGTCGTCCCACGCCAGCTGAGATTGCGGCAGATCGGTCAAACTGCGGTGACCGACCGGCAGGTAAACCGCCGAGGGGTCGAGCGACTCGCGACCCAGACCCACGCCGACGATCTCGGCTCGCATGGGTTCAGTGTGACTGAGCACCACCCATAGCGACGCGCCCCCGCTATGGCGCAGCGCCTCGATGTACGCCGCGAGCTCAGCCCGCTCGGCCCGTCCCCAGACGCGGGTGGCAGCAGGATCGATATCGGGCGGCGTCTCCATCCGCGGCAGCGCGACCCCCCGCCCCGCGGCCCCGGGCGTGCGCCGTCCGGCCGCCGCCGAACTCACCGCGCCCGCGAGTGTCGATCGAAAACCCAGCGGGCCGAAGAACGCCTCCATGGTCGGAACATCGGGGCCCGGATCGGCGTAGCGCTCCAGATCGCGACCCACGTCCAAGTCGCGCCGCAAGTCGATGAGCTGCCGGCTCAAGCGGGCCGCGTCGGCGTGCTCGAGCAACCGCTCGCGCCGTTTCTTCTGCTTGATGGCCGCCGCGTGGTCGAGCACGCCGTCGAGCGTGCCAAATTCCTCAAGCAGCGCCGCGGCGGTCTTGGGACCGATCCCCGGGACCCCGGGAACGTTGTCGACCGAATCTCCCGTGAGCGAGAGCAGATCCAGCAGTCGGTCGGGACCGACCCCAAACTTGTCGCGAACCTGATCGGGGCCGATGAGTCTTTGTTTCATCGTGTCCCACAGTCGGATGGGACGGCGCCGATCCTCGGGCGCGTCGACCAGCTGCATGAGATCCTTGTCGCTCGACACGACCACCACCTCTAGGCCGGCGGCCTGACCCACGATCGCCAAGCTCGCGATGACATCGTCCGCCTCCACTTCCGGCACTTCGAGCTTCGGTACGGCCAACGCGTCCGTCGCCTGCCGCACCAGTGGAAACTGCGGCACCAAGTCGTCGGGCGGTGGGGGCCGGTTTTGCTTGTACTCGGGATGGAGTTTGTGGCGAAAACCGGGACCTGGCGCGTCGAACACCGCGACCAGGTACTGCGGCGTGAACTGCTTGCGCAGGGCCTGGAGCATCTGCACGTACCCGTGCACGGCATTGACCGGCGTGCCATCCGGCGCGTTGAGCATGGGCAGGCCGTGGTAGGCCCGAAACACGAAGTTGTTGGCGTCGACGACAAAGAAACTGCCGGGACCGCCCGCCGGTTGCTCGCTCATTGCCGGCTTTTACCGACAAACACCACGCCGGGGCGAGCGAGTGGTCGGAGACGGCGCATCAGTGCCGTGCAGCGCTGTTCGCTCCCCGACCGCCGCTGCGCATCAGCCGTCCTCCGCCTCGCGAGCCCGCGAACGGGCGAGCAGCGCCGCCGATCGTCGTCGAGCGAACAGGAACACGGTCTGGATGACACTGGCGGCGGGTACGGCCAACAAGGCCCCGGTCAACCCGTAAACCGACTCGCCCGCCAGTAACGCGAAGACCACGATGACCGGGTGGATATGGGCCGAGGTGCCGATGATTTTGGGGTTGAGGTAGTTCGCCTCGAGCAGGTGAATCCCCGCGATCCAAGCGAGCATGCCCAAGGCCTTGCCGAAGGCCAGCGCGCCACTGGGGTCGCTGATCAGCGCAATGCCGAGAATCGGCGCGGACGAGATAATGGTGCCGAAGATCGGCACCAGGCTAAACACGGCCGCCGTCAGCCCCAGCAGCAAGCTGTACTTGACGCCGATCAGCAGCAGACCAAGGTAGGTCAACCCGCCGTTGACCAAGCAGATCATCAGCTGTCCGCGTACGACGCCCGACATCCCCACGTCCATGCCCCGTACGATCTCCTCAAAGCCGTCGCGGTAGTTCTCCGGCACCAGCGAGCGCACGAAGCCGTTGACCCGTTCGAGATCCACCAACAAAAAGCCCGCGATCATGAACGTGAGCACGAAACTGGTCAGAAACGACGCGACGCCCCCCGCGAGGGCCTGCAGCCCACGACCGAGCATCCCCGTGAGCTGACCGCCCTGCTCGGCTAACAACTCGCGCAAGACCACGCCCGGTGACTCCCCGCCGCTTGTTTCGGAGCTGACTTGCCACTGACCGTCGGCGACTTCGTGTACGCGCAACCGCATGCGTTCTAGGTCCACCCGAAAGCTGCCGTCGGGTTGGGGGACGACCACCAGCTCGGACGAGTCGGAGGGGAGGTCCGGCGGGCGCGGCACCGAACGACCGAGCGTCGATTCGACGAATGCCGTCGCCCGCGGCAGCCAGTCCTCGTTGATCTTGGTCACGAGATCCGGCACCGCGTCACGCAATCGCGCCAGGTCATGGACGACCGCGGGCAACAGCAGTCCGAAGAACGCCACCAATGCAGCGACGATACCGAGGTAGATCAGCACCACCGCCCCCGCGCGCCCCAGCTTCGGTTCCAAGCGCCGCACGGACGGAGCCAGCAGATAGGCCACCAAGACCGCGAACACAAACGGCAACACGATCTGCCGAAACAAGATCACGACGAAGACCAAGAACAGCGCGAACCCCCACAAACGGCTGAACCGGCGCACAAAGGCCAACGCGGTTTCTCCGCGCCCGACGGGGCGCGTGGCGAGTCGAGCCTGTCGGTCGTCGGACACGGCGGGTCAAAACTAGTCGGCGGCCGGCAGATCGTCCAGTCGCTGCCGTGTTCGCCGACGCGGGGCTCGAGCGTCGCACAGCGAATCCCAACGGCCGCAATGGCTGCAGCGGAAGGCGAACTCGTCGACCGTCGCCGCGCAGGCCAGGCACACGAACGCGCTGGGCCCTGGTTCGAGCAACGCCGGTTCGACACCTGGGAGGTCGAGTCCAGCCACGGCCGTTCGCAGCAGCGCAAGCTGGGCCTCGCTGCTGTGGTCGGCCACCCGCTGCCAGGCCGACACGGCGGCCTCGGAGTCGTGATCGTACAGCTCCGAGGCCAGCGCGACCACGGAAGCGGGATGAGCGGTGCCCCGCAGGGAACCACGGAGCCGGGCGACGAGTGCGGCCACGCGGTCGTTTTCTCGAGCCCACTGCATGCCCTCGGCGACGATCGTGCCCGCGCCGACCCCCGCCAGCTCCCACGCGCGTTGCCACGCGACCAGGGCGTCGTGGGCCGAAGCCGCGGCCCGTGCCTCGACCAGCCAGGCGAACCCGCTGTCGGGTGCCAACTCCAAGCCGCGAGCGGCAAGCTTGCGCGCCTTCTCGGTTTCACCGAGCCGCAGCGCGTCAAGAGCCTGACCCGCCAACGCACGACCTCGTCCCACGCGAGCCGCCCGGGCCCGTCGCCCGCTTACGTGGCGTTCAAGCCGTTCCCACGCCGTGGCCGAAGGCTCCCACGCCCCCGCGCGGTCGAGCGCACGAGCCAAGGATTCCAGCGTCGCCGGCGAACTCGGTGCCAAGCTGTTAGCCCGATTCAACGCGCCGGCGGCCGCCGGCACATTACCCTCCGTGAGTAGATCCCGCCCCAAGCCCACGAGCCCCGCGACCCGCTCGTCGTGCTCGAGCTCCGAAGACGCCAGCACCACGCGATGCAATGCCTTCGCTCGCGAGAGGCGACCGCGGTGGCGATCGATCGCTGCCAACGCCAAAAACACGGCCGGCTCGTGCGGCTCGGCCTCGCAGATCGCCTCGAGCTCGGCCGCGACATGCTCGTAGTCACCCTCGGCGAGCTCGTGGAGCAAACGCAGCCCCACGGCGTCGCGGGACCCTTCCGTCGCCAGTCGTCGCCACCGGGAAGCGCCGAGCCAGACCCCCCCGCCGAACGCGAGGAGTACCAAGCCGATGACCCACATGGTCAACGCGCCCCATCTTCCGAGCTGGCGGTCTCCTCGCGATCGATTTTCGCCGTCATCACTTTGGGGCGAGGCATGTCGAGGCGAGCCTCGGCAGCCAGCGCCGCGTCCTCCTCGGCCTCGCGCAGGGGCAGCGTCCGTAGTTCGAGCACCTCGGCTCGATACTCGCGCACCTTGCGTTGCAGGGCCGCCTCGCGGCGGATGCGAAACGGCAGACGAACGATCCAAAACGCCAACACCCCCCCGAGAACGGCCCAACCCGCCGCTAGCGCGCGCAGACTGAGATGTCGAGAGAGCTGACGATACGGCGCGTCGGCGTCGAGCCGCGGCAACAACAGATACAGGGTCACGACGTCATCGTTTCCGGGAGCTCGCAAGCTCAAGTACGCAAAGACCCCTCCCGCGACGAGCAAGGAGAGCGACAATGCGAGATACCCTCTCGCCAGCGTGGACACGACGTGCGCGGAACATACCAAGCGGTGTAAGATCCGGCCATGGGAATCCGCCCACGTCGCCGCGCCTTGTCTCCGCGTCCCTGCCCCACGCTCGCGCGCCATCGCGCCAGTGGTCTCGCCGCCGGGCTGATGACCGCCCTCGCCATCCCGTTCGCTTGTGCCGGGTCGGATCAGCAGGTGAGCCTGCAACGGGAACTCGACGCGGCCCTGGCTGAGAAGTCGGCTCAGCCCGCGGCGCAGTGTCGGCCAGGCACCAAAGAGCCGTGCTTTTCGGGACCCGAGGGCAGCGCGGGCCGAGGGCAGTGCACCGCGGGCACGCACGAGTGCGACGTCGCCGGCCAGTGGGGGACGTGCGAAGGCGAGGTTTTGCCGGCCGACCGCGAGCTCTGTAACCAGATCGACGACGATTGCAACGGCGTGGTGGACGATGGCTTTCAGCGGGCCGGCACTCAGTGCACCCTCGGTCAAGGCGAGTGCCGTCGGCAAGGGGTGTACAAGTGCAGCGCCGACGGCTTGTACTCCGAGTGCGACGCCGAGCTAGCGCAGCCAGAACCCGAGCTTTGCGACGGCAAAGACAACAACTGCAACGGTCAAGTCGACGACGGAGCCGTGGTCGGCACCGGTGAAACCTGCTCGACCGGTCGCGCCGGGCGCTGCAATACCGGACACAAGCAGTGCGTCGCCGGGCAGATCCGCTGCGTCAGCGATCACCCCTCCAGTCTGGAGATCTGCAATCGTCTCGATGACGATTGCGACAACCAGATGGACGAAGACTGCGTCAGTGAAGCTGAAGCAGCGAGCATGAACGCGAAACGCTAACGCCGGGCCGGCGGGACTCGGCACTCGCAGCCCCTTCACCGGGCTGAGACGAACGACCAGATCCGACTGCCACCAAACGCTGGCCAGCCGTGGGTCGACCCGTCGTAGCCACCCTCACTGTGCTCACACCACGTGACGGTCGCACCATCTGCGCACCCCGGATACGTCGCGCAGGCGTGATGCTCGTCGGTGGCCTGCACCTCCGCATGCACGTCGGTGACGGCGGGCACGGCCGCGCTATCGCAGCCGTTGCGGGCCTGCCAGAAGTCTCGAGCTCGTTCTCCTGCGGCAAACTCGACGTGGGGGTCACGGATGCCGTGGATCACCAAGGCGGCCACCCGTCCCACGCAGTTTTCCGTTTCGGGGAGATATCCGGCAACCGGGGCGATGGCCGCGAGCTGGTCGCCAAAACGACAGCCCAACACGTTGGCGAAGTGAGCGCCCGAACTCGTGCCCGCGGCGAACACTCGAGTGACATCGATGCACGCGGTGTCGAGCACCTCCTCGCGAACCGCCTGGAAAAACGCGAGGTTGGGCTCCCGTTCCCCCGGCCCCTCCCAGCCTTCCCCGCCGATGGCCGTCATGTAGACGAGCACCGCGTGGTCGCCCATGGCGGTCTGGAAGCCCGCACAGTCCCCATCGTGGCATTGCTGCCCGGTACGCCCCCAGCCGTGAAACGCGAATCCGAGCGGGTACATCCGATCGGGGTCGTAGTCGGCCGGAAGTGAAACAAGGTACTCAGCCTCGATACCATCGACCTCGATGCTCATCGTCCCCGATGGCGTGCCGACGTGGCCGCAACCGACGCTGGCTTGCCCCGGATCATCGTCGTCATCGTCGTCATCGTCGTCATCGTCGTCATCGTCGTCATCGTCG
>QKPP01000059.1:79830-106646 GCA_006508105.1 Myxococcales bacterium FL481 | reverse complement strand
CCGCTCACGGTTCATTGGTCGGCTCCACTGGCGGACCTCTGGATACAAGAGCTCTCACTGCGGACGTACGTGCCAGGAAAACCCAAGCTCGACCCGGCCGCCCAGGCGCGCGCGCTGGCGGAGAAGTACAGCTCGGAGGATGGCAAGACCAAGTACGACTTCCCGCGGATCTGCAGCCGGCGATTCGATGGATGGGGGTCGACGATTCCGCTGTACTTTCGGCGGGAACCGAATGCGGTGGTGATTGGGCCGTTGGTGTCGAATGAGGAATACCCGTTGGAGAAGATCGAAACGGACCCAAGTCTGGCCACCATGGCCCGCCGTCGTGTCGAGTTGGAGGAGCAGCTGTGGACAGAGGTTCTGAGGCCGCAACCGAGCCATCCCGACTATGACACCCTCAAACTAGTCTGGCCCCAGTTAATCAGCGATGGCAATGAGTCACTCACCACGGAGGCAGCGGAGCCTCTCGGCCTCGCCACTACGGCTGAGCGCTGCGGATGGGAGGTGCATTCCGATCCGCCCGACGTGACGATAGTAACCAGATCAGATGGGAAGTACCGTCGATACACTACCAACCACTTCCTACGACGCACACTCGTCCAGGCCGGCACGCTCACGGCCGAAATCACTGACGTCGACGTGCGCGAGCTCGCGAAGCGCAAGTGGTTCGCCGTCGCTCGTGCCTGAACTTAGTCGTGACCCTGGGGAGGCCGCGGTCGAACATCGAAGTCGATCCCTCCCGCGGGCATCAACGCTCCCTCCGCATCACTCCAGTGCCAAAGCCGGCTACCGCGACCCAGGTAGCCGACATGCCCGCCTCCGTCCGGGTGGTGAAAGTCCCCTTGATCGCGGTGATCCTGCACCGCGAGCACATCGATCGGCTCCAAGAGCTCCACCATCGAGCGACGATCCGCTGTGAGCCCCCGCGGCAACCATCCTAGCGGCCCTCCCCAGCAACCTACGAGCTCCCCAACTGCAGCATCGAGCACCACGCAGAAATCGCTCCCCTGTGCCGCCACGGCTCTCGGTGTCCACTCGGCATTACCGAAATCAACATACGAGAACGCCATTGCGTCGGATCTGACGGGTATTCGGTTGTCCCACGTCTGCCAGTGGCTCCCCCAGCACGCAAGCCGCTGATCTTGCGTAATGCCGCAGATCTGGAGGTCGCCCACTTCGACCTGCACGATCGCTCGAGGAAACTCTTCCCCTATCTGCCACACCGGTCTCCTCGCACCAACGTCGCCGAGGCCCGCGACATCTTCCGCATGTACCTCCAACACGTCGGCGTAGCCGAGTCGACCGAACGCTCCAGGCTGGACGGCCGCGACCGCGGCCTTGCACTCTGAGCGACTCATCGTTTCCCGACACACGTGCCGAGGATCGCTATCCGGCTGCCGCATGATGTGGCTGCTGCCCCAGCAGCGCACCTTCTGGACGTGGGTGACGACACATGTCGCGCGACGACCCGCCGACATCTGAACTGGCCACGCTCCGATATTGACGCGGTGCGGCATGCGGGAGGTCCACTCCGCCTGCCACCCCCAGCAGTACACGTCACCGGTATCAAGCCGCGCGCAGGAGTGCGACTGGCCCACGTCGATCTCGACGGCCCCGGCTGGTAGCTCGACAGACGGAAAAACTGCCGGGGCTTCGTCATCGCCTGTCCGAGTACGACGCCGAACATCCTCGTTCACACCTGTCCGCTCCGAGTACCTGCCTTCGTCCGCCGTCCACGTTAGTGAGCCGTAGCTTGTCTGCCGGATAGGCAACACCCGCGCGGTCAACTCGGGCACCTCGCCAAAGTACGCTTCGAGTACGCCAAGCTGCCAGTGCTCGTTGGAGCCGAAGCAACGCACGTCACCGTTGTCGAGCACGACACACGTGTGTCGCATGCCCGCCGATACGTCGACCACCTTGCCACCGACATGGACAGGCGGTTGGTGCGGTGCGTCCTCGAGGGAAACGTCGGTCCTGTTGCCGTAGCCTAGTTGACCGTGGATGGCCTCGCCCCAACAGCGCAACGTGCCGTCGGATAGCAGTGCGCAGGCGTGGTGAGTGGCGGTGGCGATCTTGACGATGCGGAGGGGGTCGCGTGAGGGCTCGCTTGGTGAGGCCGGCTCTGGCACACCATCGCTATCGTTTCGAGCAGGCACTTTGCTCGCGGTCACGCTCGAACTCGAAGCCGCGTTCTGGCAACCGGACACGAACGACCAAAGCACAAATGCGTGCGTCACCATGCGGCACAGAGCACCAAACTGCCTCGCACAGACGAACTCTCTACCGCACATCGAAATCGACTCCTGCACTCGGCACCAACGATCCCTCCGCACCGCTCCAATACCAAAGCCGGCTGCCCCGACCTAGGTAGCCGAAGTCTGGGTTGCCGGTATCCCAGCTAAGCATCTTGCCGTAGTCGTGGCCGTCTTGCACCGCGAACACGTCGATCGCGTCCAGTGCGTCCACCGCGGCGTAGCGATCCTCTTTCAGTCCACGGGGTAGCCACCCGAGTTGCTCGGCCCAGCACCCCACGACGTCCCCACCACCGGTGCTGAGAATCAGGCAGAAACTGCTCCCATGCGCCGCCATTGCTTTCGGTGTCCACTCGGTGTTGCCAATGTCAACATACACAAACGCCATCGCAATTGCCCCGACAGGCTCCCGACCGCTCCACGTGGCCAGGTGGCTACCCCAGCACGCGATTCGCCCATCGGGCGTCAGCCCGCAGATCTGACTATCGCCGACTTCGACGTGAACGATCGCTCGTGGAAAGTCGTCCCCGATCTGCCACGCCGGCCTTGTCGCGCCGACATCACCGACGCTGGCGACGTCCTCCGCACGCACGTCAACCACGTCGACGTACCCGAGTCGACCGAACGCGCCCGGCTGCAGTGCCGCGATTGCGGCTTCGCATTCCCTGCGGCTCATCGACTCCGTGCACACGTGTTCTGGTTCGCGAGCGGGCTGACGCATGGGATGACTGTTCCCCCAACACCGCACCTTCTGCACGTGCGTCACGACACACGTCACGCGACGGCCCGCCGACATCTGGACCGCCCTCGCTCCAAGGTTGACGCGGTGTGGCATCCGAGACACCGAGGCCTCCTGCCACCCCCAGCAGTACACGTCACCGCCACCTAGCCGGGCGCACGAGTGAGATTGGCCCACATCGATCTCCACCGCCGGGCCCGGCAAGTCGACCACTGGAAACACGGCCGGTGGCTCGTCGTCGCCGATCCGAAGCCGTTTGCGGACCTCGGGCATCGTCGCAGGGTAGCGACGCTCCGCGTACTCGCCGTCGTCTTCCGGCCAGTACCGCGAGCGATAGCCGCCCATACCAAAGGCAAACCCGGGCCTCAACTCGGGCACCTCGCCAAAATACGCTTCGAGCACGCCAAGCTGCCAATGCTCGTTGGAGCCAAAGCAGCGCACGTCACCGTTGTCGAGCACGACACACGTGTGCCGCATGCCCGCCGATACGTCGATCACCTTCCCGCCGACGTCGACGGGCGGCTGGTGCGGTGCGTCCTCGATGGAGATGTCGGTCGTGTTGCCGTAGCCCAGCTGACCGTGGATGGCCTCGCCCCAACAGCGAAGCGTGCCGTCGGATAGCAGTGCGCAGGCGTGGTGGGTGGCGGTGGCGATCTTGACGATGCTGAGGGGGTCGGGCGGGGGGGTTGGTGGTGAGGTGGGTTGTCGCTCGCCATCGTTGGGACGTCGAACAGGGTCGATGGGACGCGTGGAAGTCTCGGCACGATCCTGACAAGCGGTCGCCAACGTCGACAACGGTGTCAGCCCGACGACAATACGCCACACGGCGCACGACAGAAGCGATCTATCGGAATCCCCGGCGGCGAAAACCTGGCGGTTCTTCGTCATACCACCACTCTCAGCCGGATGGCAGTAGGGCCGCCCTATTGGAAACCATACTTCGAACTCCGGTTGTCGAACGCGGGCGAGTGCCTTCGAGGGCACTCACCACAGGCGCCTTCATCGTCGCATCTTCAATTGGCCCGCTGCGATAGGTGGCCATCGGGTGAAGCGTTTTCACGGGCGGCCATCGGTCGCGGCTTTGCACCCCGGCTCGTTGGCGGTGGTTCAAAGGTTTCGCTTCGACTTGGGATTGTATGTACATGTCCGCAGTTTGGTGATGGATGGTGTGTTCGAAGGCCCTCGTGCCAACATTTCCGCCGGCCAGGCGTACGGAGTCAAGGGCGCGGTTTCCCAGAAGATCACGACCGCCAACGAAATCGCGGTCCGGATGAGCCGCGACCAGCACTGGGCCCTCGCCGACCTCGCCAAGACCGACCGCGGAGAAGATCCATTTCACGCCTCGATGATCACCCCAACCCGGCCAACGATGATCACCTCCGATCCGGCCAAACCGGGGTCACCAGAAAATTCGTGAGAACCCTGGTTTGGTCGGCCCTGGGAGGGCAGCAAGGGGGTTTCTGGTTCCGGAGAGAATGGCCGGTTCACAGGCGATCATAGCTGGCCGGATCGCAGCTGATCATCGAGGTCACGGCCGTACTTGTCGGCCCACCGCGACCCGCAGATAGTCAAACGCGGCCCCGACAGGCAAGACGATCGAGCGTTACTCAAGCGCATCGACGCGACGCGACGCGCCCGTCGCCGTGCGGCTACCGGCGTGTGACAGCGCCTTGAACCTGCGACCATTGACGAGCGGATGCGCCCAAGCGCCCGTACGCGCGAGACATGGCTACGCACGAAGGGCACGTGGGACCCGATCCCTTCGTGGGATTCGACACGCGCGGTAGTCGACCGGCTGAGGAAGGTCGACTCGCGGCAAGTTCGCCGCGTGACAGAAGCAGGCGCTCCCGATCCCCGCCATCGCTGCAGATCTCCGGCATCCGTATCCTACCAGCCGCTAGCGACCGTTTTGTGCCCGGGGCGGGACTCGAACCCGCATGCTTGCGCGGGGGATTTTAAGTCCCCTGTGTCTACCGATTTCACCACCCGGGCCGCGCGTGAGGGTACCGTCTCGCCCCCAGTCACACCAGATCAACCCACGTTCACCGAGCCCGGTGACCACCCGCGACCGCCCCGTTGCCCGAAGCGCTCGACTTCCGATCACCTGCCCGACGCGGCCCGTCGAGTGCAATTCTGAACGCCAGCGTGATCGCTCGGCCATTCGACGACGGTGGCTCTCGACCCCGTCAGCCCCGCGCCGACAGGCCGACGACAGTCCCACAAGATCCGTGCGCCACCGCAGCGACGTCGGCCCGCAGAACCGCCTGTCCTACCGCAACTACAACCGCCCCCACGACATCGCCGTCCACCGCTCTACCGCCACCGGCTCAGGGTCGTCGCAGCTCTTGAGCACCGCCAGCCGGTGTCGCTCCCGCTTCAGACCGACGACGAACCGCTCGGTGGCGGTGGCCCATGTCGACCGCCATGTACCCGCCGCCTCATCGAAGACTCCGTCCAGGTGCGTGGCGTCTCGCAGTCCCATCGCTCCAAGCTCACGGCGCACCACGATCTCTGCGAGCTGATCGGCGCAGCGCAAATCCACTCGTCCACGTAGCCACTCCAGTGGTCCCACCTCGCCGCGCTCGTGGGCCGCGAAGATTTCGCCGCAGCGCTCCGGCGGAACCCGGCCGTACAGGTAGCCGTGCGGGAGCACCAAGATTGCGGGCGCGAAGCGATGCCCTCCGAGATGCGACGTCTGGAGTGCCCGCTCCCCCGCCAGCCGCTGGAGTTCGGTGTAAGCGGGCACGCCTAGCCGGGCGCAACAGCGATCTCGTTTGCCATGGGTGCACACGAGGTAGCGCGGTCGCCCGTCGTCCTGGCCCCAGTCAGCGCGCTGGCGTAGATCGATCGCGTCGTCCATGTCCCGCAGCGACGGCCACGAAGCGCACGCTAGCCAGCCCTCCGGACCCGCTTGCGCCGCGACGACGGTGACCATCTCCTCGGGCCAACCCGGTCGAATGAGCTGCAGTCGCGACGATCCGGCCACGGCGAGCACGCCCTGCACGCGATCGAGCCAGACTTCGTCGAAGGCCGGATCAGCATCGCGCGGCACCTTCCGACCCCACGAGCCCCGGTGCTCGACCGCCAGCCAGTACTTGATCCCCTCCGTCGCGGTGCCGGCGAGGGGCTCCTCCGCGCGATTCGACGAGGCGGTGCACGAGTCGCTCACCACCGGAGTGTACGCCAAGGGCAGCGTGGCGCCGACCAAGCGCCCGGCGTGAGCGCGAACGACTCAGGCCCGGCGCCACGCCCCGTCGCAACAAAGCGAGGCGTCACGGCCGGGCCGAATGTGAAGAGCGAGATTCGATGCGCCGGCGCGGAACCCACCAACGCGGAGGACAGCTGCCCGCGAAGCGAGAAGACGGCGCACCGCCGGGGCGCGAACGCGAGAACTCCACCCCGTCACGGCAACAACCGCCGCCCGGGGGCCGAGCACCACTACCACTAAAGGCCGATGAGATCGTCGGGCGTCTCCCGCCCCTTGCGCTTGACGATACCCAGCACCACCGCCCCCGCGCGCTTGGCCATGTCGAGCACCTCGATCGACTCGCCGTAGTTGGCGTCATCCTCGAAGTCGATGAACACCACCTTCTTCTCGCGGTTGCGCAACAACGACTCGAGCTTATCGAACAGCGCGTTCTTCTCGATCTGATTGCGGTTTAGCGTCACCGCGCCTTCCTTCGACAACCCGATGACCAAGTTGTCGTCGGTGTTGTTCGGCTGCTTGCGATTCTTGCTCTCAGGCGGAACTCGAACCGAGATCTCGGGCACGTTCTTCGGCACCATCACCATGAAGATGATGAGCAGCACCAGGCAGACGTCCACGAGCGGCGTGACGTTGATATCGCTTGTTGGCCCGCCTTTGGAGCCACCTGCATCCATTCCCATGTCAAAGGTTCTCCTGAGAGGTCGACAGTTGAGGGTTTACTTCTCGGCGATGTCCACCACGAGCGCGATGTCTTGCAAGTCCGCCTCGTTGATCCACTCCATCACCACGCGAGCCTTGCCCCAGTTCACACCGCGATCGCCTTTGAGGAACAGCACCGGACCCGAGCTGGACTGGGCGCTGGCTTTGCCGGCCGCGACCTTGAGCTCGGTCCCCAACGCTTCGACGAAGTCCCCGCGGCTGGTGTAGGGGTCTGCGTTGATCCACACGCCCTGGTCGTTGACGGAGACGAACACCTGGTCCCCCTCTTTGTGTTGAGTCGCATCGACGAGCACGGGCAAGCGCACGTCCTTACCGCGACCCAACATGGGCGTGATGACCATGAAGATGATCAGCAACACCAGGCAGACGTCCACGAGGGGCGTCACGTTGATGTTGCTGTTCGGCGCCTCTGCCGCGATCGCGTGGTCCTTCTTGTACGCGATCTTGCGGGTTCGGCGACCGACGTGCGCCGAACCGGTCACTAGTAGCGCCCCTCTTTGAGCACGTAGTCCACGAGCTCGCTGGCGACGTCGTTCATATCGATCTGGAACGCCTCAACCATCGAGTTGAACCCGTTGAACGCCATCACGGCGGGAATGGCCACGAGCAGACCGACGGCCGTGGCGAACAACGCCTCGGCGATACCGCCCGAGACCGCGCCGAGACCACCGCCACCGTCGCCAGAGAGACCTTGGAACGAGTTGATGATACCGACGACCGTACCGAGCAGTCCGACGAAGGGAGCGGTCGAACCGGTGGTGGCCACCATCGTCAGGCCGCGCTTGAGGTTGGCGGTCTCGCGCTCCTTGGTCCGCTCCATCTGGCGGTTCACCGCGTCGACGAGGTCGAAATCACCAACGTCGTCGGGGCCCTCTTCCTGCAGCGCCTCGAGTCCGCGAATGTACTCACCCAGACCGGCGCCCACGACCTTGGCCACGGGGCTTTGGCGGTGCTGCTGGACCGCTGCGACCGCGTCCGAGAGCTTGCGCTCGGTGAGGAAGTTACGCAGGAGCATGATGTACGACACGCTCTGCTTTTTGGCCTTCGTGAAGACGATGAGTCGCTCGATCGAGAGCGCGCAGGCGATGACGAACTGCAAGCCCAGGATGATGATGATGAGCTTGGCAAAGATGCCCATCTCCTCCCACATACCGGAGACGGAGAAGTCTGCTGCGAGCAATAGGATGCTGTCCATGTTGTTGATTCCCTTTGGCTTGCTGGCCGAAAAACGCTGATTGCGGGGGTCTGGTCGCGCCGGAGCGCGTTATTTGAACGTGAGTTTGAACTTCACCGTAGAGCAGGTCTTCTGCGGACGCCCACCGATGAGGAACGGCTTGAAACGCCACTTCTTGACGGTGTTTCGACAGATCTGGTCGACTTTGGGGTCGGCGCCATTGAGGTACTTACGTTTGGTACGAACGTCGACGACCTTGCCACCCGGCGACACGCAGAAGAACACCTCACTCGCGCCCGGTCGCTTGTCGAAGGTCGCGGCCTTCGTCGTCTCGAGCTCTTTGGCGGGGGGGTTGGGATCGTAGATGGCGTTGGCCCGCACCGCGGCGATCGGCTTGACGTTTTCGCGCTTCGCTTGGCGCTGGGCCACCCCAAAGCCACCCACAACACCGCCCGGAATACCGCCCGGCACGCCACCCGGCACGCCACCCGGCACCTTTGGGACTCCCTTGAGTTTCTTCTCTTTGGGAATCTCCTTTTTCACCTCGTCCGGCTGCACGATCTCTTCGATCGGCACTTCCTCGTCGGGAATCTCCTCGTCGGGCTCGTCTTGCTGCGCAGGCGGAGGTGGCGGGGGAGGTGGAGGCGGCGGGGCGTCCTCCGTCATTTGCACCATGATGTAGCTGATCGTGGGCGGATCGACCTTGGCGATGGCCAGCTTGCCGGAGACCCACAAGAACACGACCATGATGATGGTCGCGGAAATCGAGATCGTGCCGGCGGCCGCGAGTAGCTTCTGGCGACGCGGATCTCGTTGTTGATGATGCAGATAGTGGTCGAACATGGTGGTCTCGTCCTTCGCGGGATCCGAACCTCAAACGCGGAAGCGACTCGTTTGGCCTAACGACGTCGCCGACGTCGTCGGCGCCGCTTCTTGCGTTTGCCGCCGCTTTCGATCTCTTCTTGAATCTCTTTTTTGAGTTCCTGGTCGGCGGCCTGCTGCTCCGGCGTCAACGGAGGCGGCGGGCAGCAGCCCATTGACGGCGCCGCAGAGGCCTCGAGCACCTTGCCGTCGGCACTCATCTTGCCCTGGAAGGTGTCGGACTTGCCCTCACCCCAGCGCGAAATCGCGGCTTCGACGAACTCGGCCAGTGCCTCTGGCGGATGCTCCTCGCCGGCCATTTTCGACGGGTATCGCTGGCGAACCTTGAGCCCCCCCTCCAACGTCATCTCGACCACCGGCTCGGTTGGCACGCCGCCTTTGGTCACGCTGTCGACGTTGACTTTGGCGTAGACGCTGATCGACTGGCCCGCGAACGCTTGCGGCTTGCCCACGACGGCCGACACCTCGGCGGGCACGGGGCAGTTCGGCAGCGAATCGATGTCGCACACCGCACGCTGCTGCTTCCACGCGAGCATGCTGTCTTCGCGAGCGAGCAACGACTGCATCCTCTCGACCGCGGTCTCCGGCGGGTCGTTGTACACGCGCGCAAGTTGGCGCTGCATGTACGACATGCTGCGCCACACGTAGGGATCGCGGTATTTTGGATCCTGTTTGGTCGCGTTGTCGAGGTAGCCGATCACCCGATCGGCGATCTTGATCCGCTCTTCGGGACTGATATCCGCGTTGTAGGGAATCCCCGCCTCGGGGTCCGGAAACAGCGGGTCGAACTCGCGGACCGCCAGCGTGTGCCAGGCCTGCGCGCTTTGAGGGAAGTCCTCGGTACGCTTGCGGTACCACTCGTGGGCCTTGTCCGGCTTGCCGCAGACGTCGTCGTACGTGCGAGCGATCACCGAGTACAAGCCCTCGGCCTTCGGATCGGCCTTGAGTTTCTCTTGCCAGTGAGCGACGAGGTCGTCACAGCGAGCGTCGGCCGAGAGCACGGCGAGACGGTGCTCCATCGCCGTCTTCGTGTCCTCTTCGGTCTTGACCTCGAGCCCGTTGTACCAGGCTTGGAAGTCCGCCAAGGCGATGTCCGCGTACTTGCGCCGCGCCTCGAGCTTTTGGGGGTTTTCCGCCTCTTTGAGCGGCAGGACCAAGCTCTCCGCCGCGCAAGCGCGGTTCCAAAGCACGGTATTGCCCCCCGGCTCGTGCTCTTGAGCTTCGTTGTACTTTTGGATGGCGGCCTCGTACTGCCCATCGCTGTACAACTCGTTGCCTTCGCGCACGAGATCGCGGGCGCGGATTTTGGAGCATCCGGCCAGTTCGATAGACGCGAAGCAGAAAACGGCGAGCGCGAGCGTTCCTTGGCGCATGGCGGGCGCCATAGTATCGGCCTCGCTCCGAATATCAAGACTCGCTTTTCGCAAGGACAGTCCCTTTCATGCTGAGAACGGATTGCAGTTGAGCGGCTATAGGGCAGCCGCTCCTGCGTTTTGGGCGCTCGTCCGAGTCATCACGTCCTCGGGGACCGACGCACCATCGTCGTGAGTAACTATGTCCGCCGAGGTGAAAACGGTTCGGACGAGCGGAGAATCGGATCCATGTTGCCGGCATCACGCCGTGCGACACAAGTGGTCCGCCGCGGTGAAGGTGTGAAGAAGATGCATACCATCTGAGCGCGTGGGCACGTCGGTTGACTCGGCCGCCCGCGCGCATGGGTGCGCAAACCGGCACGTCGCTTGAGCGACCAGCTCGACAACGCCGCCAGCGCGGAGGCGCGCCGAGCTGGCGAGCGCGCCGCCGCGACCAGACGAGACCGAAACGTCCGCGGGGGCCGGTGGCGGCATTGAGCGCACACGGCTACCGGCACGTCGTCTCGCTCAACACGATGTCGCCCAGGTCGGCGTGCCCCGACGCGAGCATCACGAGGCGCTCCACGCCCAACGCCGCGCCGGCGCACGGCGGGAGGCCCCGCTGCTCGAGATCGTTGAAGAAGCCGTGATCGAAAGGCAACGCGACGCGCCCCTCAGACTCGCGCATGCGGTTGACGGCCGCGAAGCGTCGCCGAAGCTCAGTCGGGTCGCCAAGCTCGTCGTATCCGTTCGCGAGCTCAACCCCTCTCACAAAACTCTCGCTGCGGAGCGCGACCCCTCGCTCCACTCGGGCCAAGGCGGCCAGTGGCGGCGGAAAACCCGACACGTGAACACCGTTCGGGCCCTCAGCCAAAAGCCACGGATCGAGATGGTGGGTAGACCACAAGCTGTACAGTTCGGTCCACGCGGCGACCGTGCCCGCGTCTTCACGAGCCGGCGGCCCAGATCCCGACGAGAGTCCGAGTTGGGACCTGAGGCGCGCCAGAAGGGGCTCCAGCTCGACAGCGGTCTCGGAGCCACTGAGTGGTCGGCCGAGATCGCTGCGCATTTTCGCCAGCAGGTCCACTCGAGTCCACGACGGCGCGTCGCGACCGGCCGCTCGAAACGCCGCAGCGACCAACGCCTCCACGTCGCGCTGGATCGCGTCGAGCGTCGCGCCGACTCGGTACCACTCGAGGAGCCGGAACTCCGGACGGTGTTTCGGGCCCACTTCGTCGGTCCGAAACGCCGGCGCGATCTGAAAGATCGATCCACTGCCCGCGCAAAGCATCCGTTTCATCGCCAGCTCGGGGCTCGTACTAAGAAAGCCGCCGCCGCCGCGTTGCGGCTCGATGTGTGGCTCGGGGGCCGGCGCCAAGACCACGGCCGGCGTCACGACCTCGCGCAGACCATCGCCGCGCAACGTCTCACGACACGAGGCCAACACCGCGTCCCACAGCTCGACGCGTTCGGCGACGGAGATAGCTGGCGACGGATCATCGCTACTGGTTGACACGCTCGACGTACTCGCCGGTCCGCGTGTCGATCTTAATGCGCTCGTCGACCTTTATAAACAGCGGTACCTGGAGGGTGTACCCGGTCTCGACCGTGGCCCCCTTGGTCGCTCCGGTCGCGGTATCGCCTTTGACCCCGGGCTCGCACTCCGTGACGCTCATGACCACGTGACTGGGCAGCGTGAGCCCAACTGCCCGCCCCTCGTAGAACAGCACGTCGACGTCGAGTTGGTCCGTGAGATAGTGTCGATCGTTCCCGACCAGGTCCATCGTGAGCTCGATCTGTTCGTAGGACTCGGTGTCCATGAACGTGAGGCCCTCTGGACTCGCAAACAGGTACTGCATGCCCCGCGACTCGACGTCGGCCGCCTCGAGCTTTTCCCCCGAACGCCAAGTGCGATCAAGGATGCTCCCCGAGAGCATGTTCTTGAGCTTGCACTTGTACAGGCCCTGCCCCTTGCCCGGCTTGACGAACTGGAAGTCGACGACGACATAGGGGTGGCCATCGATCCGGATTTTTGCGTTCTTTTTGAGATCAGAGACGTCCATGCACGGTCCTGCGGCGGATGGCTGTGTATGGGGCGCACGTGGGGTGTGTCAAGCGACCGGTCCTCGGGCCCGAGATCTCGCGCTGCGATGAAATCGGCTATACCCGAAGGCCATGACGCGCGTCGACGACGCGGGGCCGGGCCGCGCTCGCGACCCCGCAAGCTGCCGGTTCGTCGTGCTCGGCGCGGGCGGGCTGGGCTCGCCGGCGATCCTGGGTCTGCTGGCGGCCGGCGCATCCCGCATCACGATCGTCGACGACGATCGGGTCGCGGCGTCGAATCTGCAGCGTCAAGTGCTCTACAACATCGCCGATCGCGGTCGGGCGAAAACCGATGCGGCCCTCCAGTTCGCGCGAATGCGCGGCGCCCATCTCGACCGCCGCGGTGTGCGGATGACACGAGCCGGCCTCCACGACCTCTTGGATGAGCTGCGCACCACAGCTGACAGCCGGAGCGTGGTGCTCGAATGCAGCGACGACGCGAGCCTCAAGTTCGACGTGAACGACGTCTGCGTGGCCCGGGGGGTCGATGCCGTGATCGGTGGGGTGCTGGGTTGGCGCGGTCAGATCACCGTGGTCCAACCCGGCGGACCCTGCCTGCGGTGCCTGTTCGAGCAGCCACCGCCGCCGGAGATCACGCCCACCTGCGGCAGCGTCGGGGTCATCGGGGCGGCGGCCGGGTTCACGGGCTACTGGATGACTTTGCTTGCATTGCGCGTCGCCAGCAAGCAACCTGTCGGCCCCGCGTTTCGAACCATTGACAGCCGCACGGGCCGGTGCACCGAACTCGCGTTGCAGCGTCGCCCGCAGTGCCCGGCCTGCCGAGGCGCGCCCGAGTCAGACCAGCCGGGGTTTCTTGCTACGAGAAGAGCCATCCAATCATGAGCATCGTTCGAATCCCGACCCCCTTGCGCAAATACAGCGACGGCAAAGCCGAAATTGACGTAACCGGCGCGACCGTTCGCGAAGTCATCACGAGCCTCGAGAGCAGCTGCCCGGGCATTCGCGAGCGGATCTGCGACGACAGCGGAGAGGTCCGCCGCTTCGTCAACGTGTTCGTCGCCGACGAGGACATCCGGTTCCTCGACAACCTGGACACGCCGGTCAAGGACAACGACGAGGTGAGCATCGTGCCCGCCATCGCCGGTGGTCGATGAGCGGCCCGCTCGCCCTCCCGACCACGCTCCTCGAAGAGATCTACCGCCACGCGCGAGAGACGTTTCCGCGCGAGTGCTGCGGCTACATCGTTGGGGCGGGCGACGCAGCCAAGCTCGTGCGCTGCCTCAATCGGCAAGACGTACTGCACGAGCAGGATCCGGTCACCTACCCACGGACGGCTGAAACGGCCTACCAAATCGCGGGCCGGGAGCTGTTGGCGCTTGTGCGCAGCTTCGACAGCGAGGAGCCGGCCACGGTCATCTACCACTCGCATCCTCGCGTCGGCGCCTACTTCTCCGACGAGGACACCCGTGCGGCCGTCTCCGCTGGGTACCCGGTCGCGTACCTCGTCGTCGACGTGCAAGACAAAGGCATCCCGGAGAGTCGGCTCTTCGAGCGCGACCCCGACACCGAGCCTCCCCGCTACCGTGAAGTGGCTCGGTTCGACGGCGCAGACATTTAGACTTCACGCCGCGGGGCGTCCGTGAGCGGGTCGCAAGCAGGGATCTACTGGGCCGCAACCCCCGGTTCCGCTAGACGTGCGCTAAAGCAGCGCTTATCCTAGCCGACGCCGCATGCGACTATTTTCCGCCAAGATCCCGACCGTCGTCGATGCATTGGTGCGCAACCTCGTCGATTCAGGCGACCTCGAGGTGTCCGACCTCGTCGAGTTCAAGTCCGACGTCGAGTCGATCCTCCGCGAGTACCTTCGCAAAGAGCGCGAGCTGACCGAAGGGGCCAAGGATCTGCTCGAGGCGCGGGGTCTCAATTACTCGGAGCTGCACCGCACCCGCCGCGCAATGGCCGAGCAGCAAGACTTCGGGCTCGGAGAAGACGCGCCCAATTGGATCGCGTCGCAGCTGCTTCAACTGTTCATGGCGTCTCAGTTCGTCGAGGAGATCTACGCCGACGACCAAGCGCTGCGCGGTAAGATCCGCGCGCTGCTCGCCCGGAGCATGCAGGCTGACGACGACTTGGATCGAGAGGTCCGTCGCCACCTCAAGCACCTCGCCGAAGGCACGGAGTCGTTCGAGATCGAGTACCAAAAACAACTCGACCGCGTTCGGCGTCGCCACGGACTCAGCTAGTGGCCAGTATCGTCTGCTACCTCCAACGCACCCCCAGTGGCTTGCATCCTGCGAGCGAGCTGGCGTTGTGCCTCGCGCGTGACCTGGGCAGCGGCCGCGGAGCGGCGGTCGTGGGCGTCACGAGTGGAGATGGGAGCAAGCAGGACGAAAGCGTGATCACCGCAGCCGGCCGCCACGGGGCGGACCAAGTGCTGTTCGCGGGACCCTCGGGGCTCGCCGCCCTGTACCGACGTTTGCGCCCACGCCACGTGATGGTCCCGTGGAGCACGGCGGGTAAGCGCGCCCTCGGCCCAGCCTCGCTGCGCGTCACCGCGCCATCATGGATCACGGGCCCGGTCGCCACCAACGTGGAACTCGCCCCGGTGCTCGCCATCGTGGCCGGCACCTTAGCGTGGGTCGACATCGAAGAGCCCACGGTCTGCGCCGAGTACGAGGATGATTTTCGCGAGGCGGAGTCGCTGCCGTGGAATGAGGACGAGGCGACCGCGCAGTCTCCGCTGGTCTACGTGGCACCGGGAGACATCGCGGACCAAACCCGCGCGACACTCGCGGCGTGCGGCGCGATGCCGGTTACCCCCGACTACGCCCGGCACCACGAGCGCGGCACGTTGCTCTGGTTCGACGCTGGCCCGGCGGGCCTTCCCGCTCAGCTCGAGACGCGCGGCGCTCAAGCGCGCGTCGTCCTGTTGCCGGGTCCGATGGCTCAAACCGACGCCGCGTGGTCCCGCGCCGACTGGGTTCTGCCCGGCGCGTGGCCCGAGGCCGTGCAACAACTCACGGCGACCTCGTGGAGAAACGCGCTGACGCGCTGACGCAAACCGCGCTGCGCTGCCTTCTCGACGGCGCGCCGGGTGAAGTGCTGGTCGCCGCGACCGACACGGGCCGGGACCCGCAACAAGGTCCGATCTCGGGACTGGACTCGTACGACCACGTGGCGCTGGACAAGCTCGCCGCGCGACTGCGACGCGCCCGGGGACGCGTGCGCGTGGTGGTCGTGCCCTCCATCGACGCGGGACTCACCCGCGCGATCTCAGACGCAGCCCCCGCCCTGGTCGTGGTCACCGGGGAACTCAGCGATGCTCAAGTGCACGCGCTGACTGAGCGCACCTTGTTGCTTGGACCGCGAGCTCGGTTGCGGGTCCACGATCAGGGTGAGCACGTCTTGTGCGCCCCCTCGCCGCAGGAACTGGCGGGCCTCCTGGGCGCCGTCCAGTCGGTCCGCCTTGCGCTGTGCCCGACCCCCCAGTGGCTCCCCGACTGGCTCGACAGCCCCGAGCTCGCGGGTACCACGGCCGTCGGCTACGTGCCGGCCGGCATCCTCAACCCGCGGTGGGTGACGTGGTCCCACGGGCTCGACGCCCGACACGTGCTCGTGCCGGTCGGCGTTCCAGTCGACCAGCCGCGAGTCCAGCCTCTCGACCCGGACCTTGACCGCCTCGTCGCCGCGCACGGTCTCGAGCGCTACACCGGACCGGTCTTCCCCTCGCCGCAGGTGTTGGCCCTCGTCGCCGCGGGCGCGGGATCTCCGGCCGAACACCCAGGCGATGGCCGAGACATCTGGCTGCAAGCGCGGCGGGCCTTGCCGTTCACAGGCGCGGCGTTGGGCATGGACGCTCCCGAACCCGAACTCGGACCGGCGGCCCCCGCCGCTGCCTTCCTCGCTCAGCGCTGTCGCCAGCGCCGGAGAGCCCGGTGCGAGCTCGTGACGTTGGCGTCCGCCGGGTCGACGGGCGCGCCGTCGACCCGCACGGCCAGCGAGGCACTCGAGCGATCACTCGAGGTGCTTCGCGCCAGCGCCCCTACGCTGTCCGAACATGAGACCAAAGTCGTGCTCCGTGGGTTCGGGTTTGAGATCACACGGCAAGCCCTCGCGAGCTCGGCCAGCGGAGCGGCCCACTACGCCGACCTGATCGGATACCCCGTGGTGCTCAAAGCGATCGGCCCCGACCTCACCGACCGCGGTCGGCACGGATTGGTTGAGCTCGACCTCCCCAACGCTGCCGCCGTCAAGCGAGCGTACAGCCGGATCGTCCAACGGGTGGAAGAAGAGCATCCCACCTGCACCCTCGACGGCGTGCTCGTCAGTGAGATGGCGCCGCCCGGTCTCGACATTCATTGCGGTGCCGCGCGGTTGGCCAGCGGTGAGGTCGCGATCTACGGCCGCGCGATCGGGCAGGTCTTTCCCATCGAGCAGACCTTCGCCCTGGCTCCGCTGGCGCCGGCTCAGGCGTTGTTGCTCGCCGACGCGGTCTTGTCGAAAATCCCCGCCCCGGCCCTGCGCCGAGCGTCGGATCCCCAGCCGGCCATGCTCGCCACGGTGTTCGAGTTGCTCTCGTCGGCGGTCGAAACGACGGGAGACCGCCTCGTCGGACTTGAGCTCGATCCCCTGCGAGTGCTGGATGGCGAGCGGCCTTCGCTCGTCCTGGACGCCCGCATGGTGCAGCGGGCCCACCTTGAGGGCACGTAGCAAGCCGCCCCACCGGCCAGGAAGTCGACCCTCTGCGAATCGATGCGGGCACCCAGCTGCGCGCGCGCTCTGCCACGGCGCCTGGACGCTTCGCGCGGGCCGTTCGACCCCGAGAGCCTCACTCGGTCTGATTCCACCGGGTTCGATGCGCTTCGCGGGGTCACCCGATGGACCGCGTCAAGGAGACCGATGCGGCGCGCACCAGTCCGAGGCATCGGCGTCGGCGCTGACCTCGGATCGCGAAACCGTTTCGGTGGCTACCCCACGACCTTCGTGGAAGCCTTGTGGCGATGCCGACGCTCACCCTTCATCGACCCACGGGGCCGTTTTGGACGGTACCGAACGTGATCAGCATTGTTCGGCTCCCCCTGGCGGTGGTGACCGTGTGGTTGCTCGAAGCCGGATACGTCAGATGGTCGGCTGGGCTGATGGTCATCACATTTCTCAGTGACGGGCTCGACGGGGCCATCGCTCGCTTGGGGCACACCTGTTCCGAGTGGGGCAAAGTCCTCGACCCGTTGTCGGACAAGCTCGTCGTCGCGTTGATCGGCGCCGCATTGGCTCACATCGGCGCGATCCCGTGGTGGGTGGTCGCGGTGCTCGTGGCTCGCGACGTGTTGGTCGCGAGTGGGGCGATGATCCTCGCTCGCCACCAGGGCGAAGTCCCGGCGTCGAACTTCGCGGGGAAAACCTCCACCGCGCTGCTGGCGCTGTTCATGCTCCGAGCCGCGTATTGGCCCCCCGAAACGACGGTGGTCGCTGGCATCGAATGGCTGGGCATCGCCGCGGTCGGCATGTTGCTGCTGAGTACGGGCCTGTACATCGTGCGCAGCATCAAGATGTGGCGGCGTGCGCCGCCGGCACTCGAGCGCGTCGGACGTCGAGGTGAGTCACCACGCTGAGCGTGGGGCTGATGCCACACATCGTTCGCGAAGTCGTTTCCGTATCTCGCCCGCGCCCACAGACCATCCGACCTATCGCTTCGGCGTCGGCACCGCATGCACCGCGATCCGGACAGCCCGATCCATCTAGATGCGGCCATGAGTCTTTTAGGCCTCGATGCGTATGGCGACGAGCAGGTGCTGTTGTGGTGGGGCTCGATGAGTCTCGTCGCCCTACTCAACCTTTTCCTTTGGGGTTATGCGGCGTGGCGCGTCCGAGATCACGTCGGGTCTCCGCATTTCCGCTACCGGGTCTACCAAGCGCTTTTGTCGGGCATCTATGTCCTCGGAACCGGATCGCGCTCGCTTGTCATTCGAGCCGACGTGCAGCGCTTTAGCATGGTGGATACGTGGCTCGCGAACGTGGCGGTGGGTCGCAGCATTGCCACCGTCGCGGAACTTAGCTTCGCTTTACAGTGGCGACTACTGCTCGGGCTCGTCGGCGAGCGCGATCGCAGTCTCCCCATCCAGCTTGTCGCCCGTTGGTTGCTGCCCATCATCGTCGCGGCCGAGGTGTGTTCGTGGTACGCGGTGATCACCACCAACTATCTCGGCAACGCGATCGAGGAATCGCTGTGGACGCTGGCCGTCGTGCTCGTCGCAGCGGCACTGAGCTACACCTACCGCGACCTGTCACCGCGGCGGCAGCAGTTCATTCGCTGGCTGATGCCCGCCAGCCTGCTCTATGTCGGATTCATGGTGTCGACCGACGTCGCGATGTACGTCACCCGCTGGCTTGAAGACGAGGCCACCGCCCGTCGCTACCACGGACTCGCCGAGGGCCTTGAAGACACCCTGCGCTACGTGGTGACCCGCCGCTGGCACGACTGGCGTGAAGAGGTCGCCTGGACCTCGCTGTACTTCACGACCGCGGTGTGGGGCAGCATTTTGCTGATCCACTTTCCTCGCTTCGGCCACGGTCGTGGCTCATCCGAACCATCGTCTGGGGAGTGAGAGCAGCCCGGTCTCACTTCTCGCCGGCCCGAGTGCCCGACCGAGGCGGAGTCGCAGGCGAGACATCGTGGGTGACGCCGCGTGTAGACGCTGAACGGGTCGGCTCGGGCGCTCGCACGAACGGCTCGCCAAAGCGGTGTCGGGCTCCGTTCGACGCCGCCCTTCGGAAGCCCCCTCAATCGCTCGGATGCAGCTGCGCCGCCACGAATCGAGCTCCTTCCGCGAGCAGCTCCGGTGCATGGTTGCGGCTCGGGTCGACCACCACAAACTTGAGCAGGTGCCGCAACACCTCCCCCACGATCGGACCGGGCGTGATGCCCAGCGCCATGATCAACTCCCGCGCACCGACGGCAAGCCCTTGAACATCGAGCACGGCGCCCTCGCACGCGGTCGCGACGAGTTCGCGCTGCTCCGCGTCCGCCTCGACGACCGCGAGCGCGTCGTCGCGTTGGTCACGCCCGAGACGAGCCACGATGCCGCGCAGCTCGGCTGCATCACGCTCGTGTCGCAGCCGCTCCAGCTCCGGTTCCAGCAACCGCTCGCAGCGGCGACGATCGGCTCGACTCATCCGCAGGTTGTCCAGCGCAGCCTCCACGGCGGGGCGATCCGATCGGCCGGGCCAAAGCAACCGCGCCAAGCGAAGCACCGGGTCGGGTGGCAGCCGTTCGACCGCGGCGATGGCCGCCGTCACGTCCGCTTCGGGGAGGGTCGTGAGCACCTTTGGCCACAACCCCGTGCGACGCATCGGCTCGAGGCCACCACGAACCGGACCCGCACCGAGCAACTTGAACAGCTCCACCCGGACCCGCTCGCGGCTGACTTTGTCGAACACGTCCAGCGCCTCTCCGATGGCGCGCTCCGTAGGTGGATCGAGCACAAAACCCAGCACGCCGCAAAACCGGACCGCGCGCATGGTACGAAGACCGTCTTCACGAAAGCGCGTCAGCGGATCGCCCACGGCCCGCACGACCCCACGCTGGAGATCCTCGAGCCCGCCAAAGCGATCGACAAAACGGCGGGTGAACGGATCCCAAGCGAGTGCATTGATGGTGAAGTCGCGCCGCGCAAGATCCTCATCGAGTTCGCGGAGAAACTCGACCGAGTCGGGCCTCCGCCCGTCTGCGTAGGCCCCGTCGCCACGGAACGTGGTCACCTCGATGGCCTCCCGCTGTTTGCCGCGACCCACCAACACCGTCACTGTGCCGTGAGCGAGTCCCGTGGGGATGGTGCGGGCGAACAGGTCCATCACCTCCTGGGGCGTTGCGCTCGTGGCGAGGTCCCAGTCCGCGTGCGGCACTCCACGCAAGCAGTCACGCACCGCGCCGCCGACAAGCGCGGCCTGGTGTCCGGCCTGGTGCAAAGTCCGGCCGACCTGCAATACCGCGGCGGGGATGGACGCGGCCGCGAGTCGGGCCGAGGCTTGCTCGGCCGTGACGGGTAGCGAAGCGCTCACGGGCCGCACGCTACTTCGCCACCGCCGAAAACGCGACCGACGCGGAGCGGCGCAGCATGTCCCACCAAGCGATCAATGCACCCGCAACTCGACGATGAGCGCGCCGTAGTCGCCTGATCCGTCCCGCTCGGGGGTGCATCCCACGACGCGGCGCTCTGCGTGTTCACGGCACCAACTGGCCACGGCCGGCTTGAGTACGGGCGAGCCTTCGCTTGCGATCCCCTTGCCGGTGATGACTCGGACGAAGCGCTGTCGCGCCGCTTGCTGTGACGCCACGAACTGCTCGAGAAGTTGCAACGCCACAGCCACTGGGCGGCGTCGCAGATTCAGCTCCGGCAAGGCGGCACAACTGGCCGCCGCCGCGAGGCGCCGAGCGTCGGCGACCGATGGCGGCCCCCCACGCGAGGCTAGCTCGGTCCAATCGTCGGCATGCCAGCGCGGGTCCGACCACGCCGACGCGAGGCGTCTGGCCTGCCGATGTAGCTGAGCGCGGGGATCTGGCGGCTCGGCGCCGTGCTGTAGCGACGAAACCCGCCCCGACGAGCGGGCTGTTTGACCGGGTACCTCCCTCGACGGGCGGCTCTCCGCCGGCGGCGGACCTGGTTCGTCGGCCCCCGCGAGCGACGCATCGTCCTCGTCCACCACCTCGACCGCATCCCAGTCCAACCTGCCGGTTTCACCGATCAGCTGCGCGTAGGCTAGCGCCATCACCTCCGCTTCGGTCAGCCGTCGCTTGCCCGATGCCGTGGGCGGATCTGACTCGCGAATGCGCTGTCGCAGTCGCTCGAGCTGGCGTCGAGCCTCCGCGGACAGTGTCGACGGGCCATCCGGACCCTGGCGACGCCGTGCCACCCGCTCAGTTTAGCAGTGACTCCGACCGGGGCGTCGGGCCGGCCGCGAACGAGTGGCGCGGCCGCCCCACCGCGCCGTTATTCGGCCGGGGCGGTTGTGGGCGACTCTGAAGACGCCGCCTTGTCGTGGTTTCCGAGCCAGCTACCGACCTTCTTATAGTGCACCCCGAACGCGAAGAATCCCAGCGCCGAGATGGGCACCAGCCAAGCCAGGAGCTGGGGATCGAGCGCGACGTGGACAAGCCGGTAGCTGATGTCGAGCGTCGTGTTGGCCCCGCCACGCCACTGCGTGGCTGCGACCGCCAGGCCCGAGACGACCATCGCCAGGCTGTAGAGATGCGTGTGCGTAATCGGACCGATGACCCGCCCGCGGTCGTCTTCGCGAAAACGTTCAAGAATCACGCGGGTGATCGGATGCAACACCAGGTAGGTCGCCGCGATGGCCCCATCGAAGGGTTTGTAGGGGAGCATCACGTACAGCAGCGCGAACAAACTAAAGTAGGCGATCGTGCCGTACAGCTGAGTCGGGTGGATTCGCACCCCGCACAACTCTGGCGCACAGCGGACAACTTTCGAGCTGCGACTGGTGTAGCGCACCCCGTAGCTGTTCCCCGTTGGTTTTCCCCAACAACACCCGTAGACGTAGCAGCCAACCCGAGCGATCGCTTCCCCCAGCGGCAAGCCGAAACAAGCGGCATCCAGCAGCCCTAGCGCGGGTGTGCCCGTCACGAGGGCATAGCCAATGAACGCTGCAGCCCCGCCGAAGATCCCACCGTGAAGCATGTAGCCCGGCTTGACCAGGGTGTGGACCGGCCGACGAAACAGCTCACGCCAGTCGAGCAACACGCTCGCCGCCCGGGCTCCGACAAGCACCGCCGGCGCAACGCCCAGAAGGTAGAACTGCAAGCGCGCGACGGGGTCCTGACCCGACATGCCCGTGTACCAAGCCCCGGTGCCGAAGCCGAAGAAGAAGGCCAAGGCCATCAGCACCCCGTAGGTGGCGATGACCCAGTTGCCGACCCGCGCCAACACCGTGCGATTGTGCAGGTCCCACACCAGCGCGGTCAGCTCGTTGAGCAACGCGGGTGACTCCGCAGGGGCGGCGACAGAGAGGTCGTGGTCTTGAGGGTGCTTCATCGCGACTCCGGCTTCGCGGCCCGAGCAGGCTCGAGCCGGCGGGACTTTACCACTCCGGCGATCGGGCACAAACGCCGTAGCGGGTCGTGGTCGATACACCGACGTGGACATCGCGAGTGCCGTCTCGGGCGCGTCGCCACGGTTCGGCGCCGCGGTTGCCCGTGCCCGGCGGGTCGGCGACTTGCGCACAATTCGCACCGCGGTCGCGTCGGTGATCCCCCCCACGCGTGCAGCCGACGGCCTGTTTGCATCAGCCCGCTCGACGCTGCGGGGAGCCGTCCGGCATCCGATTGAGCCGGCAAGCGGCCGCGATCGCATCGCGGTACGCGGACCAGGCCTCCAAGGAGCGTTCCATGGCGTCCACCACGGTCTCGCGCTGGTCGACCGGGACGTGATGGAGGACGATCCGCCAGGCCGCGGCTCGATGCTCGCCCTCCACCTGGCGATGCGCCTTGGTCAACGCCAGACACTCGAGCGAGAGGCCGTAGTGCCGAACCAGCGGATGCTCCGACAACGGAGGCTCTGGCCGTCGAGGCGCGTTGGAGTCGAGCTCGCCCCGCTCATGCGGCGTGCCTTCGACAAAGATGGTCAGCACGGTCGCCCCGATCGGCCACCCGCTCGACTGGCTCGCCTCGTCGAGCCACGCCCGGTACCGGGCCGCAGCCGGCAGTAGCTCGATGCGCTCGAAACGCTCGAGGTCCATCCCTAGCCCGCGCGGATACTCCAAGAACAACTCCGGATGCGGGCGCCCCGCGACCAGGCCGCCAGTTTCCTCTTCGTACAGGTTTTCGGCCAACTCGCGCCGGACCGCGGGGACGTCACATTGGACGTACGCGTGGCCGAGCAGGCGCGGGAAGTCGCGGACGTAAGTCTCGTACTCTTGCTCGAGATGGATGTGGAGGTCCTCCGCTGCCACCAGTCCACCCGTGAAGGCTGGCCAGGCCCAGTGGTGCTTGCGTTCCATGACCGACAACAACCGCTCGCGAAACACGTCGACTTGCATCCCATTTCCTTTGATCCACCGCGCGGGGCGAGGCAAGGCGAAATCTGGCATGCCCCTGCTTGTCACCTCGCGTCCACGTGCAAGTCCCGTCTGGCCGCGTCGGCGGCTGGGTGAGCGCACGCTACGAACGTTCGCCGAGGCGCGAGACGGAGGCACGGGTCGCGAACGAGCCGGCGACCGGCCGGAACCGGATCGTCGGCGCAGGACTTCGGGGGCGGCCAGCGAAGAGCCGCTGACCGCCTGGGCCCGGCCCGACCAGCCAGTCTGGCGGTTAGCGAAGCCCGATCGAGACGGCGACCAACAACACCACCGACCCCGCGATCCACATCTGCACCATGAACGGCACGATGAAGCGTAGCCAACGATCGTAGGGGATCTTGGCGATGCCCAAAATGCCGATGAGCACGGCGTTGGTAGGCACGAGCATGTTCGTGAATCCATCGCCGAACTGAAACGCGAGGACGGCCACCTGCCGTGAGACTCCGGTCAGGTCCGCGATAGGCGCCATCACCGGCATGGTCACGTAGGCCTGCCCGCTCCCCGAGGGGATGAAGAAGTTGCAGAGACTCTGGATGAAATACATGCACACCGCCGCGAGCGAGGGACCGAACTGCTCGAGAACGCCAGCTACGCCGTGGACGATGGTGTCGATGACGTGACCTTGCTCGAGCACCACTTGGATCGCGCGCGCAAAGCCGATCAGCAGCGCCGTCACGGTGAGTTCCTCGGCCCCGCGGACGAAGGCCTTCGCCGTGACGTCGGGGGAGAGGCGAGCGACCACCGCGGTCACGAGCGTGAGCCCCAAGAACATGGCGCCCATCTCCTGGAGATACCAGCCGTGACTCGAGATCCCGTAGACCAAAAGCGCCACCGAAGCGACAGTCAGCGCCAGCACAGCGAGGTGGGCCCGCGTCAGCCGAGGGTAGTTCGCCGCAGCAGCGCCCTCGCTGGGCTCGAGATCGGCCACCAGGCTCGCCGATCGGTCCGCCCGGACGCGGGCCGCGTAGCGAGACACGTGGAGAAAACCCAGCCCCCACAGCGGCACCATGATCGCGACCCGGAACCAAGCCCCCGACGTGGGGGCGAGACCGGCGACCTCTTGCGCCGGCACCACGGTGAACGGGTTGATCGCCGCGGTGCCGTAGCCCACGCCGTAGCCGCAAACCATGATGCCGATCGCCGTAACCGGATCCATCCCCAAGCCCGCGCACAACCCCACCAGCACCGCGACAAACGGTATGTACTCCTCAGCCATGCCCAACGTGCTCGAGCCGACCGTGAACACCAGCATGGCGACGGCGATCAAGACGTTTGGCCGCGTTCCGAAGCGCTCCAAGGTCAAGCCCAGCACCGCGTCGATGGTGCCGGTCCTGCGCAGCACCGCCATGGTGCCCCCGATGATAAAGACAAAAAAGATGATGTCCCGCGCCTCCGTAAACCCGCTCGGCACGGCCGTCAGCACCGCGACGGGCGACAACGGGGCGTCGTCGGTGAGATAAGAAAACGAGCCCGGGACCACGACCTTGTGATGGTCTCGTTCGACCCGCTCGAACTCACCGTGCGGCAACAGGTACGTCGCCAACCACGCCAGCACAATCATCGAAAACAACAGCACCAGCGTATGCGGGACCCGGACGCGCGAACGCATTCGGCAATGCTAGGTCTTTTGCCGCGAAGCTGCGCCGCGCGACGGCGAGGAAGGCGGCTCTCATCGTGGCGATGCACGCGATGCAATTTGCGTCGTCAAAGATGCAATTTGCGTCTTGCGAAATCGGCGGCGCGCAGCGATCCAGTGGGCCATCCGCGCCGTCGACGTAAGCCTTTGATTAGAATGGGTTCTCTACCCCAGCTCACGACGGCCCGAAGCCTGCTTATTCGCCGGGCATGACCACGGCGTGTGCTGAATTCACTCGTCTCGCCCTCCCGCACCAGGCTCGGCTGTACCGCCTGGGCTTGCGGCTGACGCATCGTCCCGCGGACTCGCAGGATCTGGTGCAAGAGTCGCTCGCTCGTGCCTGGCGACACTGGGACCAGTTCGACGCCCGCGGCAACTTGGGGGCTTGGCTCGCCCGCATCCTGTACAACACGTTCGTGTCGCACTGCCGGCGCAAGCGAGTCGCCGACGGGGCCCGGGTTCGTGGGGATGTGCATCGCCATCTGTACGATCAACCGCCCGCTAGCGGCGGTGAGTTCGACGCGCCGGGCGACCTCGCCGATGAACCGCTCGCCGCATTGGCGGCGTTGCCCGAGCACTTTCGCGAGGTGTGTTGGCTCGTCGACGTGGAGGGCCTGTCGTATGCCGCCGCGGCCAGACGGTTGGGCTGCCCCGAGGGCACGATCATGAGTCGGCTGCATCGAGCCCGGCAGCGTTTGCGAGGCGATCTAGACGCCTACGCCCGACGTGAGTATGGGCTGGGGCGCGGCGCCCGAAGGACGCGCGCCGCGAAGTCGCGCCCAACGGTTGCACCGTCCAACCCGGCCGCCGCGGCGACGGCCTAGCGGCAGGCGTGGATCGGATCGATGTGGCCGAGTTGGCGCCCGACCCCTGGGCCCGGCTAAGCTGGGCCGACGGACGACCAGCGGCGCTCTGCGAGCCGCGGCCCATCGATGACCCACACCAGACTCCTTCGAACGATCTGTCTCGCCGCGCTGGGCCTCGTGGGCACCCTCGCCTGCTCGCCGAACCGCAGCGGGCAACCGGGCCTCGGGGCGCCGGCCCCACGCTACGCGGGGGTGACCCTCGACGGGTCCACCTTCGAGCTCGCCGCAAATCGGGGGTCGGTGGTGTTGCTCAATATCTGGGCCACGTGGTGCCCGCCGTGCCGAGAAGAACTGCCCGAGCTCGCCCGGATCCACCGCGCTTTTCACGAACAGCGATTCACGGTGGCGGCGATCAGCGTCGACGATGCCCACCACGAACCTCGGGTGCGAGCCCTCGCGCGCGATCTGGAACTCCCGTTCCCCATCGTCTTGGATCCGCGCTCGCTAGCCTCCTCGCGTTTCGCCGCGCGGGCCTACCCCACCTCCCTGCTGGTCGACCGTGAAGGCGTGGTCGTGTGGCGTAGAGCCGGCATGATCGTGCCGCACGACGGAGACCTACACCCGGTTCTGCGACGCACGCTCAACCAGCGCGGCCCGGTGCCAACCGAGCGAGGGGCCACGGTCGACGCCACTGGAGGAGCCGCTGCCGCGGCCCCGTGAGGTGACCCGCCGCGCGAGCCGTCGAACGGCGAACGCCACCGGACCCGCGACCGCGCCGGGAAGCCGTGCGCGGATCTGCTCACACCCCGCGTGAGCCCGGCTCAACCGTGAACGGGCACGGAGGGAGCCCGACCGCCGACTCGGCTGGATCCGACCGCGGCCCAGGAGCGGGGCC
>QKPP01000059.1:0-79786 GCA_006508105.1 Myxococcales bacterium FL481 | reverse complement strand
GGAAAGCCCGGCCCCCCGGCAGGGCGGGACGGCGCTGGCGTGTCCACGGTCGGGGCCGTGTGACCCGAAGGCGCGTCGTCACCGCCGGACGGCGGCGCCGGCAGCGGAGCCAGCTTGCCGCCAGCGATGAGTGTCTTGACTTCACTCGCGTTGAGCACTTCACGCGAGGTCAACGCCTCGGCCACGCGGGTGAGAACGGCGTAGTTGTCCTCGAGCAACTTGCGCGCGCGCGTGTACTGGCCCGTCACGATGTCGTGGACTTCCTCGTCGATCGCTCGCGCGGTCTCCTCGGAGTAGTCCTGGCGCCGTTGTAGGTCGCGACCCAAAAACGGCTCGGACTCGGCGCGCCCGAACGTCAACGGACCGAGTTTGTCGCTCATCCCCCACTCGCACACCATGCGACGGGCGATCTCCGTGGCCTTGGAGATATCGTCGCCGGCGCCGGTTGTCTTGCGACCGTCGAACGCAAGCTCCTCAGCGATGCGGCCGCCCATGAGCATACAGATCGTCCCCTCCGCGTTGTCGCGATCGAGGCTGAGCCGATCTTGATCCGGCAGCAAGTGCGTCACGCCCAGGGCGCGCCCGCGCGGGATGATGGTGACTTTGTGGATGGGGTCGATGGTGCCTGTGGGCAGCAGCGAGGCGATCAAGGTGTGGCCGGCCTCGTGCCACGCCGTCGTGGCTTTTTCCTCGGCCGAGATGTGCACGCTCTTGCGTTCCGCGCCCATCATGACCTTGTCTTTCGCGGCCTCGAAATCGAGCCCGGTCACGCGTTCACGGTTGTGCCGGGCCGCGTAGAGGGCGGCCTCGTTGACCAGATTCTCCAGATCCGCGCCAGAAAACCCCGGAGTTCCCCGCGCCACCGTGCCGAGATCGATCTCTTCGGCGAGCGGTACCTTGCGGGTGTGCACGCCCAAGATCGCCTCTCGACCGCGTACATCGGGCAGGCTCACCACAATGCGGCGATCGAATCGCCCCGGGCGCAGCAGCGCGGGGTCCAGCACGTCGGGCCGGTTGGTCGCCGCGACCAAGATGACGCCGTCGTTGCCCTCGAACCCGTCCATCTCGACAAGCAGCTGGTTGAGCGTCTGCTCGCGCTCATCGTGGCCACCGCCGAGACCGGCGCCGCGATGACGCCCCACGGCGTCGATCTCGTCGATGAAGATGATGCACGGCGCGTTCTTTTTGCCTTGCTCAAATAGGTCGCGGACGCGGCTGGCCCCGACGCCGACGAACATCTCGACGAAGTCCGACCCGCTGATGCTGTAAAATGCGACCCCTGCCTCGCCGGCGATGGCCCGAGCAAGCAATGTCTTGCCGGTACCGGGCGGGCCCATGAGCAGCACCCCCTTGGGGATCCGACCGCCGACGCGCAGATACTTTCGGGTGTCGCGCAAAAAGTCGATGATCTCTTCGACCTCTTCGCGCGCCTCTTCGATGCCAGCGACGTCTTTGAAGGTGATCTTCGTCTGATGCTCGCTCAGCAGGCGGGCCTTGCTTTTGCCGAAGCTCATCGCCTTCCCGCCACCGGCCTGCATCTGCCGCATGAACATGACCATGATGACCACGATCAAAATCATCGGCAGCCACATGATGGCGAACTGCAGCAAGCTGCCATCGTCCTCCGGCACGACCTTGTAGCTGATCTTTTTCTCGTTGAGCTGCTGGTAGAGCTCCTCGCTCACCGGCCCGGTGACTTCGTAGCTGCGTCCGCCCAACTCGTAGCTGATGTCGACGTGGCTTGGATGCACGGCGATCGTCAACTCGGTTCCGTTGAACTCGTGGAAGCGGTCGGTGACAGCCTCGACGAACTCGGAGTAAGGCTTGTGCGTGACCTGCTGACTGTGGCTCCAAAGGTTCGCCAACACGAGGACGGCGACGACCAGCACGAGCCACACAAGAAGCGTTTTGGTTTGCTGTTTCACGGTTTAGGCGATGTTCGGGCCAGGAAGCGACCAAACGCCGGTTTTGGAGTCTAGCCGTGGGACCAGGGGTGGTCAATGGTTCGCGGCGGGGCTGGCGGTGGCGAAGACGCCATGTTTGTCCACTCGAATCTGGATGCGCGGCGTCAGGTCCCAATGCTTGGGGCCTACACTGTGATCTTGTCGCTGCCGGGCCGAGGCCTGCGTGACGACGGCGGCGTCGATCGACTCGACCACCCGCGCCGGCAAGCACTCGAGATCGGCCCCGGCGAGGCGGCAGATATCCCGCAGAACGCGCATCCTCACGGCCCTCGGGGCGCGGCTCAGACCGGCCACGGACCAGTGGCCCGGGTTGCAGCGGGCCTCGACGAGCAACTGCTGCGAGCACTGGGCCAAGGCCTGATCGGCCTCCGCCGCTCGCCGCGACGCCGATCCAAACGCGCGCTCGAACTGCGGGTTGATTCGGGCCAGGATCGGCAGCACCTGCTGGCGCAGCGCGACCCGGGCGTGCCGAGCATCATCGTTGGTCGGGTCGTCCACAAATGGCAGCTCGAGCCGTCGGACCAACTCCCGGGTCTGAGCCCGAGTGAGATCGAGCAACGGTCGGCACCAGGGCCCATCGACGGGCGGCATGGCGGCGATGCCGTCGAGGGCGGCCCCGCGGGTAAGGTGGAGCAGCATCGTTTCGACTTGGTCGGTCGCCGTGTGGCCGAGGGCCACGACCGATGCCCCCAAACGGTCGGCCTGCGCCAGCAGGGCGGCTCGTCGCGCGGCGCGAGCCCGGGCGGACAGGCCGGCCCCGGGGCGCAGATCTAGTCGACTGACTTCGCTCGGCAACCCAAGTGTCGCCGCGAGCCGCCGCACCAGCGCGGCCTCCTTCGCCGCGGCCTCGCGTAGACCGTGGTCGACATGCCCGACGACGAGATCCATGCCGAGGCCGCGTCGCAGCCGATAAGCGAGCCCCAGCAAGGCCACCGAGTCGGCCCCGCCCGAGCACGCGACCAGCACCCGACGATTCGGCTGGGCTGCCATCGCCGCTTCCAGGCATGCCCGCACCGGCCCCAACGCTCGGGCGACGCTCGCGTGGTGCCTCGCCATGACCATCTGCGCACCGTAGCATAGCGACCGCCAGGGGCTGCATCGACGCGGGCGGCCCCACTCCGCGCCACTTCGCTCGAGTGCTCCGCGAACCCACGCGCCTGGACGCCGCGGCGAGACTCGAACCAACTGTGCGCCGAACGGCGGGACTCGAAGCTTCGGGTCCGCGATCCGTGGCTACGAACGGATCTCGAGGTCCGCGATCAACGGCAGGTGATCCGACGCCGACTTCGCCAACTGCAGCGCCGATCGAAACACTTGGCGCACGTTGACATCCCCACGCGCGTAGAACGAGTCGAGCGCACGCAGCGGCGCGTAAGCCGGAAACGTCCGCACCGCTCGGCGCACCCCCAAAAACCCTGCGGGCTGAAGATACCGGGCGCCGAGCGACCCCCATACATCATTGAAATCCCCGGCCATGATCACCGGCGTCCGTCGATGCAGCCGGGCGAACGGACGTGAGTCCAAAAATCGCTTCAACTGCTGCCCGCGCTCCGACTCCGCCAGCCCCAGATGCAAGTTGAATAGGTGCACGCTTCGCGTCTTGCGACCCGGTCCCGCGCGAACCCGACAGCGACAATGGAGCGCGCTTCGTTGTTTTCGCCAGCCGATCTTGAGGTCGACGTTCTCCTCGCGGGTCAGGGGGAAGCGAGCCAAAATGGCGTTGCCATACCCGCCGCCCCCGCGGGCCCCGACGTTGGAATAGAACACGCGGTGACGCAGGCCCAGCGCGTCGCCGACAAGATCCACCTGCGCGTGCCGCTGTGAGCGTTTCGCCCCGTAGTCCACTTCTTGCAGCATCACGATGTCGGGCTCGTAGTGGGCCAAAACGTCCACCACCCGCTGTGGTTGGTAGCGACGATCGAGGCCGCCGATACACTTGTGAATGTTGTAGGTGACCGCTCGCAGCCGCATGAAACTCGCTCGCTATCGCCAGCGTAAGCCCAGACGCGCACTTGGCCAGTCCGGCTCCGCGGCCTCGATCTCGCGTCAGGTCCGATCAGCGCTGGGTCCGCGACTCGCCCGTCGGTGCGGTGCTCGCCGACTGCGACGCCACCGTGGCGCCCGACTGCGACCCCGCGCGGTGGCTGACTGACTCGGCGGGTCGGTGCTAGTTTCACGCCTGTGAGTCGCACACTTCCCGATCGTCCACCCGCAGCCGACGAGCTGCGTCAGCTCGCCGACAATCCGCTCGCGCTCGAGCTGCGCGACGATCTCGAGGTGTTCGTGCCGCAGCTGCCCAGTCCGGCCTTTGTCACGCTCGCTCGCAAGCTACGCCACGAACAGCGGCTCGAGCTGCTATTGCCGCACGCAACCGCCGAACAGCTGACCTCGGTGGCCGATCTCGATAGCTGGGAGGGCGACCGACTGATTATCCCCAAGGCGCGGGCCTGGTTGGCCGAGATCGCTCGGTGCTACCAACTCGCCGAACGCAGCGAAGGTGAGCTCGCCCGGTTGATCGGCGAGATGGACAGCGAACTGTGGACGCTCGCCCTGATGCACGCGACCACCGTGATCGAGCTCGACCCCAACGACAACATGTCGCGTCACAATGCCTTGGACGGACTCGCTGAGCTTCGGCCCTACGAAACCCCCGATGGGCTGTACGTCCTGGGGGCGCCCGACGACGAGTTCGGCCGCGTGGGATTGGCCCTCATCGACGCCATCTACCGCGACGACCTCGGTTGCGGGGGCGCCATCGTAGCCGCGATCAAGTGGAGTTTGGCCGCTGAACTCGAAGAGCAGCTGCTGCAGTGGCGTCGGGGACGTCTCGCCGATCTCGGATTTCCTGAATGGGAGGCAGCGATGACGCTGTTTCGTCCCCTGGCCATCGAGGCCGCGCTGGCGGCCGAGTCCGCCAAGCGCCCTCCCGGGGTCCCCATCGGTCGGGCGAGCGAGGCGGGGTTGCGCCGAGTCAGCCGCACGTTGGGGCACGATTTGCTGCAGCGAGCGATGGCTGCGTTGGACGATAGTGAGCACGGAGAGCGGTCCCGCGAGTTCTTGCTGGTCGCCAACGAACTGATCGTGGCGCAGCGGCTCGAGCCAGGTGACGAGTCGCATCAAGAGCGGTCCGTGCTGCAAGCGAGCGCGACGATCGGACTGGCGCTCGAACGCTTGTTGGCCGCGGCGCAACCGGACGACGTCGATGCCTTTCTCGCCGATCGGATCCGGGCCGTCGGCCTACGAAGCCTCTTTCGCGTCGGGTACGACGCCCTCGCGTTGCTGAGAAAGACCGCCCTCGCCCTGCACCGCAAAGGTGGCGTGTCGGCGAGCGAGGTCGGCTCGTTGCTGGACCGACCGTGGGGGCCAGCGTTGCGCTCGCTCTCCGCTTGGTTGCCCGAACTCGCCTTGACATCGACCAAGGGCACGCGACCGATCAAGAGCCGAGCGGATGTCGTGCGGGCCACTTCGCTGCTCGCAGCCGCCGGCGCGCTCGCGTCTCTGTGTTTCCACGCAGACGCGTTCGCCGTCGATCCGCTGTGGATCTCTCGGGTCGATGAGCCCGAACGCCTCACGCTTGGCGACTTGATCCGCACGGCGCTGGTGCACGAGAGCTTGCCCGGCTCCGCCGGTTCGTTGGCCCCGCTGACCCCAACCGATGTCGCGTGGGCCCGCGAGCATCTCCTCGAACGCGGCCGACTCCAACCCGCCATTGCCCAACGCTTTCACGAGCGGTGCCAAGCGATCGGTGCCGCGCAAGCCGGTGAAGCGCTCGCTGAAGTCCTGCTCCCGCGCCTGGAGGTCGAGCTCAGCGCCGTCGAGTACGTGGATGGCACGCCCGACCTCACCCGGCTAGGGGGACTCATGACGGTTCAACAGGTGTCCGTGTGGCTACAAACGAGTCACGGCGGTGCGACGCCTGACGAGCACATGAACTGAGGTTCGTGGAGGCGGATGACCGCGGCCTCCCCTCTGGAGCTGCCAGGCGGACGCCCAGCGACCCACTTGAGGGCCACCCCCGTCCGGCCGCCGGCCGTGGCAACGAGGTGAACAACCAGCAAACCATGGTCTAGCGGCCCGATTGCGTTGCGGTTGTCTCTCCGCCGTCGGTCAGGTTTCGCCCCCGACTGGTAGAAAGCGCCCCGTAGACGCGGGCAATCCGGTCCGCGTCACGACGACTTTTGCGGAGGAAAAGAGTCATGTCACCGACACGGAAAGTCCGGTCGAGCGGGTCCTTGGGACTCGCCGCGACGACGACCATCGTCTTGGCCACGGCCTGCGATGTCACTGAAGAACACACCAGCTACCGAAGCGACGCGGCCTCGGCATCGATCCAACTGACGGATACGGACGGCAACGAGCTCGAGCCGCCCGTCGTGGAGGCGGGAGCGGCTGCGCTCGGCGGCGCCGCGACTGCGGCCAGCCAACGCCACGGCGTGGGAACGAGCCGATGGGGTTACGATCCGGCGTTCTTGTTCGCCAAGCGCACGATCACCGAGGGCCGCGAGATCTTTCGCCACGACACGTTCGGCAACGAAGTCTTTTGGGGTGGGTCGCTTCGGCTGCACGAAGCGATCGCCGGCGAAGCCAACGGCGGCGTGGGTCCCGGCGTGAGCCCGGCCGCCGCATTGGGACTTGGGCTCAAAGTAGACCTCGAGGCGTTGCCGTGGTCGCTGCGCTATCACATCAAAAACGGCAAGGTCGACCTCGAGGACCCGGCCACGACCGTCGAACTGCTGCGGCTCGACGCGGTCATCGGGCTCAAGGGCTCGTTTGACGACGAAGGTGAACTCGACAGCGTTGGTGTCACCTGCGCCTTGTGCCACACCGAAGTCGACGACGCCCTCGCCGACGGCATCGGACGGCGTTTGGACGGCTGGCCGAACCGAGATCTGGACATCGGAGCGATCGTTGCGGCCGCACCCGATCTCACCGCCGTCACGGACCTGTTGGGAGTCGACGACGCCACTTTGCGCTCGGTGGTCACCGGCTGGGGACGCGGCAAGTTCGACGCGTTCGTGTTCCTCGACGGTAAGGCGACCAAGCCGGACGGTAGCTCGGCCGCGATCACCATTCCACCGCTGTTCGGGCTCAACGGCGTCGGCCTGGTGACCTGGAATGGCTTTGGCTCGCTGGCATCGTGGGTTCCCCTAGTGGCCAATGTGGAAATTCACGGCGTCGGGACGTTCTCCGATCGCCGTCTGCGAGATGAGGAACGCTATCCGGTGGCGGCCGCGGCCGGCTTCGGCCGCATCAAAAACTCGCCGGATCTCACCACCGCCAAGATGGGTCCGCTGCAGTACTACTTGCTGTCCCTCGAGCCCCCTGAGGCCCCCGAGGGGAGCTACGATCCCGTGGCAGCGGAAGCCGGGGAGGAGCTGTTCAACGGCAAGGCGCGATGCAGCGGCTGCCACGTTCCGCCGTTGTTCACCCTACCCGGGTGGAACGTGGTCCCCGGAGCGGTCGTCGGCGTCGACAACTTCCACGCCGACCGATCGCCGGCTGGTGGCTACCGCGTGCCGCCGCTGCGGGGGCTGTTCACGCGCAACGGCGGGTTCTTTCATGACGGTCGCTTCGAGACCGTCGACGAGGTGGTGGAACACTTCGACGGGCAGTTCGGCTTGAACTTGACCGACGACGAGAGCTACGAACTGGGCGAGTACCTGCGTTCGCTATAGTGCCAACCCACGTGCCGAGGGCCCTCATCGGGGCCCTCGTCCGATTGGATCGCGGGGATGGCCGGCCCGACCCCCCCCCGGGGACAACGGACTCGTTGTCGACCTAGCCAGATGCTGAAGCGGGCCCCCGAGACTCGTGGTGGGACGACGGCTCGACTCCAGTTGGCCGCTCGCTAGCTGTCCGGCATCGCGGCGAACAAGTCGTCGACATCGGCATCGGAGAGCTCAAGCCCCCCGCTTTGGGTCGACAACAAGCCGTCGGCCAACGCCGCCTTGCGCTGCTGCAAGCCCATCATCTTTTCTTCCACGCTGCCGGCCACGATCAGTTTGTATACGAACACCGGCTTGCGTTGACCCATGCGATGGGCCCGGTCAGTCGCCTGCGCCTGTGCGGCGGGATTCCACCAGGGATCGTAGTGGATCACGGTGTCCGCACTCGTCAGGTTCAGCCCGGTCCCGCCGGCCTTGAGGCTGATGAGAAACACGTCGCCGCGACCGGCCTCGAAGTCGTCCACCAGTCCCTGCCGGTCGCGGGTGGCCCCCGTCAACGACAGGTGCTCGACGCCCGCAGCCGCCAGCGCTTCACTGATCAAGGCCATCATTGAGGTGAACTGAGAAAAGACCAGCATGCGTCGGCCGGCCGCTCTCAGTTCGAGCACCATGTCGATCAGCGCCTCGAGCTTGGCTGATTCCGCGACATGAACGGCGGCTTCGACCGGCACCAAGCGCGGGTCACAGCAGACCTGGCGTAGCTTCATCAGGGCGCCCAAGATATCGATCGTCGACGCGGCGATCCCCTTCTTCTTGACGACCCCACGCACACTCGCGTGGGCCGCGACGCGAATGCTCTCGTAGAGATCGCGCTGCTGGCCCCCCAGCTCGACCGTACGCACCGTTTCGGTCTTCGGCGGCAACTCGGTAAGCACATCGTCTTTGACGCGCCGCAGCACAAACGGGGCGACGCGACGCCGCAACGTGTCCAACCGGTCTTGGTGACCGAACCGCTCGATGGGCTGGCGGTAACGCGTCCGAAAGCTCGCCGCATCCCCGAGGTAGCCGGGCATCAGCACGTCGAACAAGGCACGAAGCTCCTCGAGGTTGTTTTCGATGGGGGTGCCCGTCAAACAGATCCGTGTTTCGCCTTCGAGCACGCGCACGGCTTGATGGGCTTGACTGCGGGTGTTCTTGATCGCCTGGGCTTCGTCGAGCACGATGGAGGAAAATCCCAGTTGCGCGTAGCGCTCGATGTCTCGGATGAGCAATGGGTACGTTGTGATGACCACATCGCTCGCATCCACGTCCTCGAATCGATCGTGACGGCGCGGACCGTGCAGCACCAAGACCTTCAGCGTCGGCGCGAATCGACCCAGCTCTCGCCGCCAGTTCCCCACGAGACTCGTCGGCGCCACCACCAACGCCGGCTGACGCTGTGACTCCGCCACGCGGGCGCGGGCGCAAACCAGGTACGCGATCGTCTGCAGCGTCTTGCCGAGTCCCATATCGTCCGCCAGCACGCCGCCGCCGCCACGCGAGGCGAGCCCCAACAACCAACGCACGCCGGCTTGCTGGTACACGCGTAGCTCGGCTTGCAGCCCAGCTGGGCGCCGCGGCACCTCGGCGGATGCGGGCTCGGGCGCCCAGGCTGCGACCACCTCCGGTGGGGCCTCGACGGCATCGCCGAAGGCGGCACGCAGCTCGTCCACGAGATCCGGCACCGCCGCGGGGATCTGCAGATTGCCGCGCGCCGAGATGCCGTCGACCTCGTAGAGCTCGCGCACGATGCCCAGGATCATGCGCAGGCGCTCCGGCGCGATTGCGAGCACCCCCCGACCGGCGACCGGCAACGCGAAGACCCGCCGAGAGCAGCGCTCGAGCGAATCGAGGCTGCGCGCCCCAGAACCGGACAACACGTCGACCAGGATCGGCACGAGGTCGACTCGCTCCCCATCGACCTCGAACCCCAACTCCAGCTCGAACCAGTTGCTGTCGTCTTCTCCCGCGTCGAGGGAGGCGTACACGCTTGACTCGGCGACGACCTTGCAGGGGTAGTCGTCGTCGAGCTGCACCGCCCAGCCCGCGGCCCGCAGCTCGGGCACCGCCACCGCCCCAAACTCTGCCAACACGTCCGGATCGCCGTCGGGATCGACGACGTAGTCGACATCGGACTCGGCCAGTTGCACGCACTCTTCCACGCAAGCCACCTCGACGGGCCCAAACCGTTCGAGCACGCGCTGCGCAGCGGCTTCCCGGTTCTGATCGCGTCGCACGGCTCGCTCGCCGTCGGGCCCAGGGACGAACACGATCCCCGCCGGGTCGGAGAGACGGACGGGTCCGCCGCCGTAGTCGAAGCTCAGCCGCAGCGCGGCGATACGACGTTCGCGAAACTCGCAAGCATATCCCTCGCCCTCGTCCATCAAGACCACCCCACGCACGAGCTCCAAGTGGATCTGAGGCTCACCAACCAGTGGCGGCTCATGCCCCGCCGCTTGGGTTTGTGCCCGCCGCTCCGAATGCATGCCCGCACTGAGATCAGCCACTGCCGTCGCTGTCATGTGCAGGCCATTATGCTGCGAACGCGATCGCTGTCTAGACTTGACGCGAGTGGCCGCCAAACTTCGCGCGTCAAGATCGCACAGGTCTTGATCGCGGCGGACCGCCTAGGATCAATCCTAGGATCAATCTGGCCGCGTGTCCCGTTACTTGCCACGCGCTGAGATCGCCGGCTGGCCCGCGAAGTGTCCGCAAGCCCTCGCCTGCAGGGACCGCCCGCGGCGCGAAGGCAAGCCGTTGGCCTCTGCCCCGCGTGAGGGGACAAGGCTCGCTCCGGTTCTCGAGCCAGTCGCCAGCCACGGCGCTCGAGCCGACGGGCCAGCCGATCAATCGAGCCGGTCACCGGGCCGGGCTCGATCAGGTGACCGAGCCGTCGGCGAACTCGCCGGCATCGAGCCGCCTCAAGGCCTCTCGCGCAGCCTCGACCTCGGCGGCCCGCAGGCTACGACCGTGACCCTCCCCCAGCACACGCTTGGCTCCACTAGCGAGGGTCAGCTCGATGCGAGCGCCCCAACCGACTTCGCCCTCACTGTCCGTGCGCTCCCCCAACGACACGTAAAACGGGGTCGCGCGAAAGCTGGCCTGAATGCGCTGCTGCAACCGCGACTTGGGGTCGAGTGCCGCCTCGGGCGCGAGCGCGTCAACCCGAGGACCGAAGAGCCGATCGAACACCGACCGCACCGACCCCAACGCATCGCGCCCCCGGTGCCGAGCGTCGAGAAACACCGCGCCCAAAGTCGCTTCCAACGAGTCCGCCAGCGTGCCGGAGTGATCTCGTGCCCCGCGTTTCTCGTCGCCCCGCCCGAGATACAGCCAAGATCCCAGCTGAAGCTGGCGCGCAACATCGGCCAACCCCGCCTCCGACACCAAGCTGGCCCGCATCCGCGTCAGGTCCCCCTCGGCGCAGTCGGGAAACCGACGCCACACGGCATCGGCCGCAGTCAGCCCCAGCACCGCATCGCCAAAAAACTCGAGGCATGCGTTGCTCGACCACGGCCCGGCCCGATTCTCGTTGCACCAACTGCCCAGGGTCAACGCGGTACGAAGCAGCTCGCGCCGGGCAAACGGATAGCCGAGTGCCTGCTCCAATGCGGCGAGACCGGCCAACGCCTCGCGCGTGGCCTGGCTCCACCCCTGGTCCCCGCGATCGAGCAGTTCATGGAGTACTTGTGGAAGCAAAGAAGTGATGGCGAAAGGGTACACTGCCGAATCAGGCGCGGCGCATCCGTACGCACGACTCCCCGGTGGGATCCGCTAGCCGCGCGCCGCGGAACCGAGTGGCCATGGGCGTGCGACGTGGCGTGCCATCGGGTCGGCGAGATCGAGCCGACCCACAGTCCGGTCGAAGACAGACAGTTGCACGACGCGATCGCGCCCTACCGCCGCGTTCGAGAAGCGACCGGCCGGATCGCCATTGTCCCCGCGACGCTCGCCCGGCCGTAGTACTCTTGCGTCCACGATGCGCCGGTTTTTTTTCGTCGCGCTGCTCGGCTGGCTCGCTTTCTCCGTTGTCGCTGCGAACTACTTTCCCACCGGACTGTGGGCCTCGGCCGTGTTGGCGCCGTTGGCCGTGCTCGGTGTACACGACGTATTGCAAACTCGGCATACCGTGTTGCGCAACTTCCCGATCGTCGGACACGGTCGGTACCTGCTCGAGGCGATTCGTCCGGAGATCAATCAGTACTTCGTCGAGTCCAACATCGATGGCCGCCCGTTCCATCGCGAGCACCGAGCGATCGCCTACCAGCGAGCGAAACGCGAGGTCGAAACGCTTCCGTTCGGCACGAAAATCGACGTTTACGAGCCCGGCTACGAGTGGGTCAACCACTCGTTGGCCCCGACCCACGTCGACCCCGCCGCGCTGCGGACGACCATCGGGAGCCGCCAATGCCAGCAGCCGTACTCGGCGAGCATCCTCAACATCTCCGCGATGAGTTACGGCTCGCTGAGCCACGCCGCCATCCGGGCACTCAACGCGGGAGCCGCCGCCGGCAACTTCGCCCACAACACGGGCGAGGGCGGGGTGAGCCCCTACCATCTCGAGCCGCGCGGCGACCTGATTTGGCAAATCGGTACGGGATACTTCGGCTGTCGCCGCCGGGACGGCTCGTTTTGTCCCGAAGCGTTCGCCAAAGTGGCCACCGGTGACACCGTCAAGATGATCGAGATCAAACTGTCGCAAGGCGCCAAGCCGGGCCATGGCGGCATCTTGCCCGGTGCGAAAGTGACCGCCGAACTCGCGCAGATCCGCGGCTGTGAAGTGGGCAAGACCGTGAGCTCCCCGCCGGCGCACGGCCGGTTCTCCACGCCGGTGGGTCTGCTCGAGTTTGTCCAAGAGTTGCGAGAAACCAGCGGTGGCAAGCCGGTCGGGTTCAAGCTGTGCCTCGGTCAACCGCACGAATTTCTCGCGATCTGCAAAGCGATGGAGAAGACCGGCATTTTGCCCGACTTTGTGACCATCGACGGGGCTGAGGGCGGCACGGGGGCAGCTCCCTTGGAGTTCTCGAACGCCATGGGCACACCACTCGTCGAGGGCCTGATCTTCGTCCGCAACGCGTTGGTGGGCACGGGCGTGCGCGATCAGATCAAGATCATATGCAGTGGTCGCATCATCACCGGCTTCGATGTCATCAAGCGCCTTGCCCTCGGCGCCGACGCGTGCGCTTCGGCGCGAGGCATGATGTTCGCGCTCGGGTGCATTCAGGCCCTGCGGTGCAACGACAATGCTTGCCCGACCGGCATCGCGACGCAGCGGCCCGAGCTGGTTGCGGGCATTCACATCCCCAGCAAATCGGCGCGCGTGGCCTCGTTTCACGGACGCACCCTCGAAGCGGTCGCGGAGCTGCTCGGCGCGATGGGACTTGAGCACCCCCGCGACTTGCGACCGCGACACGTGCAGCGACGCGTGCGCCAGCACGAGGTGCGTCACTACGGTGAGCTGTACTCGTTTCTCGAGACGGACGCGCTGCGACGCGATCCGGTGCCCACCGCGTTCGCGCCCGCATGGATCGAGGCCGATCCCACGTCATTCGATGCCGCCGTCACAGCGCGCGAGCGTTCGCCCTCCGCCCTGCACTGACCGCCCAGCCGACGTGGGGGCAACGACCCGAGCCTGGGTGACCGGCGGAGCCGCCCTTACTCGCGAAAGCGGACGTGAATGTGGTCCTTGTGACCACGCCAGTGGCGCACGATGCCGTGGGCTCGACGGATGCTGCGTGGGTACTGGAAGTACTCGTCGAGTCGACTTTCGGGCACCCCTTGCTTGCGCGCGTGCTCGTACAGCAGCTTTTGCAGCGAGTAGTCCAAAAACACGTACCGCACCTCGCCAGTTTTCAAAAACTCGTGCACCAACAACCACGTCCGGGCCACATCGAGGTTGCGGCGGGTGCCGGTCACGAAGCGGTCGACTCGAAGTTGCGGACCTTTGAGCACGAGCCCGATGTCCACATCCGTCCCGCGCTGATGCGAGAGATGGCCTTTGAGGGGGCCTCCACCCTTTTTGCTGAGATCGCCGACGACCAGACGCGGTCCTCCCCGGCTTAGTTTGCGGTACCGCCCGAATACCTCGGTCAACAACGCGACGGTACGTGGCGTGCCGTAGGCACGGTGGGGTCGTCGAAGGTGATAGTGGGACGCCGCCGCCAGACGTTGGCCCGACCGCAGTTTTCCGCGCGACGACCCGCCCCGACGCTTGCGGGGCAGAAAGTCCGCCACGACCGCGCCTTGCACCCACAGCTGCAGCTCCTGCCCGGCACGAATCTGGTTGGGGTTCGTGATCTTCCCGGCCTGGAACCCCATCAGCTCCCGCAGCGTCAGATCGTGAGCCGCCGCGATGCTCGACAAGGTGTCGCCGGAGGCGACGGTGTAGGTCACCGCCCTGAGCTCTCGCGGGGCGATCGAGGGGCAGACTTTGATCTTCTGACCGGGTCGAATCCGGTTCGGATCCTTGATGTCAGCGTTGAGCGCGACCACCTCGCGACGATTGACGCCGTACCGGCCGGCGATCAGCCCCAGATGCTCCCCGGGAAGCACCGCGTGTTCGTGAAGCGGGCTTTGGTAGTGGCAGCGCTTGTCGTTCGGCGCCCGCGAGCGCGAGAGGTCGCGGGGCAGCTGATCTCGGCTTGCGACCGAGGCCGGACCGCGTGGCGTCGAGGACCGCCGGGCCTTCGATTTGCCGCTGCGGCGAGCCGTCGACTTACCACCGGGACGAGCCGTCGACTTGCCACCGCGACGAGCCGTTGACTTGCCACCGCTGCGCGTGGTGCCGCCAGCCGCACTCGGCGAGCCAGCCACCCCGCGATTGGATCGACGCGGGGTGGATCGCCCCGCTTTGGGGGTGGTCGCCACCCCCAGCGGCGGCTGACCCGACTCCGACCCTGTCGGCGTGCCGCCCCGCCCCGACGTGGGCGCGTGGGGCTTGGACCGGGGGTTCGATCGACCGGCGTCGGCGCCCCGCGTCTTGCCGTCACTCTTCGCGGCATCCGGCGACGACGTCGGCCGTTCGCGGGGAGCTTTGGGTGCGGGCGAACGCGCCGGGGGATCGCGCTCGACGCGGTCTGGGGAGTTGTCCGGGGGCGCGACGGACTGACCCGTCTCCCGGGGCCCGCGCGGCGGGCCCTGCGAGCGACTGCCCGGCGGGGGAGGCGAATCACTGCGCGCCCACGGCAGTGGCGCGAATGGACTCGGGTGGCGTCGGGGCGGCGGCACAGCGAGCGACGCCACCTTCGGTGCGGCCGCGACCACGCCGCGCGCGTCAGTTGCCTCGGAGGCGCCCGCGACGGTGGTGGACGGGAGCGACAAGCCAAGGGCCAAGATGACGATGCGGACCGAAACGAACATCAGAACCGAGACCGTCGTCACTTGTAGCTGCGCGGCGCCAGGCGAGAAAATTTCCGGCAGGTCGACGCCCCGGCGACGGAGAACCCCGCCCGCACCTCGAATCGTCCCGACCAGTCCCCGCGACGCGGTCCCGGCCACACTCGCGGTGTGATGCGGATTCTTGCGTCCCCAGGAGCGGGGTGGCTACGCTGAAGGAACGCGGCTAGACGGCCGTCCAACCTAATCATGTTTGCAATACGCCTAAACTCAGTCCCCTTTGTGCTCGCGCTCGCGGCGGGCGTCGGATCGCTCGGATGCGAAGACGACACCGGACCCGGCTCGCTCGTCGTGCCCGTCATACTCGGCAACAACAAGAGCTGCGAAGAGCTCGGTATCACCTCACTGCACGCCGAGCTCGGCGAAGAAGGCGAGTACCAAGAAATCGCTCCCTGCGACGATCCGAACCCCGAGATCGTCTTCGAAGATATCCCCGCCGGACGCTATCGACTATTCGTCGCTGGCCGTGACGCCGAGGGCGTCGCCACGCTCGACAGCGGGGCGGACCCCGACCGTCGCGTGGAGATCCTCGGCGACGGCGCCACGATTCGCGAGGAAAACCCAGTGCTGCTCACCGAAGCGCCCGCGCACGTGTGGACCCGTTGGAGTTTCGACTTCGGCAGCTGCGAGTCCGCCGGGATGGCGGCGTTTCGCATCGCTGTGTTCGAGCAAGGCGGCGTGCGTCAGTTGCTCGATGAGACGGTCGCATGCAATGTCGAGCGAGACGCGAGCACGCAGTTTTACTATCGCCTCCCGGATCCGTCGCGGATCCTCAACGGGCGGACGGTCGGCGAGATCTCGGTTCAGCCATTGGATCGGGCCGGCATTGTGATGGGGCCCCCCGTCGGCTTCACGTTCCCCCCGCCGGGGCCGGGACGGGACATCCGCCTGTCCTTGGTCGGGTGCACCAACACGGGCTGTACGGGTAGCGGCACGCCGGACCCGTAGTCGTGGGGCCCGGCCCCTCCACCGGGCCAATCACGTGGCCAACCACGCGGCCAACCACGCGGCCAACCTGCGTCGTTCGCCGCACCGCGGCCGTCTGGCGCGCCGACGCCAACGGCGGCCGGCTCGAAGGGACGGACGCAATGGAACCAAGAACCACCCTCGTGGACCGCCTCGTCCCAGCGATTTCAACAACCTACGCGCCGCCCGGTCACCCCCGGGTCGTCGGTTGTGATGGCCCGCTGCAGCCGCTCGGCCCGAAGCTCGCGTAGACACTGTAGCGCGGCTTGTGGTATCTAACGAGCCTGGAGGTCACCTCTTGAATCGTTTCAGTGCCTTGTTGTTAGCTGGGTTGCTCGTCGCCCCCGCCGCCTGTGCCGGAGAGCCGGAGGTCAGCCCGGAGGAGCGCGCCGCCAAGATCGCCAAGAAGCTCAAAGAAGCGGACACGCGGTTGACGAACAATCGCGCAAGAGACGCCGAGGAGATCTACAACTGGGTCCTCCAGCAAGAGCCCGAGCACGCCCAGGCGCTTCGCGGCCTGGCTCAGGTTCGCAGCGAAGCCAAGCAGTACGATCAGGCGATTTCGTTGCTGCAGCGCTCGATTGCGGCGAATGGCAACGATGCCCGAGCCCACGCCGCGCTCGGCTATGCCCAGGCCGCGCTCGACAAGCCGACAGAAGCCGCCGCCGCGTTCGGCCAAGCCTTCACATTGGCGCCCGACAACGCGCGATACGGCTTGGAACAAGGCACCAACCTCAACAAGGCGAAGCAGTACGCTGCGGCCGAGCCCGTGCTGGCCAAAGCCGGCGAGGTCGACCCCAAAGTCCGTTACGTCTGGTCGCAGCTGGGTGACGCTCAACGCGGTCAGGACAAGCTCGACGATGCGTTGCGTTCCTACATGAAGTCGCTCACCCAGTACAAAAGCGACAAGGATGCCCATGCTGGCGCGGCGCGGATCTACGAAGCGCGCGGCGACACCCGGCGGGCGGTGGACCACTGGTCAACCTATGTCCGCATGGACTGCTGCTCGAAGTACTCCAAGACCGTCGCACGGCCCAAGCTCGAGGAATTGCAGAAGAAAGAAAACAGCGAGCTTCAGGCCGAGATCGCGGCCACCAAGCCTCCCACCGACGAAGCGGGTTGAGCGACTCGCCGCCCCCACGAGTCGAGCGGCCCTGCGCCGCCCCCCGCTCCCCCTCGAACGCACCGACCCAGTCGGTGCGTTTTTTTTGGTCGAGTCTCGCCTGGTGCAGTCGCCCGCGGGTTTGCGGATGCGCCCCCCCACGCTTGGGCCCATTCAGCTCGGCTGGACTCCGCTCGGCCGGCGGGTGCCTTCGGACTCAACGCGGTCCGACTCAGCGCGGTTCGACTCAGCGCAGGACGTCCAACGGGCGCACCCGGGCGGCGATGAGTGCAGCCGGCATCGCGACCACCCCACACACAAGCACGGATGCTACCGCCGGGATCCAGCAGGCAGCCGCCGTGAGCTGCACCGGAAGCACCTCGACCCCGTACGCGTCTCGCACGAAGGCGAGCGGGGTGACGCTGAGCAACCCGGCGAAACCTCCGCCGAGCGCAAGTCCGAGGAGTCCGCCGGCAGCTCCAACCGCGAGACCCAATGACTCGTACACGGCAAATAGCTGCCACGGGGTGGCCCCCATCGTCGACAAAACCGCGATCTCTCGCCGCTTGCGCCGAAGTAGCAACAGCAGCGACACCACCAACGAAGAGGTCGCGACCAAGGCGACCAGCCCAAACACCACACTGAGCGCGATACGAACCTGGCGGATCACCGCCAAGGTACTCGAGTTTTGCTCGAGCCAGTGCGTCGTGCGGTACAGCGGCAACCGGTGCGGAGCGTTTTGCTCGAGTTTGACCCGCTGCGCGAAACGGGGAGCGAGCTTGGGCTCGCCAAGCTGCAACTCCACCCCGGTGGCCCTCCGGCGCGCGAACAGCAGGGCCTGAGCCGCGTGGAGATGCATCAGAACCAAGCGCTCGTCGAGTTCGAGTACACCGGCATCCACGATGCCTGCGACACGAAACTCCGCGACGCGTGGTGGCGCCGGTGCGGCCGAGGCCAGCAACGCGTCGAGGGTCGCGAGGCGCACGCGATCGCCAACGGTCACCCCGTGGGATCGCGCCAGCCGATAGCCCAACGCGATGGCCGGCAACGAGTCCAAGTGGGCGGGATGCAGATCCGACGGGTGGCCGGCCACGAACAGGTCCGCGAAGCCATCGAGCTCGTATGCCGGATCCGGCAACACCCCCTTGACCATCACGACATGAGTGCGTGTGTCGTCGCTCGAGGCCATCGCGACGAGCACGGCCCGGCCAAACGCAAACGGCGACGCAGCCGTCACCGATGGATGTTGCCGCCAGCGGCTTGCAACCTCGTTGTACTCCGCGAAGTCGAGACCGTACTTGGTGATCAATACGTGCCCGTGCACGCGAGCGAGCCGGCGCTCGAGCGCGGTTTCCAGGCCGAGCGTGACCGCGAAGACCCCCACCAAGCTCGCGACGCCGACGCTGAGTCCCAGGATCGAAACGGCCAGCGTCGGCAGCAGCCACCCGGCCAGTCCGAACCCGAGCGTCGCGATGCTCGCCAGCCCCAACCCGAACAGGGACCAAGGATGCGGACCACCCCAACCGATGGCGACCGCACACAAACACGCGGCCGCCAAGCTCAGGGCCAGGCCGTGGCGCACCAACCGAGAACGGGGCCCGCGGACAAACACCAGTCCGCCCACCACGAACCGCACGAAGGACCACGAGACCGCACGTGGCCGAGACGCGCCGGCCATCGGCTATTCGTAGCGCAGACCTTCGACCGGGCGAAGGCGACTGGCTCGCAGCGACGGAGGGATAGTGGCGACGTAGCAGATGAACAAGGTCATGCCGAACACCCAACCGAGCTGGCCAAAACTGATCTCCACCGGCAGATGCTCGATGAAATACACTTCGGCGTCGAGGGTGTACCCGTAAAGCTCCACTAGCCAGCACATCATCAATCCCAGCGCGACGCCAGCGAGAGCGCCGGCCAAGCCGATCGTCATGCCCGTGACCTGAAAAACGCGAGCGACCTGGGGCCCCGTGGCCCCCATCGACATGAGAATGGCGATCTCAGGCGTGCGGCGAACGACCATGGTCCACAGCGTGGACAGGACATTGAAGCTCGCCACACAGATCACCAAGCTCAAGATGATGGTGATGACATTTTTTTGGGTTCGAATCGAAGAAAACAGGTTCTCATTGAGATTTTGCCACTCGAGTACGGTGTACTCGTCACCGAGCTCGCGCCGGATGTGCGCCCCGACGGTCGACGCCGTCGACGGATCGGCCAAGCGCAGATCGATGCCCGAGACCTTATCCTTGTCGCGGTACCGAAAGCGCTGGATCTCTTTGATGTCGAGATAGACCAAGCCTTCGTCGTACTCCTGAAAACCGGCCTTGAAGATGCCCGCCACGCGGTAGTGCATGAACTTCGGCTCTTCCGAGTGGTCGAAGCTGGCCCCTGGCTCGACCAAGAGCACCTGATCGCCGATGCTCAGACCCAGCTTTTGCGCCAATATCTTGCCAACAAACATGGTCGGCAGCTTGTGCTCGACGCCGGCCGCCGGCTGCCCCGCATCCGCCGGCGCCGTGCCGGTCGCACCCGACAATGAGGGCGGATCGGCCCACGCGTCTTGGCGCTCGGCGGTCACCAACTCCTCCCCGCGGGCTTTTTTGGCCCGCGCGAGCGCGGCGGGATACCAGTTTTCGCCACGCGGATCGGGAATCGGTGCGATAGCCGGGGGCAGCTCGTCGCTGGATCGATCCGGCATCGGGATCAACACGTGGTCGCTACGAAGGTCGCTGAGCGAGACGGGCTGTGATGACCCGCGGGCGAGATGAGGCACAACATCGATGACTTCGGCGGCGGTGGAGGGATCGATGCCTTTGACCAGCACCGTCGCCAACCGGATGTCGTCTTCTTGGGCGGGATCGGCCCGGGCCTCGCTGGGGTCCTGATGCGGAGCGAGAACCATACTGTAATACGCGAAGGGGCTCGCCCCGGTGACGCCGGGGACATCACGCAACCACGCCTCGAAACGCCGATACTCGCTGATCCCAAACGACTGCGTCACGTTGATGTGCGCGTAGACCCCCAACACCCGCCGCTCGAACTCGTGCTGAAACCCGGTGGCCACCGACTGAACCACCACCAACGCGGCCACGCCGAGCACGACTCCGAAGATGCTCGTCGTGCCGAGCACCGAAAACCAACGCGCCAGCGCCAAGAACAGGGCGATGAACGTCGCGGAAGCCACGAACGCGACCAGTGCGAGTCGAAGCCAGTCGAAGCTCGCGTCTGGCTGACCGTCCGCGCCGACGCCCACCCAGCCGACCCGGAACGCCCACAACCCCGCGAGCCCAACCACCGCCACGCCCACGCTGACGACCATGGGACGCCGCGACCGCGTGTTCGCTGTGTCGCGCGAGATGATACGCAGCCCGACGAGCCGCTCGTAGCCGGAAAAGCCCAGCAACAGCAGCCGCACGCACAGGGCAACCAGCGCCAACAGGCCGACCCACGCGCCGGCGGTCACGACCAGACTTGGCTCGGGCACCACAAACAGCCCCGCGAGGGGGACAAACAGCCACGCAAGCACCAAATACCAGCGCTCTTGGACCTCCGCCCGTCCCGACCTGGGGCCGGTGACCCCGCCAGCCGCCGCAGAAATACGCTTCACTTGTGAGCCGGACTGGTCGATGTCGAGGACGCTACAGCGGGGCGACCCGCTGGGTCAATCTGGGGAACCATCACCATGTCGCACGTCACCGGCCCACTTGCCCTCGCTTCGACACCCGGCCTGTCGCTTTGCGATGATTCAGCCTCGTCGTGCACCGCGGCCGAATCGCCTCGCGCCGCGCCCGAATCACCACCTCCCCTGCCCACGCCGGCTCGCAGCAACAACTTCACGGCCACCCGAGACGACGGCGTCGAGTACGAAGGCGATCTGCTCACGGATGTCATCGAGTACCGAGAGCTCCGCGCGCTGGGCCTGCGCGGAAGCCTGTCGGGGTCGTCGGCCACCCGGCTGCCGTACCTCGAGCAAAAGCTCCGCCAGCCGAGCGCGGCCGATGACGACGGTGCGGCCCGGCTTCGGGCGTTTTACCGCTGGTGCTGCGCCACGCAGGCGGTGGTGCTCGTGCCCAGCCACAGCGGCCCCGCCCGGCGGCTCGAGGTCAGGATCGAAGACATGAGCGCCGGCGGCGTCAAGGCGGTCGCCGATCATGGGTTCTCACCGGGGGAGCCCGTGGACTTGCGCTTCCGGGTGCGAGGCGGACTGATCGAGTTTCCGTCGCGTGTGGCGTGGGTCCGCGGCACAGCTTTCGGCATGATGTTCGCTGGCGCCGCGCGGCGCCTCGCGGCAAAGGCTCGGGCCGCGTGATCCCCTGGCGAAACCCAGCCGCAGGCCTCGGGCTCGTGCTCCTGCTCCCAACGGCTTGCCGACCCACGGACTCGGACGTGTTCACGCAAGCGCCCAGCCGCGTCGAACGCCAACTGTCGAAAGAGCGGCGTCCCGCGGACAACGTGCGCATCCGGGCCACGCTTTGGGATCGCACCTTGCTGGACCCCCCCGCCGACGACAAGACGGCTCGCAACACCTCCAAAGCGTTGGAGCCGCCCGACGAGGCCCTCGCTCGCCGTACCCGCTGGAGCGAGCGCTACGTGGACGAGCAGACCACGTTCACCGTGCTCATCGAACTGCTGAACCGACCGCGCTCACCCACCGGCGACGACCCCATCGCGGACCCTTCCAAATGGAAGTTTCGTCTCGACCTTGGCGACGATACCGACATCGAACCCGCGCGCGTCGAGGTTCAGACCCTCGACCGCTACCCCAGCCGCGCCCACGGCTGGCACTGGCGTTTGGCCTTCGCGGTGCACTTCCCGCCCGACCTCGAAGCGCGGCTCCAAAAGCACGCCGCGACCAGCGAGGCATCGGCCCCGCTGCAAGCGAAGCTGCGAGTGCTGCCACCGTATGGCGACGAGTCGCGACCGGCGTTCGGAGTTTGGACGGCCCGGCATGGCTTCCACTTGGTCTGGCGCCTCACCGCGCAATCGACCTAGCCCAACCCTCGCGGACCGCCGCACGTTCAGTCGGCGTCTCGTCTCCGATCACGCCATCGCGTGATCCCACCCGCGACGGGTTCGGTCGAAAGTGCGCGAGCGATCTCCGCTGGCTCGCCCCAACCCGACCTCGATTCGTGTGTCGATCGAGTCGTGGAGAAGCCCTCCACACGCAGTTGTGGTAGGGGGTTGGGGCGGCGCGTTGCTTGACAGGCGAGTTCGGCGCAAGATACGCTTTGCCACCTCGCGCCGTCTCCGGAGCTGTTCATGTTCAGCAGGTTCCTCATCCCCGCAACGCTGGCGCTCATCGGATTGTTGCCCACGGTCGCACAGGCCGGAAAATACGACCTCGACTTGACCAAGCTCGGCGAACTGCGCGGCACCGATGCCTTCGTCACGCAGGACAACAGCGGTTTCCGGTCGCTGGCCTCAGAGCTTGGGGTCGTGATGGCACCCAAACCGACCGATCCCGCGGATTCGCTCGGCCTCGCCGGTTTCGCCATCACCACCGACGTCTCGCTCAACACGATCAGCCAAAGCGCCGGGTTTTGGGACGACTCGGCCCGAGGCGACGCGGATCGCATCGTCCCGACGTTGCAGCTGCTCGGCCGCAAGGGTCTATGGCCCGGACTGGAAGTGGGGGCCGGCGCCACCAAGTTGTTCGACAGCCGCATGTGGACCGTGGCCGGCTACGGTAAAGCCGCTCTGCATGAGGGGTTTCACCACCTGCCCATCCCCACCATCGCGCTGCGCGGCATGTTTTCGCGGGTGTTGGGGGCCAAGGATCTGTTCCTGACCACCATGAGCGTGGGAGGCTCGCTGTCCCACGTGTTCGGGATCGGCAGCACGTTCCATATCAGTCCGTACGCTGGGTTTGATGCCCTGTTCATCATCGCGCACTCGAACGTGCTGGATGCCACGCCGGGTGTCGACGAATACGACAACCAGCAGCTCGGCGTGCCGCCGACCGGCCGGGACCATGAGTTCGTGTTCCGCCGACAAGACCCGATCACGCGAATGCGCCCTTACGGTGGTTTCCGCGTCGTGTTTAGCGTGCTGCGGGTAGGGTTTGAAGCGATGTTTGCCCTGCCCGGCTCGTCGAGCGACGTGGTGCCCGTCGGCAACGGCACCACCGAGACAGCCGTTGACAACTCGGCCCTGCAACAGCAGTACTCGTTTACGGTCGGCTTGGACTTCTGATGATCATCACCTGTCCCGCTTGTTCCGACGTCTACGCCATCGCGCCCGAGCACATTGCGGAGCTGGTCCAGGTTGCCTGTCCGACTTGTGGCGAGCGAATCATCTTGGACTTCGGCGCCGCCAACGACGCTTCGCTGCGTGACGAGGGCATGGCGACCACGTTGGCGTACGCCGACGAGGCTGCCTACCGCCGCGCTGCCGCTGGCCGTCTCCGCGACGACGCGGTCGCGCCCGTGCCCCGCCGCCTGCCGACGAGTCTGGCCGCCAGCGCCCCTTCGAGCGAAGCGCCAGCCGCCGCGATCGCCCCGGTCGACGCCGGCTCGGAGCGCCCGGAATCGCGGCCAGCCGATGGCACTTTGCCGCGCGACCGGTGGGCGGACCCAAATCCCGCCGATCCAGCCGGTCTGGCCGACAACCCCCGTTTGGACTTGTCGGCCGGTGAAGCTTCGGCGAACGCCGGCTCACTCTCCAGTGCCGCCGACAGTGACGCGCCTCAGGATCGGGTCGGAACGAGCGCGTCGGGTACCGCTGCAGGCTCGCCACGTCCCGGCTCCCCGGCCACGACGGGCCGCACCATCAGTTCCCAGCTCCCGCCTCGCCCGTTCCCCCCTCCCACGTCGGCGATGGGACCCGCTCGCCTGCAACCGTTGCGTCCCACCTCCGCAGACACACCGGTTCCGGCGAGTGAGGATCCGCCCGCCATCGCCGCGGCGCCGTCACCCTCGCTGGACATCAGCCACACCGGTGCCCCCGTCCCCGACGCGCTCGCCAAGCCCTACCGCGCCACTCCTCGCGGCTGGCAGCCGGCGCAAGACCCTCCCGGCGTCCCCGAGTCGAGCGCGGCCGCCCCTCCCCCCGCGCCGGCCCCTGAGCGCAGGCAAGGCACGCGGCTCTTGTCGGGTATGCCCGCCCCACTGCGTGACCCCGGATCGCAGCCAGTCGAGGCTCCGTTGGAGCTCACGGCTCGCGTGGAGTCAGCTCCCCCGGAACCTGGCGCCGCCACGCGGGCCCGAAGCGACGAGCCCGGCGTGGTCGTGGAGCAGGAAGTCAGCCTCGATTTCTCGGGCCCCGTGGCGGACACCGGTGCTCCGGCGGTCGTGGATACGAACGACCCCGGTCGAGTCCCGCCGCACAGCACACCGGCGGCCGCCGCCAACGGCACGCTCCCGCCGGCCCAGTCACACCCACCCAGCGACGCGCAGATCGTCCCCCATCCCGCCGAACTGTCGGGCGCGATGGAGACCCAAGACGACGAGAAGAACGGTACGAATGCATTCACCTTGGTGCTCGTAATCGTGCTCGTCCTCATCGCGATCGCGGCTGGAGTCGCGTACATCGAGACCGGCGACCCCAATCCGCTACGCTTGCTCAACGGCTAGCGAGGGGTCCTTGCGCGAGCTCGCCGTCGCTTGGCGAGTCGCGCCAAACCGACGATCGAGGCGGTGCGAGCAAACCGCAACCTCGGGGCTCGACCGCAGCCGTCGGGCGGGCCTTCGTCGTCGGGTCCGTCGCGCGGGACAAGACAGCTGCACTCGCCGTCGAGGGCTCTACTCGCGGGGGGTGACGTCGATCGTCTCGCGGGCAGCGCCAGCGGGCGCCGACTCGGCCGGCTTGTCGACCTGGGCCTGGGCCTGGGCCTCGGCCGCCTTCTCGTCTTCGAGCGCTTTGACCTCGCGCTTGAAGCCACGCAGCATCTTCCCCACCCCGGCGCCGAGCTGGGGCAGCTTCGACGGACCAAACACCAAGATAACGATGAGCAAGATGATCGCGATCTCGGTCCCACCGAGCATGGCTGCCAAGAGCATGGATGCCAAGGTAGTCCTCTTTTCGCGGCTTTGCTAGCGTTTGCCGGTGCGCCGATCGACGCGCGTAGTTCGCCAATCTCCCCGCAAATCCCGATTGTGGGCCCTTTGTCACCGAGTCGGTGGCGCGCTGTTGGTGTGTGTTTGCTCGCTCGCCGCCGCCGGCGTGGTCGCCGAAGCCCGGGCTCACGAAAGCGCGGCAACGTCTCGGCGCCGCGGCCCGAAACCGCGTCCGGCGGCGGACCTGCGTACGTTCGGCCCGGTCGACATCTCGGCGTCCGGGAGTGAGCAAGTCCGCGGCCACCGGCCCCCGCAAGCGTCGCGCTATGTGAACGTACGACGCCCCGTTCACCAGATCGACGCGACGTTCCGGCGCGACCTCGCCTTGTTCGAACGGCGCACGGCCGACCCAAGCCAACGTGATGACCCCAAGCTGACGCCGAGCGCGTTGCCGCCGAAGTGGTCGAACCTCGCGGCGCCGGACCTACCGATTCGCTGGACCGCGAGAGTCGTTCGGTACGTCGAGTACCTCAGCGAGCACGATCGCGGCCGCCGACTCATGCGCGGATGGTTGCGCAGGCTAGCGCGCTACGAAGACACCCTGCGTCCGATTCTCGCGGAAGCCGGCGTGCCCACCGACCTTGTGTTCGTCGCCCTCGCCGAGAGCGGATTCGACCCGCGCGCGCATTCCCGGGTCGGGGCCGCCGGGTTGTGGCAGTTCATGAAGCCAACCGGCTCCGTGTATGGCCTCAAGAGTCACTACTGGGTCGACGACCGTTTCGATATCATCAAATCGACATTTGCCGCGGGCGCGTACCTCGACGACCTACACACTCGGTTCGGGACCTGGGAGCTGGCGTTGGCCGCCTTCAACGCGGGCTACGGCCTCGTCGCGGAGGCGATTCGACGCAACAACACCAACGATTACTGGGCGCTTTGCGAGATCGAAAACGGCTTGCCGTACGCGACCAGCAACTACACGGCCAAGGTGTTCGCGGCAGCGATCATCGCTCGCAACGCCGAGTCCTTCGGGTTCACGCCGGCGGACGTCGACCCTTACACGGCCGTGGACCCCGTGGCAGTGCAACTCGACGGCGGCATTCGTCTGTCTCGCTTGGCCAAGCAGCTCGGCATCGACGGCGACCTGCTCGCCGAACTCAACGCGCACTTCGTCCGCGGCCGCACCCCGCCGAAGCAATCCTCCACCGGATACCTCCCGGCGGAGGTGGCCGAGCGCTTCAAACAACAACGCTCCAGCCTCGAACTGCGTGACGACGGGATGGAAACCTACGTGGTTCGTTTGGGCGACGACCTCGACTCGATCGCCGCTCAGTTTGGCACCACTGCCCGTCGCGTACGTCGCGAAAACCGAGTCTTTGACAGCGGAGAGCTGGCTCCCGGCTTGACGCTGCTGGTCCCACGGGGTGACGCCGAGCCGACGAAGAGCGAGCGCCCGCTCGTGGCCGTGCCCCCGGTTGAGGTACCGGTCGGCCACAAACGCGTGTTCTTCCGCATGACCCGTGCGACAAACGGACGGCACCTCGCCGCGGCGTTCGGCGTGCGCTACAGCGATCTCATCCGCGGCAACGATCTCGACCCCCAAGCCCGGATCCAGCTCGGGCAGATCGTGCAGGTGGTCGTACGCGAGGACTTCTCGACCGCCACCGCCGGTATTGTGGCCCTCGAAGTCGACGAGGTGGAGCTCGTGGTGAGGGGGTCACTCGCGCATCTCGAAGCCGAGTTGGCCCGGCGCGGCCTGGTTCGGCGGGGCTACCGGGCGCGCAAAGGGAGCACGCTCGCCCGCGTCGGCAAACGGTTCGGCCTCAGTGTCGGCTCGCTGGCTCGAATCAACGGGTTCTCCCGTCGGCACAAACTCAAACCCGGTGAGGTCATCACGGTGTACGTCAAGCCGCGCAAACTCGCCGGCACCGTCGCCGCCCCGCCGGTCCGCGGCGACGAGCTGAGCTCGCCACGAGCGATCGTCTCACAAGCTCGCTCCGCCTCCACGCCGACGACGGCGAAGCTCCCTGGCCGGGACTGATCCCCAACGAGCCGCCCATGCCCCGTGACACCAGTCTTTCTCGCGCCGTCTCAGTTGACGAGGCCATCGATCTCGTGCTCGCCACCGCCAGGCCCGGTCCGCCCCGGCCCACTGGCGTGTTCGATGCGGTGGGGCAAGTACTCGCCGAAGCGCCCACCGCCCGATGGCCGCTCCCCACCGCGGCGGTGAGCGTCATGGACGGCTACGCGGTTCAGCGCGCCGAACTCGACCACGAGATGCCCCTTCGAGTCGCCGGAGAAAGTGCGGCTGGTCATCCGTACTTGGCCCCACTCCCCGCTCAGACCGCGATCCGAATCTCGACCGGCGCCGTCGTTCCCCCCGGCGCGGACACAGTCATCGCGCAAGAGGACGTCGCGCGAACGGAGGATCAGATCCGCATCGTCGCCTCCGCCCTCGCAGACTACCCTCGCGGCCGGTTCGTGCGGCCCGCCGGTAGCGATGTCGCCGTTGACGCGGAACTGCTCCCGTCGGGAACCCGCCTCGGCCCCGGCGAGGCGGCACTGCTCGCCAGCGCGGGCCACCCCCGTACGCCGGTGTATCCGCGTCCGCGAGTCAACATTGTCAGTACCGGTGACGAGCTGCGAGCCCTTGGTGAGACACCCATGCCCGGGGATGTCATCAACACCAACGCGCCGATGCTCGCCGCTCAAGTGGAGGATGCCGGCGGCTCGCCCCAGACCATGTCGATCGCGACCGACGACGCCGGGGAGCTCGCCCGAGCCGTCGAGCGTGCGCTCGACTGCGAGCTGCTGATCACGACCGGAGGACTTTCCGTCGGCGACCACGACCATGTGTTCGCCACGCTGTTGCGATTGGGCTACCAGCCGCAGTTCGACGCGATCCGATTGCGCCCCGGCAAACCGACCAGCTTCGGGCTCGTCGGCACCACCGGGGTGCTCGCGCTACCGGGCAATCCGGCCAGCAGCTACGTGGCATTCGAACTGCTGGGTCGCCCGTGGATCCGACGACGACTCGGGCTCGCCCCTCACCTCTGGCAGCGTCCGCGTCGTCTGGTCACACTCGTCCAACCGACGGCGGGGGGCGGTCGTCGGGCTCATATCGTCCGCGCCCGCGTCCATGGAGAGCACGCCGAGGCCCTCCCCGACCAAGCCTCCGGCGCGCTGCGTTCGATCGCCGGACACAACGCGTTGCTCGTTATCCCCGAGGGCACTGGCGAGGTGCGAGCCGGGGATCGATTCGACGCGCTGCTGCTAGACGACGCCCTATGTCCCCCCCGCGCGAACGTCGTTTCCACGTAGTCGCCGGTCACGACGAAGCCGGGGATCGGGCAGACGTCGTGCTCGCGCGCCACACCGCGGGGTTGTCGCGACGGGCGGTGCGACAGGCCGCCCTCGCCGGCCACCTGCGCATCGACGGCGTCAAGCAGCCGCCATCGACTCGCGTTCGGTCCGGCGCGCACGTCGAGCTCGTGTTGACCGACGAGCTCGACGCAGCGCCGGCAGAACCGGGTGACGGGCTCGTGGCTCCACGTGACGGGCTCGTCGTGCTCCGGATCACCGACAACTTCGTCTACGTCGACAAGCCGGCTGGCCTACACACAACCGGGCGCACGCCGGGCGACCCCGACTGCCTGGCGACGCGAGTCGCCTGCCGCTACCCCGAATGCCACTCCGCCTCCCCGGACCCACGAGAGGGCGGGGCCTTGCACCGGCTCGATGCGGCGACATCCGGGGTCGTCGCATTTGCCCGGCACGCGACGGCCTGGTCGCAAGGCCGGACCGCGTTTGCGACGGGACGGGTGCGTAAGCGCTACTTGGCCTTGTGCCACCCGCCCCCCACCTGGCCCCCCCACGGCCACGACCGCGGCGGTTTGGCGTGGGTGCGACCGGTCGACCCGTTCACGCCCCTCTCCGCCGCGATCGTGCCGTGGCGTACACCGGCCGCACTGTCCCGTACCGCGGTTAGCATCGACGCCCCGCTCGGCCACGGATCGAACCGAGACCGCGTCCAGGTCCGCGTCGATGGTCAGCCTGCCCGGAGCATCATCGCCCCGATCGCCGACGGCCCCACCGGGTTTTTGCTGTGCGAACTACACCTCGTCACGGGTCGCCGCCATCAAGCGAGAGTCCATACAGCGTCGCTCGGAATGCCCATTGTCGGCGATCCACGGTACGGAGACCGCGACGGGGCGACTCGCCTCATGCTGCACGCAGTCGCACTCGACCTGGGGCGAGCCCTCCCCACGGAGACACAAGTGAACACAGCGTCGCACACCGATCTGTTCGGTCCGTTTGTGACCGCTGCCCCGGCGTAATGCGATCGGCGTGGTATCCTGCGTTTCGATGCGGCTGCGTTACTTTGGTCATACCGATGTCGGGTTGTCGCGAGCGCACAACGAAGACGCTTTCTTGGCCGACCCCGAGTTGGGCCTTTTTGTGGTTTGTGATGGCGTGGGTGGGCGAGCTCGAGGTGAGATTGCCTCGGCCGAGACAGCCGACCTCATCTGGGAATGGGTCAAGCGCGAGCAGCCGGTACTGCGCCGAGCCTCCAACGCAGCGAGCCTCACCGACGAGGTCGCGCTCGGCCGAGTATTGCGCGGCGCCATCCAAAACGCCTGCTACCTGGTCCACTCGATGGGCGAGCTCAACCCCGACCAGAAGGGCATGAGCACCACCGCCTCCGCGATGCTGGTGGTGGGCGAGACCGGCATCGTGGGCCAAGTGGGCGACTCGCGGGTGTACATGGCCCGCGACGGCGTCATCTCCCAAGTGACCGAGGACCACACGCTGGTGAACTACCAGCTCAAACACGGGCTGATCACCGAGGCCCAGGCTCGAGCGTCGACAGCCAAAAACGTGATCACCCGAGCCGTCGGCCACCGCGAGTACGTCGACGTCGATATCGTCAATCTCTCGCTACGTCCCGGCGATCGGTTCTTGCTGTGTTCCGACGGGTTGCACGGCTACCTCGAAGACGCCGACGACGTCGTGGCGTTGATGGGCCAAGACGTCGAGTCCGGCGTGCTGTCGGCCATCGAGCACGCCAACGCTCGAGGCGGAAGCGACAACATCACCGCGATGATGCTCGAGCTACTCGAATAGCCGACGCGACGGCCCGCTCGGCGTTCCCCGCGAGGACGGCGTCGGGCCGCACGGCCGCAGTCGTGGCTTGTGTCGCTTGGCGATTGCCCCTACGCTGCGTCGCGTGCTGATCTCGCAACTCAACTGCTTCGCGTCTGAGGCCGACGACGACACCATCGGGCTGCGTGCGGTCTCCCGCCGCGACTACAAGGGCTGGAAAAAGTCCCTCTCTCCGGGTGACCGACGCTGGCTGGACGCCGTCAACTTCTCGGCCGACCACGGGAACGTGGCGCTGATCCCCGGACCCGACGGCAGCGTGGCCCGGGCGGTGCTGGGCCTCGGCAGCGAGTTTCGCATGTGGGACTTCGCCGCCGCCGTGTCGTCGCTTCCCCCGGGACAGTACGCCATTGAAGAAGCGCTACCCGACGACCAACTCGATCACGCCGCGCTGGCGTGGGCGCTCGCCTCCTACAAGTACGAGCGCTACAAGTCCAATGAAGACCCGATCCCCCGATTGGTCTGGCCAGCGACGGTCGACCAGGCAGCTGTCCGTCGCTGCTACGAAGCCACCGCGCTTGCTCGCGACCTCATCAACACGCCCGCCGGCGACCTCGGCCCAGCCGAGCTCGCCACCAGCGTGACGCAGCTCGCGGAGATCCACCAGGCGACTTGCACACAAATCGTCGGCGAGGAGCTTGTCGAACGCGACTACCCGGCCATCTATGCGGTCGGCAAGGGAAGTCCCCGTGCGCCGCGGCTGATCGAGCTGCGATGGGGAGATGAAGCTGCCCCGAAAGTCACCCTCGTCGGCAAGGGGGTCTGCTTCGACTCCGGCGGACTCGACATCAAGAGCGCCAGTGGGATGAAGCTGATGAAAAAGGATATGGGCGGTGCGGCCATGGTGTTGGCGCTGGCCCACATGATCATGGACGCCGGGCTCGCGGTGCGTTTGCGCGTCCTAGTCCCCGCCGTAGAAAACAGCGTCTCTGGCGATGCCTACCGCCCGGGCGACGTCGTCCGCACGCGCAAGGGTCTCCACGTCGAAATCGGCAACACCGACGCCGAGGGCCGGGTGATCTTGTCTGATGCGTTGACGGATGCCTGTGCCGAGGAACCAACGCTGCTGATCGACGCGGCGACTCTCACGGGTGCCGCCCGCGTCGCGCTAGGAACCGAACTGCCCGCGCTGTTTTCCAGCGACGACGGCTGGGCCGACGACATCGTGACGCGGGGTCGAACCGAGCAAGACCCGCTGTGGCGGATGCCGCTCTTCACCCCGTACAAACGCCACCTCGAAAGCAAAATCGCCGACCTCAACAACATCTCGAGCGTCTCCCAAGGCGGAGCGATCACGGCCGCGCTGTTTCTGCAGCACTTCGTCACCGAGAAGACGCCCTGGCTGCACATCGACACAATGGGATGGAACGTCACCAGTCGACCCGGTCGTCCCGCGGGCGGCGAGGTGTTCGGGCTGCGAGCTATCTTTGCCGCGCTGTCAAATCGCTACGCGTCGTAGCCCCTGCGAGAGTCGTACGCCTGCCGGGGTGCGCAGCGAAGGCGAAGAACGCTAGCCGGGCCGAACGCCGCCACCGGTCCGCCCACCGGACTTCCGCGCGACGTCTACCAGCCAGCCGCACGACGCCGGCGGTTGCCGTGCCGCCGGGGGTGGAGATGGAGACTTACCCCAAGGGAGGTTGCCGATGGTGACCGCCTACGCCGCGGCCGCGTAGTCGCCGTCGGTCGCCAGATCCGCGAGCGAGCGCCGAAGCTTGGTCTTGACGCGCTGCTCGAGCTGGCGAACACGCTCGCGCGACAGACCAAGCTCTTTGCCGAGCTCGGCCAACGTCCGCTTCTCGCCATCCCCGAGCAACCGCTCGTTGACGATCAACCGCTCACGGTCGTCAAACCGAGTCATCGCCTCGCCCACGCGATCACGCACGATCTGCGAGACCTCGCAACCAGCCGCGACTTCCTCTTGCGTCACGCCGTCCGTGCGCAGCGTCTCGACCAACGAGACGCTGCTATCCGAGAACGCGCAAGCGTCAAGCGAGACGTCCCGCCCGTCGATGCGCTGCTCCATGCTCCGGATCCGCTCGACGCTGCAGTCGAACTTTTTGGCCAGCTGTTCAGTGGTGTCGACCCCTTCACCGAGTCGGGACGCGAGCTTGGCCTTCTCTCGATGCAGGCGGAAAAACAACTTGCTCTGCATCGGCCCCGTGCCGACGCCGACCAAGCTCCACGACTTGAGGATGAACGACAAAATGTGCGCGCGGATCCAGTACGAGCCGTAGGTCATGAACCGCAGACCCCTCTCCGGCTCGAACCGACGGACCGCTTGGAGCAGCCCGACGTTCCCCTCGGCGACCAGATCCGACAGTTTGTAGCCGTAGCCGCGATAGCCCATCGCGATTTTCACGACATAGCGCAGGTTGCAGTTGACCAGATGGTCACCGGACTCGCGGTGGCCGTCGAGATAGCGACGAGACAGCTCCAGCTCGCCCTCGCGTTCAAGTACGGGGAACCGCTCGATAGTCTTAAGGTAACGCTGAAAGCCTGCGTTCGAGTCGTAGAAGTACATGAAAGGTCTCCGTGAGTGTCGTTCACCCACGAGAACCCTGCAGATCCGTGTTGGCGATGGCCGAGCCCCCCAGCTCAACCCCCGCGGAGATAGGTTATGCCGATCCCTCGCCGCGTGTGCAAGGGGCCATCGACCTTTTTTTTTCGTCCGCGCCCGCCCGCAATTGACCGCGGGCCCCTTGGTCGCATGGCAGGTCGTACCCCGTGGGTAAACTCGTTCCGGCATCCTTGATGGAACCCAATCTAGACCCATCGCAATTCGCCTTCGGACCCACGCAACCGCGAGGCAACCCGTGAACGCAGCGTCGCCCCGTCCCGTGGCCGCCATCGTGGAGGAACGTGTCGCGTTGGTGACAGCCCTGCTCGCGTTCGCAACCGCACTACTCGTTCGTGTAGGCAGTCAAGACTTTGCGCTGGACGACGCGTGGATCCATCTCAGCTACGCCAAGAGCCTGCGCAGCGGAGAAGGCTTTAGCTACAACCCCCATGATTCGGCGCTCGGCAGTACCAGCCCATTGTGGGTCTTGGTGCTCGCTGTATGGCCCATCGACCGAGCCCCCGTCCTCAGCGTGCAGCTCCTCGGCGCGTTGCTGCACGCGATCACAGCGTGGACGGGGGCTCGCCTCGCGTTGGTCGTCGCGGCCGAGCGGGCCAGCGTCGCGCGGCCGGTCCCGCTGGCGTCGGTCACCGCGTTGGCGGGCACGCTGATCGCCGCGTGGCCGCCCCTTCTCGCGGCGTCCGTCAGCGGGATGGAGGTCAGCCTGACCGCCGCGTTGATCCTCGGCACAATCGTGAATTGTTGCGAGAATCGACGGCTGGCGGCAACCGGACTGGCGGCCCTCGCCGGGTTGGCACGACCCGAAGCGAGCGTCACGATCGCCGTGTTCGCGCTGTGGCGCGCGGCTCATCGGCGGTCGGCGGCAGAGGGCTGGCCAGTGCTCGGTCTGGGCTTGGGTGGGTTGATGTGGGCCACCGTCAACCGGCTCGGGGGCGGATACTGGTTGCCCAATACGCTCGCGATCAAAGGTCAGTTCGGCGACCCCGCGAGTCTCGTCTACGTGCTCGACGAGGTGCTGGTGTGGGAGCCATGGCTGGTCTCGATCACCGGCGCGATCCTGTTCGCGGTGGGACTGACGGTGGGGTGGCGGCCGGGCCCTCGTGACGCGAGCGGGCTCGGCGTGGCTTGGCTGGCGACGGTGCTCGCCATCGCGTGGTCGCGCCAGCTTCACCCCGGGGTGGAGTTCTACGAGCGACGCTACTTTGTCATCGTCTCCGCGTTGCCTTGTGTGGCCATCGCCCTGGCCCTGGTACGACTGCGAGTAGTGCTGGCGATCGGACTCATTGTGCCCCTCGTCGGCATGCTGGGTTGGCAGAGCCAGGCCTCGATTCGCGCGCTGAGAGGATGGGAGCTCGACACCCGCATGCTGCACACCCTGCCCGCTCACTACCTTGCCGAAAACTTGCCGTCCGATGCACGCATTGCGGTCGAAGGCGCAGGTGCGGCCCGCTACCACACGCCGCGCTCGATGACCGTCGTCGATATCATCGGACTCAATCACAACCGGATCGCCCGGGCCCCCTCCCCCACCGACCGAATGTGTGAACTGCTTGCGACCGAGCCGACCCACCTGATGATCCCCGACAACGCCCTCGCCCCCATGCGTGCCGCGTTCGAGCTCGACGCGATACAGCGATTCGAGGACCCTGCGTTTACCCAGGTCCGACCATCCCACCCGGTCACGGTGCATCTGTTCGCCGTGCGGGCCGTTCGTCCAGCGTGGCAGCGACGCTGTGCCGACGAGCGTTGAACGACATCGCGAGTCTCTGGAGCGAGTCGTCGACGAGCTTCGATGGACAGCGGTCGCGGCGGAGGCTTGTGCGCTACCTACTGGTAGGTGCCGAGGGTCCGTCTTCTCGGAGCCGACACGAAGCGAGCCGACTCGCCGCGCCGCCCGGTCGCGAGACAGCTCGCCAAACGCCGTGCACCGGCGTCGGCCCAGCGGTCAGGCATCGCGTGTTCGATGCTCCCCACGAACGCGACCAAAAGCTCGCGGGCGGACCGCTAACGGTACGGGTCTTCTCGCGCCGCGTGCCACAACGCGTGCTCAAACCGCTCAAGGTGCAGCAGCAGCTCTTGCTGCCGGCGCTGCGAGAGCTCGCCTTGGACCGAGGCCTCGCCGTCGCCCCGAAACACGATCTCGCGAATCGGACCCGGGCCTACACCAGCGTCCGTCAGCGCTTGGCGGACCGCTCCGGACGCTGCCTCCAGATACTCTAGGTAGTGGCAAGCCGCTCGCACGGCGAGCGCTCCATCATCGAGGCCCTCGATCGTCGAGCGAGCGAGACGGGTCTCGAGCACGGGCTCGCGCCAGGTCGGCGTCAACCGCTCGATGTCGTCGCCCACCGGGGGGTAAAGCGCCAATCGCCGCTCGCTGTACAACCCATTGAGGCGACGCACCGCCACCGTGGCCACCGGCGCGAGCAGCCCCAGGAACACCCCGGACAACGCGATGATCCCCGCGACATCGTGGTACGCGAAGATCAAAGCCGATCCACCGCCCATCACAAGGGCCACCGCGAACCACACGACCACCACCGCTCCCCGTAGCAGCCACGTCCGGCCCGCAAGACGCGATAGGTTCTGGACGCGCGCAACTTCACCCGGCGGGAGACGAACGGCGTCGGGTGAAGGCTCCACACCCACGTTCATCCGAGGGTAGCAGGCGCTCGCGTGATTTCAGGCGCGATCTCGGCGCCGGCTGATCACCCACCCGGCGAAGCCGGGTCCGTCGCGGCGGCGACGACGTCGCGCAGCTGCAACCATCAGAACTGCCCAGCCAAGGCCGGCACCGGGCCAGGAGCTCTCGGTCGACCCCGCCACACGACATCCTTTGGCCGTCCCTCCCGGTGCCCCGTCCACCGGCGGGGGGCCGCCGTCACCCAGCGGATCGAGATCCACATCATCATCTCCCCCGCCGCGACGATTTGAGTTGCCCGGGTCATCACCATCGTCGTCGGCCGAAGAGCCCGACGATCCTGCCCCGCCGAACTTCGCGATTCTCGCTTCGCGCTCGGACGCTTTCTTATCGAGGTAGCTTTGCGGCAGCGGCGGCAGCGTGTCGAGCTGACGTTGGCGCGCCCCCGCGAGGAGCTTCCAGTCGCGCGGGAGGTCGCTCGACGTTGGGGCCGCGTCCACGCCCATCAAGTACCGAGCCCGCCGGTTTTGCACTTGGTCGACGTTGTCTCCGGTTTGGACCGCCAACCCCCGCTCACCCATCCCCGCGAAGTAGATCTCACACCACGCCCCCTTGTCGTGAAAGTACTGCGCGATCGCACGGGCGCGGTTGTGCGAGAGCTTTTGGTTGTCTCCGGCTGACCCCACGGTGTCGGTGTACCCCACGATATACAGCTGCGTCTGGAGATTCTTCTTGACGGCCTCGTTCGCGCGATCGATGCCCGCGAGCTCATGCACCAAGATGGCAAACGCCTCGTCGAGCTGCGGTTCTTGGTCTTTTTTGATGTCCCACTTCCCGCTGTCGAAGTGCACCTCGGTGTGGGGGATCTCAGCCGACCAGGGCACGTGGGTCGCTTCCGCGTAGCGCCCGGCTTCGTCCTCGCCGCGCAGTTGGAGCAAGAACACCTCGTCCGGATTGCTCCAGGTCAATGAGATCGTCTCACCAGCCTCGACCACTTTGTCCGTCACCAACTGGTCCTCCACCATCTCGCCGTCCGTGTTGAAGACACGAAACTGGTAGTTGGTCATGGTGAAGGAGGTCTTGTAGCGAGCCTGATGCTCGTCCACGATGTCCCCGGGCGAAGACAACAAAGTCGGTGCTTTGACCGTGCCGCCCGCAACCGCGCGGCGGACATCGAACGAGAAGTCCGTGGCCAGCTCGGCCCCGCGGATCTCCACTTGGTAGTGAACCTGGGGTTTGCTCTGCTTCCAGGTGAGCCGGTACTGTCGCCCCGCCTTGGCGTCGATCACCTTGCGAACGACGCGGCCATCGTCCCCCTCCACCCGTACCTCGACCCCCGACTCGGTCTCGTTCGCGTGGACGACGAGATACACCTCGCCCCGAGCATCGGTCTGACTGGCGAACTCGAAGCGGAACGGGTCGTCGGCCCACAACGTGAGGGCCAAGATCGGTGCGAGAAGCAACTTGCCAAGCATCACGTGACTCCTGGACGCCCATCCCAGGGCGCGCGTAGCAGCAGCTCGACCGTACCACGCCGCCCGCGGCGCAATCGACGGCCGCCGGCTCAACGCAGCCCGCGCAGCGCTCAAGGCTTGCACTTGGCCGCCAAAACAAGGCGTGCTAGGAGTTCGCGCTCCGACGGCGAGTATAGCTCAGTTGGTTAGAGCGCCTGGTTGTGGTCCAGGAAGTCGTGGGTTCGAATCCCATTACTCGCCCCGCCCTCCCCTCGAGGCATCCGGTCGCCCGGATAGAACCGACGGTGCAACGGGCCCCACGCGACGTCGAGGCCCCCAGGCGTGCATTGTCGTGTCGATCCGAGCGGACTACCATCGGCGGATGGCGCGAAGCCCCGAGCACACGGCCGGTCCAGCGTATCGACTCGAGACCGCCCGCCTGCGGCTGCGGCCCTGGGCGCCGCGCGACGCCCCCCGGCTCCGTGCGAGCCTCGATCGCTCAGATGCGGACATGCGCCCCTTCATTCCGTTCATGAAGCATGAGCCACGGTCTCTTGCAGCGACCGCCCAATGGCTTCGTGAACTGCGGTCCGGCTTTGATCGGGACGAACACTACCGCTATGCCGTGTTCGGGGCGGCCGGGGGCGATCTCGTGGGGGAGGTCATGCTGCTCGACCGGTTGGGCGACGGGCGCCGCGAGATCGGCTACTGGATCGACAGCGCTCACACGAGACGGGGCTACGGGTTCGAGGCCAGCGCAGCCATGGTTCGCGTGGCATTCGAGCTCGATGGGGTCGATCGGGTCGAACTGAACTGTTCGCCGATCAACGCCGCCAGTGTTCGACTGGCGCAAAAGCTGGGGTTCACCCACGAAGCGACCCTGGCGCGGCGTTTCACCAACGCGAACGGCGACATTCAAGACGTGATGGTCTGGTCGCTGTTCGCCCACGCCTACCCGCTCTGTGCCGCTCGGCGCGTCCCGGTGACCGGATACGATTGCCTCGACACGCGCCTGTTCGAGTGAGTCGGGGACCTACGGCACGACGGCGGGGGCGGGCGCGAAACACTGTGCGAAGTCGCTGGCACACGCTGCGAGCTCGGCCTCGCCAGCGACGCATGTCGCCAACGCCCGAACACAACTGCGCTCGCGCGCTTCGTCCCGAGCGCTCGCGCGAGCAGTACACACGGGCACCGCGAGCTGACCACACACCTGCGCGGGCGACTCGCCACGCACCAAGCAGGTCAGCGTATCGAGCTCACAACCGATCTCGAGCACCTCCAGCGCATCCTCAAACGAGATGCGGTCCCGCTCGGCCACACAAGTCGCGTAGTCGTCACGACACTTGGTGTGCAGTGCTTCGAGCCGCACGTTATCCGAGCAAGCCTTGTAGCGCTCGCGGCAGCGCAGCCCGGGCCTTCCCGCCGACGCGCGCTCCGGCTCGGGACCGGCCGCGCCCTCCTCCGTCACCGGCCGGAGCACCTGCGAAGCGGGTTGACCCGCCACGACGGCGGTTCCCCGCGATCGATCCTGGGCGGTTCCGAAGACCGCACCGCCTCGGGCGACGTTCGGCGACAAGGCGCCGGCAGCCGCATCGCTGAGCAAGCTCGACTCGCTCTCAGCGAGCACGCCCGACGCAGGACCGGTGGATGGAGCGGACACGGGTCGCCGCGACGCCGACGCCTCGCTTGCGTCCCGGCGCGCCGTCCCCTGCTCGCGGGGCCCGGACGCGGCCGCCTCGAACGCGGGGTCTTGGGGACTCGGCACCGGCCGGGTCGCCGCCGCCGACTCGGGCACGGGCCAGCGGGAGCCGGCGCTGGCGCCCCGAAGCGTCGTCACGGGCAAGGGTTGCTGTCGGGCCACGGCCGTGGTCGGTGCGTCGCCCCCGGTGGACACCGCGTTGTCCGGCGGCGCCGGTAGCTGTTGTCCCCAAACCACGAGCACGGCGGCCGCGGTCGCGACAACCCCCGCCGCTGCGGCGAACCAACCCCGCCCGTTCCGCTGCCGCGTACTCGCCTCGGCGCGCGGGGGCTCGAGGGCCGCCCGCTCCCGCAACGCCGCCAGCACGCGCTCTTGTTGGGCCGCCGAAGGACCGAGCGAGCGTCGATAGTCCGCCACCCAAGCGGCCCCATCACGTGGGTGCGGGTTCGTGTCAACCACGGTTCACGCCTGACTCGGCCCCGGTCGCCATCTGGGCCAGGTAGGTCTTGAACAGGGCCCGCACGGCGCGAATGCGGGTGTGCACGGTATTGACGTTGAGCTCGAGGATCTTCGCGATCTCCGATCCACGAAGCCCCTCGACCTCGCACAGCTCAAACACCGCCCGACGCTCGGGCGACAACGTGTCGAGGAACGCACCCACCACCCGCTCGGCCTCCGCCCGTTCCGCGTGTTGCTCTGGCCCCAGCGGCGAAGACGGGACGAGCGACACGCCGTCTGGCCGTCGCCCCCGAGCGGCCTTGCGCCGGCGATTCGCGGCAATGCCTCGAGCCATGCCATAGAGCCAAGTCGGCATGGAGGCTTTGGTGGGATCGAATTCATCAAGTCGTCGATGAAGGATGAGAAACACGTCCTGGACGGCATCTTCGAGCTCGGCGGCCGGGATTCCGAGTCGTCGTAGCGTTCTCCACACAAATCCGACATGCCGGTGGTACACCGCCTCGAACGACGGCCGGGCTTCCTCCGCGACGCGAGGACTCGAATCGGTTCCCGTTGCCGTCAACGCAGGTGCTGCCGCGGAGAATGGACCGAATGCGGAACTCGGACGCCCGAATCGGCCGAAAGTGAGCTGCCCTGCCAAAACCGTTCGCCACCCCGCGTCGGTTCAGCGCGGCTCGATGAACCGACCCTGACCACCGCCGAAACAGTAGGCGAACACGGCGGAACAAGCCACCGGATCGCCGTAGGACTCGAGGCACGCCGGCAAACCCAGCTGGCAGTCGTCGAAGCGACCGCCGACGAACCGCGCCGTTTGACCCTGCGCGCACCGAGGTCCCAGAGCCTCCGCGCAGGCCGTCGCCGTGCTTGCGCTAGACGTCGGATCGACCGCAAGCCGATCGTCTGAGATCAAGCACTGCAACGTTGCGAGTTCGCAGCGCATGAGCGTCACTGTCGGTCCGTACTGCGCGGCCGAGTCCCAGCCTTCACGCCACGTGACCACCGTCGCGGTCCCGACCGAGTCCGGTGCGAGATCGGCGGGTTCGTTTGGCGGTATCGTCGCTTCCGCTGAGACATGGCCGGGGCGAGCGACGGAACGCGTCGGTGCATCGACCGGGTCGACGTCGACCACAGCCCGGGGAACGAGAGAACGGTCGACGGGCTCCTCGCAAGCCACGGCCGACAAGGCAACCAGTAGTGACGTGAGACGAACTGCAAGCATCGACATGGCGCCAGCCCGGCGGGTGAGGCACGCACCGCGAAGTGAACTCGCGGCTGTACTTGGAGAGTATAGAGGTTTGGTGCCCTCGTGGGGCTCGAGGCTTGGTCCAAGGTTGGCGGCAGTGAAACGGCGCGGTGATCGGGACCGCGCACGGTCTGAAATGCTGTCCGGACGACCTCCTTCTCCTGGGTGATGCGGTTCCAGATGGGCAGATGCGGCACACCGACTCCTCGAGCGCGGGCCAAAAACCCGGCGCTGACCGCGACACCACCTCGCGGCCAGCGCCGAACGTGGGAGTGAAAAACCCACCCGGTTCATCTCCAGCGGGGACCATTCCCCGCACCCGAGCACATAGTCGCCACGAGACGAGGTTCGTTGCGACCGTGACAAACCGTCGCATCGAACCTGTGCAGATCGCGCACATCGCCTTTCCCCCGCCCCACGAGGCCATTGGTGGCGCCGGACGCTGCGCCGGCGCCGTGGCGCGTGGGCGTCACCGGTTCGCGCGTGCGTTCGCCGGGACGGGTGTCAGCCCTCGGTCGAAACTCGGCTCGGCTCGGCTCGGCTCGGCCCGCGGCCGGCGATGCGGCCAGGCGGGAGGACGCTAGCGCAACGCGAGGCGGTCCTCAGGCGCGCCCCCGCGAAACAGCGGGGTCGCTGGCGGCAACTCGGGAGCGCTGTTGGCCACGCCCACCTCAGCCACGCCCGGCTGACCGTGCCAGGCTCGCGTCACCGCGGCGGCGACATCAGCCGCCTCGGCGCTGGAGGCCATCGGCACCCCGCGCAGCATTTCCGTGGCGATCGAGACCGGATCGGCTGCCGCGAACGCCAGCGCCTGCGCGATGTTGTTGGCCCGCTCACGCGCCACGAGCGGCCCCACGTGCTCCGTGAGTACCGCGGCAACTCGGTCGCGACCGGCACGTACCCCGAATGTTCCAAGTGGTGTCATAGAGCGTCCGTCCACTCGCGTCCCGACATCGAGCGTTGACCACAAGGCGGCCGCGCTGTCGATCCCGGTAGCGAACGAGGCCCAGACTGTACGGGTCGAGATCCAGTGTTTCCACCAAAAACGATCGGCTCTCAACAGAATTCATCGACTGTGGACAACCCTACGTTGTCTGTGGATAACCCGGGCCAAGTCCACGTACCACACCGTGGAATCGGGCGTCCGCATCACGCGTGTGGCGATGGCCCAGCGCTTGCCGCTGCGACGCTGCCGCAACGTGCCCCTTCTCCGCGCCGGAACGCCCGCGCGACTCCTCGGTTTGCGCGACATCGGCCGATCGGCGCGCACCCGATCGACGCGCTCAAACGACGCCAGGCGGGCGACAGCGCTACACGAAGCGCGCGAGCGTGGCTCCAGCGTCGGGCATCGCAGCCTCGACGTGGGTCTTCGCCGACCCACGCAAGCGGTCGTAGGCCTTGCGCACCGTGGGTGCAGCCGCCGCGACACGAGCGTCGGTCACTCCCAACAACGCGTCCGCTGCCTCGCCGGGACGCGACGACAACTCCTCGCGAAAGGCGTCTCCCACGGTGCCTCCCGTTGCGGTCGCCCGCTCGGTGCAGCGTTCGAACTGAGGCTGCAGCGCCTTGGCGAACTCGGGCACCAACCGAATGACCACCTCGCGGACAAAGCTCGGCCGCACGGCCGTGGCCACCTTGAGCGCGGCTTTGATGCCGGCCCCCGTGAGTCCACGCTTTTGCTGAACCTGGCGTTGTACCAGCTCCTCGCAAGCAGAGACCACGGCGTCGTGTTGCTCGGCGAGTTTCTCTTGCAGCGATGCATTCGGCATGACCGCGCTATCGCCTATTTCGCCGGTGGGTGCAAGCCGCGACGCCTCGCCGCGACCCCGAATCAGTCGGTTCGCCGAGTCGACCGCTCGCGATGTCGCGCGGGACGTCGCGCGGGCATACAGTGCCTCGCAACGCAGTCCAGCGCCCGGATGCGTCTGCGCCTACCCGCGGACGCGGCCGCACTACCTGGGGAACCGCCCCGGTCGCCGTGGACACCTCGAACCCGAGCTGCCAGCATCCGCCCATGCGCATCGCGTTGGCGTTGTGGTTCTCCACGATCTTGTCGGTCGGCTGCACGGCATCGCCGCCGACCCCTGATGACCCGACCCAAACCGCCGCGACGGCCGGCGCGGCCGTGGCTACGGCAGCGCCCGCGTCGACTCCCAGCGAAAGCCATGCCCGCGTCACGTACGAAGACATCATTCGTTCCCCGCCGCCAGGAGGCGGCAAGCCGCGGTCGATCCATTTCTCACCCGACGATCGTTCGCTGACCTTTCTCCAACCGGAGGACGGGTCCACGCGCTTGGCATTGGTTCGCCTGGACCTTGAGAGCAATCGGCGTCAACCACTGGCCACGCCGCCGGGCAAAGGCGTGACCGAAGGCAACCTCAGCCGCGCGGAGCAACTGCGGCGAGAACGGACTCGCAATCGCGCGACGGGCATCCCTCGCTATGCGTGGTCGGAGGCGGGTGGCCGATTGCTCGTGCCCCTGTCCTCCGGGGTGTACATCCAAGACGGCCTGGACGGCGAACTGCGCTCACTGGTGGCCGTCGACGGCGGACCGCCGATCCTCGATCCCCGATTTTCGCCCGACGGGGAGGCGGTGGCGTTCGTGCGAGACGGCGAGCTGTACGTCGTGCCGAGCCAAGGTGGCGAGCCCCGAGCGGTCACGTCTGGGGCGCGCGGCACCGGCAAGACGCACGGGCTGGCCGAGTACGCCGCACAAGAGGAGATGGGGCGCAGTGAAGGGTTTTGGTGGTCGCAAGACAGCCAACAGCTCGCGTTCGCCGAGGTGGACGAACGCCACGTTCCCGTGTTCCCGATCGTCCACCAAGGCCAGGCCTCGACCGGTCCCGACGCAGTCGAAGAACACCGCTACCCGTTCGCGGGACAAGCGAATGCTCACGTGCGATTGGGCGTCGTGTCAGCCGGCGGCGGGCGAACGCGATGGCTCGAACCGACCGCGCCCGACGACATGTACCTGGCTCGCGTGGCTTGGCTGCACGACGGCCGCGTCGCGGTGCAGCGGCAGAACCGCGAACAGACCCGTCTCGACCTGGTGTTTTGGGAGCCTGGCTCCGGCCGCACGCAAGTCGTCCTGACCGAACGCCGCGATTCGTGGATCAATCTCCACGACCACTTCTACCCGTTGAAACCGGACACAGCGGCCGCACCCGGAGGGTTCGTGTGGGGCTCCGAGCGCGGCGACGGGTTCATGCACCTCTACCTGTACCGAGCCGACGGCACGCTCGTTCGCCCGCTCACGCAAGGCCCGTGGAAGGTCACCGACGTGGCGGATGTCGACGAGGAGTCGGGCATTGTCTATTTCCTGAGCACGCAGGAAAGCCCGCTCGAGCGCCATCTGTACGCGGTCGGCCTCGACGGGAAGGGGTTGCGACGCATCACCCAGCGACCGGGGACGCACCAGGTCGTGTTGGATCACGCGCGCGAGCGGTTTGTCGACACCTACTCGTCGGTCGAGCACCCTCCGAGCGTCACGGTACGTTCACTTCAAGACAATGCTGAGCTCGTCTCCGTCGCCATCCCGGAAGACCCCCACCTGCAGCGCATGCAGCTGGCCCCGCCCGAGCTCGTGCAGATTCAGAGCCGCGACGGCGAGACCTTGCACGGGGCCGTCTACCGGCCACCGGGGAATTTCGGCCCCGGGCCGTGGCCGATTGTCGTCAGCGTCTACGGCGGGCCGCACGTCCAACGGGTCGCCAACCGTTGGCGCCTCACCGCGGATCTTCGCGCCCAGCATCTGCGGAACCACGGCTATCTCGTGTTCAAGCTCGACAATCGGGGAAGCAAGCACCGCGGACTCGCCTTCGAATCCAAGATCCGCCACGATCTGGGCAACCTCGAAGTCCAAGACCAAGTCGACGGCGTGCGCTGGCTCGAAGCGGCCGGCTGGGGCAAACCTGGCGGAGCGGGGATCTACGGCCGCAGCTACGGCGGGTACCTCAGCGCGATGGCGCTGGCCCGCGCCCCGCAGACGTTTCGGGTCGGCGTCGCAGCGGCCCCCGTCACCCACTGGGACGGCTACGACACCCACTACACAGAACGCTACATGGGCACGCCCGCGTCGAATCCCACCGGTTACCGCGATTCCAGTGTGATGCATCACGTGGCCGCCATGACCGGCAAGCTGCTGCTCGTGCACGGTCTCATCGACGAAAACGTCCACTTTCGTCATACCGCCCGGCTGATCAACGCATTGATCGCCCATGACAAAGACTACGAGTTGCTGCTCTTCCCCGATGCTCGGCACAAGTCGCGCAAGCCGGCGGATCGCATCTATCTCGAGCGCCGGGTGTTCGAGTTCTTCGAGCGCAACCTCGAGTAGGCGACGCCGCGCCGGTCCGTCGGACCGGCCGGCCACGGTCCGCTCCTCTGCCCGCGATGAAGTACGTTCTCAAGTCCTCCCCCCGTCGCACCCCTCGTCTCGACTTTGCGGCCGACCTCAACGCGGAGCAACGAGCCGTGGTGGAAGCCGATCCACAGCCATTGCTGGTGGTCGCCGGCGCGGGCACGGGAAAAACCCGCACCCTGACGTACCGCGTGGCCCGGCTGATCGCGAGCGGGTGCCCGCCATCGCGCATCGTGTTGGCCACGTTCACCAACCGAGCCGCCCGCGAGATGATCGCAAGGGTGCAGAAGCTGGTCGCGATGGATATGCGCCCGTGCGCCGCGGGGACGTTCCATCACGTCGGCAATCGGCTGTTGCGCCAGTACGGCGAGCTCGTGGGCATCGCCCCGAATTTTGGCATCCTCGATCCCGAGGACTGTCGCGATTTGCTGGGGTCGCTGCTCGCGGAGTTGGGCCTCGACAAGCTTCGCAGCCGCCGATTCCCGGCGGCCAAGGTCATCTTCTCGATGGTGAGCTTGGCCACCGGGACCAAACGACCGCTCGAGGACGTGATTCGGCAACGCTTCGACAAGTTCGTCGATCAAACCCCCACGTTGGTCGACCTGGCGCGTCGCTACGAGGCGCGCAAGCGCAAACTCAACGTGGTCGATTTTGATGACCTACTGCGAGGCTGGCACCAGCTGGTGACGGAAACCCCGGTGCACCGCCGCGAGGAGGTGCTCGGCCGCTTCGATCACGTGCTCGTCGACGAGTACCAGGACACCAACCGACTCCAAGGCGCCATCGCGGACGCCATGGCCGAGACCCATCGCAGCTTGACCTGCGTCGGCGACGACGCGCAATCGATCTACGACTTTCGCGGCGCCGACGTGTCGCAGATGCTGGCGTTTCGTGAGCGCCATCCCGACGGACAGGTCCTCAGTTTGACCCAGAACTACCGCTCGACCCCGGAGATCTTGGCGCTAGCGAACCGCAGCATCGCCCACAACCAAGAGCAGCACCCGAAAGCGCTGCGCACCACCCGGCGCGCGGGACCTCGCCCGGCCTTGCTGGCCTTGCGCGACGTCTACCAGCAGGCCGAGTTTGTGGCCCAGCGAGTGCTGGAGCTGCACCACGAACACGGCACAGCCCTCCGTGAGATGGTGGCCCTGTACCGCAGCCACGCTCACAGCTTGGAGTTACAAGTCGAGCTCACCCGACGCAACATCCCGTTCGTCGTACGCAGCGGCACCCGCTTCTTTGAACAAGCGCACATCAAAGACGTCATCGCGTTCTTGCGAGCACGCAACAATCCGCGCGACGAGCTGGCGTGGAGTCGGATGCTGCAACTATGGCCGGGCGTGGGCACTCAAACGGCCGCCCGCCTGGCGCAGCGGCTCTCGGATGACGCCCATCCGGTGCCGGCCCGCAACGCGTTCGCCGAAACGGCACGATCGGGTCAGCCCCGGGCGCGTGAGAGCATGCAACGGCTGTCCACGCTGTGGGCCGCGTTGGAAGCAGCCGCCGGGGCGGGGCCCGCTGAGGAGATCCGTTTGATCATCGAGACGCACTACGCCGAGTACGCCGATCGCAACTTCCCCAACGCGCCGGCGCGACGCGAGGATCTCGACAACCTCGCTCGATTCGCGGCACGCTACGAGAGCGGGACGGCGTTGCTCAGTGAGCTCGCGTTGCTCGAAGGCATGGTGGGGCAAACGGTCGGACCGGGAGCCGACCCGGACGACAAGCTGGTGCTGAGTACGATCCACCAGGCCAAGGGGTTGGAGTGGCCGCAGTGTTTTGTGCTGTGGCTGGCCAACGGCAAATTCCCGACCCCGCGGTCGCAACGGACCACCAAAGACATGGAAGAAGAGCGGCGGCTGTTCTACGTCGCGGCCACGCGAGCGGCCGACGAGCTGTACCTTTGCTACCCGACCCTGGATGACGCCCACGACGGACCGGTGCGACTGATGCGGCCAAGCCCGTTTCTCGCCGAGATCGACCACCCGCCCGACGTATTCGAGCGCTGGGAAATCGAAGAGACCCCCCCCTAGCCACCGGTGTCCGCGGAGAAGCCGGCCACGCGATCGCCACCCCCCGAGCCCGCGGGCCGACCCGCCCCGCCCCGCCCGACCCGTCGCGGTGGCGGCCCATCGCCCTCGGCGTTCGCTCCAGGTCGCGTGTTCAGACCGCACGAGCCGTCCGCGCCGTCCCAGCGGTTTCCCGACCGGCCACCGCTGCCCGCGCACTCACCGTCCGATTCTGAGCCTGGTGCAACCGCGCCCACGCCTAGCCTGTAACAACCAGCGCGAGTGATGACGTTTGGCCCCACGAAGCCCGAAGGATCAGCCGATGCACCGCTCTCGTTCGATGTATGCCCTCTCCGCGCTCCTCGTCGCCGCCGCCTGCGGGCAGGCCAAGACCGACAACGCGCCGAAGAAACCGCTCGCGCAAAAGGCCGACAAGCTCGAGATCGCCAAGCCGAAGCAAACCGCCGCGGCGCACGACTATACGATTGAGACAAAGACCGCCAATGTGGGGTTTATGATGGAGGCGCCGGTCGAGAAGATCCGCGGCAAAGTCCCCGGTTCGGCGACCACGGGCGAGCTGACCATCGACCTCACGGACGTTCGGAAGAGCGCCGGTTTGGTCCACGTCGACCTCAGCGGTCTGGAGCTGTTTCAGCGCAAGGCGGAAGACGGCAAGTTCGGCGAAGAAACAAAGAACGACATGCAAAACGAACACGCGCGCGCCTGGCTCGAAATCGACGATTCGGCGCCAGCGGAGCAGCGCAAGAAGAACGCGCTGGTCGAGTTCTCATTGACGCGAGTCTTGTCGGCGTCGGCGAACAACGTGCTGGAAATGACGGGACCGGAGCGAAAGATTCTCATCGAAGCCGAAGGCGACTTTTTGCTCCATCAACGCAAGAGCAGAAAGAAAGTCAAACTCGAGGCCACGTTCGCATTCGCCGGTGATGTGCCGCAAAGCGTACATGTCAAAACAGTAGAACCGCTCGGGGTCGATCTCGCGGAGCACGACGTACGGCCGCGCACGGCGTTCGGGAAGCTGGCGCAAAAGACCCTGTCGGCGATGTCCGAAAAGGTGGCTCAGGTGGCGGAAATCGAACTGGAGTTTACCGCCCAGCGCAAGGGCAAGACCCTGGCCGCGAAGTAGCTCGTCTCATCTCGTCGAACCCGCGGCGGAACGCTCCCCACGGCCGCGTCGACGCGACGCGAAACCGAGGAGGACCCCCGCGCACGGGACGGACGGCCGCCGTTTCGCGTCGACCGCTGGGCTTGCGCGCGAGCCGGCGGCGGCGAGACAGCGAATCCGTCTCGCGCGAGCCACCTCGCGCGAGTAAGTGGCCGAGTGGAGCCTCTGGAACCGCGGGCCGGGCCCCCTTGCCCGTCTCCCCACCAGCCGACGGGATGGGCCGCCCCGCCCCTCGTGGCCCTCCCGCGCGCTTGACTCGCTCGCGGCCTGCCACTACCGTCGGCACGTGCTCGAGCTCGCCCCCTGCCGCCCGGCGCCCGCGATCTGGTCGCCCGCCTCATCGTGCGCGCACATCGTCGCCCGCCACTGGCGATGGCGTAGTCTCGCCTCGGGCCTTTCGGGCGCGCGCTAGCCTCTGCGAACCGCCAACCCACCATCGCAAGGCCCACCTCCCGGTGGGCTTTTTCGTTTCCGTCTCTTTTCGCCCCTCTCAGCTCATGATCATCGTCTTGCGACCCGAAGCCAGCCGCGCCGACGCCGAGGAGCTGCTCCAGCGCATCGAGGCCAGCGGATGCAAGCCGCTGTACATGCCGGGCAGCGAGCGCGTGGTGCTCGGTGCCCTCGGGGATGAACGCGTCCTTGCGGAGCTGGGCGTTGCGGCCCACCCCATGGTCGAGGAAGTCAAGCCGATCCTCGCGCCGTACAAGCTGGTCAGCCGTGAGGTACATCCCCACGACACAGTGGTCGGCATCGGCTCGGCCGCGTGCGGCGGCGAGCAGTTCGTCGTGATCGGCGGAGGCCAGGTCGTGGGTCAGGCCGAGACCCTCCGTCCGCTGGCGACGGCCATCCGGCACTGCGGAGCCACGGCACTGCGCGGGAGCGGCTACAGCTTTCGCAGCGCGCCGTACGTCACCCCGCAACTCGACCGCGCCGCGCTCGACCGCCTCGCCGAGGCGGCGCGTGCGAGCGGGTTACCGCTCGTGACCGAGGTCCGGGACCTCAAGGATCTCGACACTGTCGCGGGGGTGGCCGATCTGCTGCACGTGTCAGCCCGCAACATGACCAACTTCGGCTTGCTCCATGCGCTGGGCAGCGCCGGCCGTCCCGTGCTGCTCGAACGCGGCCCGGCCGCCCGCGTGGAGGAGCTGTTGCTCTCGGCTGAGCATCTCGTTGCCGCGGGCAACGAAGCGGTCATCCTGTGCGAACGAGGCATCCGCACATTCGAGACGGCGACGAGAGCCACCCTCGATCTCAACGCCGTCCCCTGGATCAAACAACGCAGCCACCTGCCCGTGATCGTCGACCCGTGCCAAGGGACCGGCGTGCGCAGCCTGGTGCTGCCCATGGCCAAAGCCGCGGCCGCGTGTGGGGCCGACGGGCTGCTCGTTGAGCTTGACGATCCAGCCGCCACCGCACGCGCCGATGCGCCGGCCGCGTTGCCGGTCGAGAGCTTCTCGCAACTGATGACCGAGCTTCGCGCTTTTTTGGCCGCGAGCGGACGGAGGCTAGCGTGACCCGCAATCTCGACCTCCCGCCGGGCAGTACCCACACTCTCGCACGCTGGGTCGACCTTGCCCCCGACCCACTCGAGGCGTACCGCCGGCTCACGGACAGCGCCGAGCGGCGCGATACGTTGCTGTTGGAGTCGGGCGCCGCGGACAAACGGCCGACACAAAGCCTCATCGTCGTGGATGCGGCCGTCCGCGCCACGTCCCGCCGGCGAGAGGTCGTGGTCGAAGCGCTCGGAACCAACGGCGCAGCCGTCATTGCGATGCTCGCCCGCCGTTTCGAGCCGCAGGGCCGGGTGACCTCGCAGCAGGCCGATCGGGTGGTGCTGCAGTTTCCCCCAGGCCCCGAGCGAGCCGACGACAGCACCCGCATCCGCGCCGCGTCGCCTCTCGACGTTTTGCGTGCTCTCGGCCCGCAGCAACGCCTGGTGCAAAGCCCGGCGCGCGGCTGTGTCATCTGTGCCGGGGTGTTCGCCTACGACCTCCTCGACAACTACGAACCGCTTCCCGAGGCGGCCACCGACCCCCTCGAGTATCCGGACTACTCGTTTTGGCTGGCCGAAACGATCGTCCGCATCGATCACCGGGCCCGACGGACGCAGATCGCCTGCAACGTGTTCGGTTCCTCGGACCGTGAAGCCGTCTCTCGGGCGTACCACGACGCGTCGCGCCGAATGGGTGACATCATTCACACCTGCGAAGCCGTCGCCCGGACCGGGCGGGTGGTCCCTCCGGCGGTCTCGCGGCGGCCGGTCCCCCCGGAATTCGCCCCGCCCGACCTCGATGATGCCCGCTATGCCGCGCTCGTCGAGTCGCTCAAGGAACGCGTGCGAGCGGGTGATGTGTTTCAAATCGTCCCCTCCCGGACCTTCGCCGCCCCGTGTCCCCGCCCGCTCGCGACCTACGCCGCGCTGCGCCAACTCAACCCGAGCCCGTACATGTTCTATGTCGCCGCGCCGGACCACACCTTGCTCGGCGCATCACCCGAAGCCGCGGTCAAAGTGAAGTCCGATGATCAGGGCCGCCGAATCGCGCAGATCCGGCCGATTGCGGGTACCCGGCCCCGCGGGCACAACGAACACGGAGAGATCGACCACGACCTCGACAACCGCCTCGAGGTGGAGTTGCGCTCGCACGAAAAGGAGGTCGCCGAGCATATGATGCTCATCGACCTCGCGCGCAACGACATCGCGCGGGTGAGCAAACCCGGCACCCGGTATGTCGACGAGATCTTGACGACCGAACGGTACTCGCACGTGATGCACTTGGTCTCCAACGTGCGTGGCGAGTTGGCGGACGACCTGGATGCGCTGCACGCTTACCAGGCGTCGATGAACATGGGCACCCTGGTCGGGGCGCCGAAGGTCCGCGCGGCTCAGCTGTTGCGTCAGCACGAGCCCAAGCGCGGCCCGTACGGCGGCGCGGTGGGCTACCTCACCGAGGACGGTGAGCTCGACACGGCGATCATCATCCGGTCCGCGGTGGTCAAGCACGGCCAGGCCTACGTGCGAGCCGGCGCGGGCGTGGTTTACGACTCGGACCCTCAACTCGAAGCCGACGAGACACGCCGCAAAGCGGCGAGTGTGCTGACCGCGTTGGCGGCCAGCCACGAGCGCGAGGACGACCATGGATGATCGGGCGCCCACCGCCACCCACTCGACCGGGCAGGTGCTGTTCGTCGATAACTTCGACTCGTTTACGTTCAATCTCGTCGACGTGTTCCACCGTCTCGGCAGCGCGGTCCGAGTGTTTCGCAACACCGTCACGGCCGCGTCGATCCTCGAGCTGGCGCAAGGCTCCGCTGTCCCCACATTGGTCGTGCTTTCTCCGGGACCCGGCCAGCCGCGCGACGCCGGCTGCTGTCTTGAGCTGGTGGCCTTGTGCCGCGAGCACCAGGTCCCGCTGCTGGGCGTGTGCTTGGGGCAACAGGCGATGATCGAGCAAGCCGGCGGAACCATCGATCGCGCCGATCGCATCGTCCACGGCAAGTCCTCTGCGCTCACTCACGACGGACAAGGCCCCTTTGCCGGCCTTCCGTCGCCGCTGCTCGTCGGCCGCTATCACTCGCTGGCCGCCCGCGAGGCTCCCGATCGCTTCGTGGTGCATGCCACCACCGAGGGGCTGGTCATGGGCATCAGCGATCCCATGGCCCGACAGTTTGGCTTTCAGTTTCACCCCGAGTCCATCCTCACCCCCGACGGCGATCAGCTCCTGCGCAACGTCCTGAGCCTTGCGTGGGCCCCTCGCCGCGCTGCCTCGATGCGAAAGGCCGACCGATGACTAGTGCGAATACCACCGCCGCGATCTCGTCGCTCGAAACGGGTCGCGATCTCGACCAACCGCAAGCGTACGATCTCTTTCGTGAGATCATCGCCGGGGACGTGCCCCCTGAGGCGCTCGAGCGCGTACTCGTCGGCCTGCGCGACAAAGGAGAAACGCCGGACGAAATCGCCGGCGCGGCGTCGGCCATGCGAGACGCGGCGACGCCGTTTCCCCGACCGGACTACCCGTTTGCTGACACCTGCGGTACCGGGGGCGACGGCGCGGGGTCGGTGAACGTCTCGACGGCGGTGGCCTTCGTCGCCGCTGCCGCGGGGGTGCCGGTCGCCAAACACGGCAACCGATCGGTGTCCTCGCGGTGCGGCTCGGCCGACGTCCTCGAGCAGCTCGGCGCCAACCTTGCGCCCGCGCCCGAGGTCTCGCGCAGTGCGTTGGATGACGTGGGGGTGTGCTTCTTGTTCGCACCGCAGTACCACCCCGGGGCCCGACACGCGGCTCCAGTGCGCAAAAAGATCGGCACTCGCACGATCTTCAACGTGCTCGGGCCGCTCGTGAATCCAGCCCGTCCCACGATTCAGGTCATGGGCGTGTACGCGTCCGATCTCGTCCCCGTCGCCGCGCGCACGCTGGCTCGCATGGGCTGCCGGTCCGCGCTGACGGTGTACGGAGATGGCCTCGACGAGATCGCGTTGCACGGACCGACGACCGCGATGCGGGTCGCGGGCGACGAGCTCGACGAGATGACACTCGAGCCGGCCGCGCTGGGGGTGCAACCGGCCCCGACCTCGGCGCTCGCCGGCGGGGGGCCCCAGGAGAACGCCGCGTGGATGCGGACCCTGCTCGGAGGGGGCGGAAGCTCCGCTCACCGCGATGCGGTCGCGATCAACGCAGCGCCGATCCTATGGCTGGCCGGGCGAGCGCCGTCGTTGCTCGATGCGGTCGACCTCGCCCAGCAAACGCTCGCGTCGGGAGAGCCCCAGCGCCGGCTCGACGGGTTCGTGGAGCGATCGCATGGCTAACGCGGGGGAGATTCGCCCCGATCTCGTCGATGCCGCGCGTAGCGGCGAGGTGCTCGCGAGAATTGTCGCCCACAAACGGCAAGACGTTGCCGCGCGAATGGAGCAAACGCCACTCGCCACGTTCGCGTCGCGCCTCGAACGATCCGAGCGGAGCCTGGTTGAGGCACTGCGCCGGCCCGGCGTGCGGTTCATCTTGGAGTGCAAGCGTGCATCGCCTTCGAAGGGCCTCATTCGCCCGGACTTCGACCCCATCGCGATCGCCGGCGCGTACGCCCCGTTTGCCGACGCGATCAGCGTCCTCACGGACGGGCCCTACTTCGGCGGTAGTTTCGACATCCTCGAAACGGTGCGGGCCCACGTACCCGCGCCGGTGTTGTGCAAAGACTTCGTGATCGACCCCTACCAGGTGTTCGAGGCGAGGCGTCACGGAGCCGATGCCATCTTGTTGATGCTCTCGGTGCTCGACGATACCACCGCCCGCGCTTGCCTCGAGACGGCTCGGCAACTCGCTGTGGATTGTCTGGTCGAGGTGCACGACGAGGCTGAACTCGACCGCGCCTTGGCTCTCGACGCGAACGTCATCGGGATCAACAACCGCAACCTCAAAACGCTGCGCACCGAATTGGCCGTGACCGAACGGCTCGCCGGTCGCGTGCCGCCAGATCGGCTCGTGGTGAGCGAGTCCGGGGTCTACACCCGACAGGACGTCGATCGGCTCGCCCCGTTCGCCGACGCATTCCTGGTCGGGACCTCGCTGATGGCCCAACCGGACCTCGCGGCGGCAGTTCGCCAGCTCTGCTTCGGCCGCGTCAAGATCTGCGGACTGCGGAACCTCGACGCCGCACAGGCCGCTCGTCGAGCCGGCGCGACCTTCGGCGGCCTCATCTTCGTCGAACGGTCACCACGCTACGTGGACCTCGAGACCGCCCGCGCGCTCGCTGGGGCGGTCAATTTGCACTGGGTCGGGGTGTTCGCTGATTCCGACGTCGCACGCGTGGTCCACTACGCCCGCGCGCTCAACCTCACCGTGGTGCAGCTACACGGACGGGAGGACCGCGCGTACGTCGACGCGCTACGGGGGGCCCTCGGCGAGACGGTGGCGATCTGGAAAGCAGTCGGCGTCGACGTCGATGCCGAGCGATCTGAACCGCCAGCGCTGCCCGACCCAGTGGGCGACCGCACGCTGTTCGACGCTCGAAGCCACGGCCAAACCGGTGGCACCGGGCGCGTATTCCCGTGGGAGGTGCTGCGTGGGGCCCCGCAACTGCAGGCCGCCGTCTTGGCTGGCGGCCTGGGACCGGCCAACGTCGTCGCCGCGCGGCAGATCGGACCGTGGGCGCTCGACGTGAACTCCGGCGTCGAGGTCTCGGAGGGCGTGAAGTCCGAAACGCGGATCCACGAGTTGTTCACCGCCCTACGGGGCTCGTGCCGCAGCGACAACGCCGGTGACGTCGACCCGGCGGCGACGACCGGGCCCGACTAGACCGGTCTCACCTCAGGGGAGCCTGTTGTTGCGCGCCCGGTTGCGGGCACAGGCGGCCTGACGAACTCCAACCGGACTCGTCTCGACCAAGACCGCGCCGCCGCGGGGGCGACGGACCATCGGACGGCGGCACACGAAGCGTCGCGGCATCCGAAACCACGCAAAAAGCCGCGCCACAAGTGCGGCACGGCCCTCATCGTTGGCTCGTGTCGACGACGAGCTAGTTACCAGCGATCGCCATCGCGTCCGCGACCACCACCGCGACCGCCTCCTGGTCCGCCTCGTCCGCCTCCGCCACCACCGCCGCCGCCGCGTGGACCACGACGCTCTTCAGCTTCGTTGACGCGAAGCGACCGACCATCGAGCACGGCGCCGTTCATCTCTTCGATGGCGCTGCGAGCCGAATCCGGGGTGGCAAAAGAAACGAAACCGAAACCACGCGACCGGCCGGTATCCCGATCGGTGATCACTTTGGCTTCAACGATATCCCCGAAACGATCGAAGGCGTCCCGAAGGCCCTCGTCCGTAGTTCCCCAACTCAATCCTCCGACGAATAGTTTGCTCGACATAGAAATGCTCTTTGCTGGGCGAGTCATCTTCATGACTGGCCCCGTGTTTTGCTGACGGTGTGATGGGTTTTGCCTGACTTCGGCTCTCGGGCCAAACGTTGTGTTGTGCTGTCACCGCTTTGCGGGGGTGAACTGCCGTGAGCGTCGGCTGGCGCACCGGCAGTTATAGCCCAACGGGGCGTTGGAACCACCACAAACCGCGCCGGACATGGCGCGACCAGCCGCCGCCGTCCATCTCCGGCAAGACTCGCCGCCGACGTCGCCTGGGTCGGTTTCGACCCGGCCCCCACGGTCACCCAGCGCGAGCCGCCGACCCGGTACCCCCCCGGACGTCGGGGGTTTCGGCCCCGGAGGGGGCCTCGAGGCGCTGCTTGTGGGCACAGGCGGGGCGATCCCCCAGCGCGCAAGCTTTGCTGAAGGCGGCGCGAGCCCGCTCGAGGTCGGGAAACCCGGAAGCATCGCCCGACGCGAGCATCCCGCCGAGCGCTCGGCACCCGTAGGCTTCGCCCCGCTCGCACGCCTCGTCGTACCTCGCGGCCGCCAGCGCCGGCTCGCGGGGCACGACGTCGCCGACGCGCAAGATGTCGCCGAATTCGTCGCAGAACGCGGCGCTGAGGTCACACGCTTGGCGCCAAGTCTGCGCGGCCGCGTGCAGATCGACCCGCCCCAGCTCGCCGCGCTGCTGCATCACGGCCCAGCGGGCACATGCGTACACCTCCCCCGCGACACAGGCTTGTCGCAACACGTCCCCGGCGCGCGAAGGATTCGGCTCGGTGCCGCGACCGGCCAGGGTGGCTAGCCCGGCTTTGGTGCAGCCGAGGAGATAACCCGCTTCACAAGCCTTGAGGAACTTGTCCAACGCCGCGGCCTCGTCCGCGTCGGCGCCCAGTCCCCGCTCCATCGCCTCGCCGTAGGCGAAACAGCTCTCGCCGTCGCCCTCGCGACAAAGGTCGCGAAACATCCGGGCCGCCGCCTCTGGATCGGCCTCTCGTCCCTCGCCTCGAGCCAGCGCCCGCGCCCGGTCTCGCTGCTGCGACGGCGACGGCTTGGGCACGGCAGCCGCGGGAGATCCGTGGGACGCCGGCGGAGGTGGGCTACAGCCAAACCCGACGAGCGCCACGACGGCCAGTCCGACGGCCGAAGCGAAGCGACGGCCGCGACGCGCGACAAGGAAGATCGACCGTGAGGTTCGACGGACAGACGCGAAGGTCGGGCGAGGCATGGCCGCGAGTCTACCTGGACTTGGCCACCAGCCTCGCGCGATCGTCGTGGATGCCGGCGTGCCACGAGCTGGTAATTCGATCACGCCCCGCCCCGCCGAGGCATCTCGCCGCGGTTTGACGCTCGCGCATCTGCATCGCTATGGTCAATGTTTCGAGCGATCGGAGCTATCAACCCAATGGCCACGCCCCGTCCGGACCGGAACCGCTTTGCACCGCTGCTGTTGGGACTCTCGGCGCTCGCCGGGGTGGGCTGGTGGCTGCTCACCCACGAGGACATCTCGAGTACGGCGCACGCGATCTGGCTGTCGTGCGCCATCGCGTTGGGGCTGGCCTTGGAGCGCTCGGCCTGGGGCCAGCGGGTCACCGGGCGACGGGTGTTGATCGCGGTCATGGCCCTGGTGTGTGCAGCCACGCTGTACCTTCGCGGTCAGGACAAGGTCCCGAAGCTTGCCCGGGGGGAGTTCATGCAAGGGTGGAACGTCTACCACTACTACATGGGCTCCAAGTACTTCGACGAGCTCGGCTACTTCGGCCTGTACAAGTACACGTTCTTGGCCGATCGGGAGGACCGCAATGTACTACGGAAGGTAAGAAAAACTCGCGACCTCCACGACTACCGGTGGGTGCCCGTCCAGGGCGAGATCGACAGCATTGAGACCAACGGGTTTAGCCCCGCACGCTGGTCGGCCTTTAAACGAGACCTCGGCGACGTCTTCGATCTCACCCGCCGCCGCACCGCGCGGCGCATGGTGACCGATCTCGGCTACAACGCCACGCCGTTCGGGCACCTCGTGTTTTCGACCCTCTCGAGTCGACTGTCACTCGGCGATGTCGTCGAACGCACCGTGCTGCTATCGCTCGACTGGGTCATCCTCATTCCCGCCTTTTTCGTCTTCGGGCGAGCATTCGGCGGCGTGCGAGCGTTCGCCTTCGTGGGCTGCTTCATGCTGTTTTTCGGCGCCACGCCGTTTCACTTCGGCGGGATGCTCCGGTTCTTTTGGCTGGCGACAGTGCTGGTGGGAATCAGCTGCTACAAGCTCGGGCACTACAAGACCGCAGGTTTCGCGTTCGCCCTCGCCGTGGCCGAGCGCGTGTTCCCGGTGTTTTTTCTCGTCGGACCGGCGCTGCACGTGGCCTGGTCGTGGTTTCGGACGAAGCGACTGCCTCATGGTCGCGTCAACTTCGCGGCCTCGTTTCTTGCTGGGCTCACGCTGTGCTTCGCCTTGACCCTGACCGGCGGCCGCGGCCTCCGAGACTGGCGTGAGTTCGGCGAGAACATGTTTCACCATGCTGACTTCCAGTACCTCGTCGAAAAGAAGTTCGGCGTCAAACGCATCTTCTCCCATGACTTCGGCGCGGACAAACAGCCTCACAGCGCCGACAAAGCCCGTAAACGCCGGATCTTCCGCGAGCAGGAGACCTACTACCGGCTCACGCTCATCGCGTTGCTCGGTTGCGTGGTGATCATCTACGTCGCCAGTGACGAGGGCAACAGCATGCTCGTCGGCATGATCCCCGCGTTCGTGCTCGAAGACATCTCGAAGTACTATCTGGTGCTCTGGTTTCTGCTGTTTTGTATGGGGCCACCGCTGTTTCGCTCGCGGTACAAGTACGCGGTGTTCGACGTGACGGTCGTGGGCCTCATCCCCGCCTACTATTTGCTGTCCCAGCACACCAAAAGCGCCATGAATCTCTACACGTCGGCCAATTTTTACATGGTGGCGACGGTGGTAGGCCTGACCGCCCTGTTGCTCGGGGAACTCCGCCGTCGACGGCGGGCGCCCAATCGGTCCGAGACGCCCGCGACCTGAGCGGGCTCGTACCACGTCCCGCGGGTTTGCCCTACTGGCGGGGGCCGGCCGCGAGATCACGGCCCGCCCCGGCCGAGACCGTTGCGGGATCGAACACGACAACCTCGATGATCTGATCCGCTCGCCGCACCACGCGGAGGCCGGCGACCTCCCGTACCCGATCGCGGCGAATGTGGCACAGATCGGCCTCCATCAGCGCATCGTCCTCGAACCGCAGCGGCACGTAGTCCCGCTCAAACCGCGGCGTCTCGTGGAAGCGAGAGATGCCGGCCGCGAACGTGCTCGCGCTACCGAAGACGAAGTCGGGTTGAGCGTGTTCGAGTAGATACCGGTGCACAAAGGTGTGGTCACGCATGTTCTTCGCGATGGTGCGGTTCCCCAGACCGGCCAAGTCCACCAGCTCGACGCCCGAGCGATAGCTCGTTCCCCCCGCGTCGTGGTGAGCCAAACGCGGTCGCTCGATCCCCAAGTCGGCGCTCAGCGCAGCGAATCGCTGTCCCACGTGGGCCACCGACGCGAACGGAGTGGTCGGGCGCGCGCGAAACTCGATGAAGTGACGAACGCTCGAGATCCCGATGAACGTGACCGCAGCGATCGCAAGCGGCACCTTCAGGGGGAGCTGACACGAACGCTCGGCTGCGTTCGCGGCATGAGCGTAGCCGGTGATGAAGGCCAGCATCGGCACCACCGGGGCCATGAATCGCCAGTGGCCCATCCAATCGCCGTCTGTGTACACGGCGAACGCGACTTGGGCTCCGACAATAGCCAGGGCCACGCGCACCGTTGGGGGCAGGCGCTGCGCGGGAAGAAACACCCACACTCCGAACAGGGCGCCGATCCCCCCGGCTCGCAACCAGCTGAACACGTACTCCCACGCGCCACCGACAAGGTTGAGCAGGCGTGCCGGCGTCGCGGAGGTCCCCTTGGCGTAGTAGGGGTTCGGAAGCGGGTCACCGAAGTAGGCGATCCGAAACAACACCAAGCCCGCCAAAGCCAGTAGTGGCAGAACCGGAAGTGTCCACAGTTGTAGTATCGGTGCAAGCGTTCGACGCTCACGCCAGCGGTCCCACGCGTGAGAGATCGCCACCGCGGCCAAAATCAGCGGTGCCTCTGGGCGTACGAGAACCAACCCGGCCCCGATCGCCGAGAACCGCCAGCGTTGCCGCGGTGAACCGACGCCACCGCACGCGACCAGCCCGAGAAAGCCGGCGGCCTGGAGCGCATGCTCGAGCCCGGAGACGGACCAGATCACAAACGGCGCGGTGCAAAACAGCGAACCGAGGAGTGCGATATTCAGCGCCGAGAGCCACTGGCCGGTGTCGCGCGCGAGCAGTCGGGCCGTGCCGACGATGCACAGCACCCCGAGCCCGGTACCCAGTAGCTTGGCCACCCAGGGAATCGGCGCGCCGCAGGCTCGCGCCCCCGCTAGCACAAGCATCCACAGCGTGTTGGAGTACGCCTCCTCGGTCGGCAGATTTGGGTGCAACCGCAAGCCCAGGCCCGTGGCCAGGTTCTCACTGTAGGCGTACGTGATCGCAGCGTCGTCGACATGCCAATCCACAAAGACGGCGGTGCAAAGCAAATAGGTTCCGACGACCGCGGCCATCCGAACCCCCTGCACCGCGAACGCTCCGTGGCGAGCGAGCACCCGGAGCAACACGCCAGCCGCCCCCCAAACGAGGAAACAAGCACCGAGCATTTTGGCGACCGCGACACTCGCCGGATAAAACGCCGCCGGATCAATCCCTGGAACCCGGCCGAAACGAGCGGCCAACACGGTCGGCCGGATCAACACCGCGATTCCCACTGTGCAAAGCAGCAGGTGAATCGGCCACCCTCGGGCGGTCAGCCACTTCGCCAATCCACTCGCACCCGGGGTCTTCGATCTACCACCAGACATCGAGACTCGACGGTATCATTGCCGTGTCCCGCTGGCCCGCCGGCGGTGGGTCGCCGCGTGCCGAGTTGTTCGCGACGGGCACTACGAATGGCGTTTACGGCGCGGCGCCGACAAAGCCGTGCGATCGACCACGTCGATTGGCGAGCGAAGCCAACTGTTCCTGACATGCACGCAGTGACGGGGCCGGGCCCCCGGCGAAAACCCGGTTCACGATACAGTTCCTGGCCTCTCGACGCCGACGAATGCCGACGTGGCGTGACGCCACGGCGCAGGAACATGAGTAATGCTAGTCAGGGCAGCATACCGATGTTTGATCCACGCCGACGTTTCGCGACCGCGACCCCTGCCAGACCTCGCGCAAGTCCAGACCGCGTAGCCTGCGGGCTCCCCTCGCACGGGCCGAACTGACATCCACCGGGCGAGGCGCTGCGCGATCAGATTGCCGTGGGCGAGTTCGTGTCGAGTCGCGTCGCCGGCCGGCGCGGCCTCGCTCGACGGGCTGACCACACGCGGTTTTCGAGCCACGGTGAAGCCTCCCGGTCCCCACGCGCGGGTCGTCCACGCCGACGAGTCCGCGCCCCTCGGCGCGTGGAATCGGTCCAACCGACCACAACCCGTCACAATCCCTCTCGTGCGCGGCGACTCGGACTCGAGACGGGCGCAACCGACGTAGTGGTAAGGTTGTGGAGCATGCCCGCCAACGACCTCTCACAAGCTCCGGTGCACCTCGGTCGAGGCGCGACCGCCATCGCTCAACCTCCGTTCACAGGCGCCGAGTGGTATGCGGCCTACGGGCAACGGCACGCGGACGACGGCGACGAAGGGCGGCTGATTGCGATGCACACCTTCGCTCGCTCCTGGGACAGCTGGGAAATGCACCCTCGCGGCAGCGAGGTCGTTATCTGCACGCAGGGCGAGCTCACGCTGGTGCAAGAGATTGACGGCGAGCACCGGCGCACGACGCTGCAACCCGGGCAGTACGCGATCAACCCGCCGGGGGTCTGGCATACGGCGGATGTCTCGGCCCCGGTCACCGCGATCTTCGTGACGGCGGGCGCCGGCACCGAGCATCGCGCGCGCTAGTCGTCGCGCCCATGCGGCGTCGGGTTTGTCGCGAGAACGTGACCGCGGGTCCGCCAAGCTCTCTCCGCTCGGTTGGTGGCGAACGTCGTCCCGTTGGCCTCGGGTCGCGTTGTTGAGCCGCACGATCGCGCGTGCCACCATCGCCGGCCAATATGGAAAACATCGAAGCCTTACTCGCCGAACTGGCCCCTCAACTCCTCAGCTACGGCGTCCGCATCGTCGGCGTCCTGTTTGCCCTTTGGATCGCGTTCCGAGTGGCCGCGTGGGCCGACGGCCGGCTGACTCGCACCCTCAAAGCCCGCAAGATCGACCCGGCGCTGTCCGACTTTCTCGGCAACCTTGTCCGCTGGACGTTGATTGTCGCGGCGGTGCTCAGCTGCCTGAGCATTTTCGGCATTGAGACCACGAGCTTCGCAGCCGTGCTCGGCGCGGCCGGCTTGGCCGTGGGACTGGCGTTTCAAGGCACGCTGTCCAACTTCTCGGCCGGGGTGATGATCGTGACCTTTCGACCGTTCACCATTGGCGACCTTGTCAGTGTTGATGGACATACCGGGTTCGTCGCCCACATCGGACTGTTCACGACCTCGCTCGACACGTTGGATCACCGGCGGATCATCGTGCCCAACAGCACCGTCATGGGGGGCTCGATTGAGAACATGACCTTCAACGGTGAGCGACGGGTCGATATCGACGTCGGAACGGCCTACGATGCCGACTTGGACCAAGTGCGCAAGGTTTTGGAGGACGTCGCGGCGTCCGTTCCCGGACGCGACCCGGAGCGCGGCCATCAGGTCATCCTGTTGTCGATGGGCGACAGCTCGATCACCTGGCAGGTGCGCGTATGGTGCAAAACCGAGGCCTACTGGGACGTGTGGGACGCCACCACCCGCGGGGTCAAGCAAGCGCTCGACAAGGCCGACATCTCGATTCCGTTCCCGCAGATGGACGTCCACCTTCCGAAAGCCGCCTCGGGGTTGCGCCCGCTGTAGGGCGAAGGTCCGCGCTGCGCCCCTCCCTCGCCGCGTCAGATGGGTCCACGAGCCGCGCTCCGCCAGCGGCTACCCGCGAGCTGCGGCACGCGGCGAGGCCTCCCGCGGTTTCGAAACGACGCAGAGCGGCGCGGCGACGGCCCGAACGACAGGCTCCGGCCCCGCGCGGTCGCGCGAGCCGGGCGTGGGCACCGTGGCTGCGGAGACAAATGCGCGAGTAGCGAGCGTTCCCGCCAAAGGCTAGGCTCAGTGGGTGCCAAATATCGTTCCGTGGATAGGCACGTGGACCCTCGCCGTGGGGCTCGCCAGCCCCCCGACGTCCGAGCCAACCGCCCCCGAGCCGACCTCGGGGTCCACGCCGCCAGCGACGCCCTCGCAACGGGACCAGTTTCTCGCCGAGACCGAGGCGACGACACGAAAGATCCTCGCGGGAGTCGCCGCCGCGCGGGAGCTGCAGCCCAATGCACCGGTCCGCGTGGAGCTCATCGACCGACAGGGGGTCCGCACGTTCGTGCGTGAGTCGATGTACGAGGACTTCACGCCCGAAGAAACCCAACTGATGGGTCGAATCAGCGCCGCTCTTGGCGTCATTCCACTGGGCGCCGAGATGGAACAGGTGTTGCTGGACCTGTACCAAGATGGCGTGCTCGGCATCTACGACCCGAAGCGCGACGTGCTGCTGATCGGCGATTTCGTCCCCCGTGCCATGTTGGCCATGGTCGTGGGCCATGAAATCGTGCACGGGCTGCAAGACATGCACTTCGATCTCGAAGCGCTGCAACAGCCCCACCGAGGACACTCGGAGCGCGACGCCGCATTGAGTTTTCTGGTCGAGGGCGACGCGCAAGCGGCCTACTTGAGCTGGCGCGCCGGAGAGGCCGGCCCGGCGGGCATCTCCGATCGCGTACTGCTCGCGATGCGCGACCAAACCCTCGGCATCGGCGGGTCTCTCGTCGCCTACCCCACGCTCGCGCGCATGATGCAGATGCCCTACGCCGACGGGACCGCGACGATCTTGGCCCTGGCGCGAAGCCAGGGCTGGGCGGCGGTGGATGAGCTGTATCGCCGGCCGCCGACGACGACCGAGCAGATGCTCCACGTTGACAAGTTGGTCTCGCGAGAAGCGGCCCATGAGGTGTCGGTGGACACCGCCACGCTCGAGCAGCACCTGCCCGACTTCGACGTGGTCTGGCAAGACGAGCTCGGCGAGGCGGACTTGCTGGCCATGCTCGCCGAGGACCTGCCCCCGACCAAGGCGCGCGCCGCCGCGTCGGGCTGGGGCGGCGACCGCTTCGTGGCCCTCGAGCGACACCAAGACCCGGACGTCACGCCGGTCGTGATCGGGTTGATCGCTTGGGACTCACGCGAGGATGCCGAGGAGTTCGCCCCACTGTTCCGAGCCTATCTGACGAACCGAGGGCTGGGGGAGGTGGTGGTCGAGCGGCGTGAGCATGAGGTGCTGTACGCGAGTCAGTTCGCGCCGCACGTCGACGCCACCGGGTTACGCCGTCTCGGCTGGGCCACCCTGTCGTCGGTCGCCCCGAACACCCCTGAATCGAGCCGTGCTTCGGCCGCGGGGCATCGCGCCCCATGAACGAGCCGCCCAACGTTGACGTCCTCCGCGAGCTCGTGGCGAAGGTGGGCCGCCGAGAGCGAGTGGCCGATGCGGTGGGACAACTCCACCGCATCGCGTTTCCGGCGGGACTACTACTGCTCGCGGCCAGCGTGGTGGGTATCCGTGCCACCAGTCTCTCGCCGTGGTGGGCGATGGCCTCCGTCCTGCCGGTGGTGGGAGTCATCGCCTGGGCGAGTGGGCGGCCCCGCGACTGGCGAGGGGACGCCCGGCGGCTCGATGCGCACTACGGGCTGCACGATCAGATCGGCAATGCGCTTGAGTTCGCCGCGGAACCCAAACCAGTCGACCCGGCCACGGCGGCCTGGATGCAAGCCGCGGTGGCGAGCGCGTGCGAGGCCTCGACCGATCTCGACGCTCGCCCGGTGGTCCGACTGAACCTCCCTCGCGTCAACCTTCGTGACTTCGCGAGCGGGTTGGCGTTAGCGTTGGCCTTTCTTGTTCCGATGCCCGCCCCGCGCACCGAGCCGGCGCCCACCGCCCCCCCGCCACTCGTCGAGAGCCAGGCTGACGAACGCCCGGCCCCCGTCAGACTCCCGTTTTCCGCCCCGCTACGACGAGATCTGGGTGCCTTGTCGACCGGGGAGGGAGACGTCGCCCTCGTTGCATCGAACATGCTCGGTGTATTGGCGAAGCTCGAGCGAGGTGAGCTCGATCGCACCGCGGCGCTTGAACGCCTCGCGGAGCTCGAGCAACAGCTACTGGCGGCGGAGGCCGCATTCGAGGCGAGCGTGGATGAAGACCCCGCCCTGCTCGCGGAAGCCGTGCGCCAAGTCGCCGAAGCTTTCACCGAGCACGCCACGACCGAACGCGCGGGCGAAGCGTTGGCGCGTCTGGGCGGTGAGGAAGCGACGGAACGCCTCGATGAAGCGTTTGCGGACAGCGAGGCCGACGCGGCCGCCGCCAAGGCGATGGACCGCGCCCTAACCGATGCCGAGCGCCGCTTGGCCGCGGCGCGGCGCGGTGCCGAAGACACCCGCGCCCAACTCGAGCAAGCCGAACGTCGACTGCGGCGCGAGGAAAACCAGCAAGCCGAGGACCAAGCGGCGCAGGAGCGACGACTCAAACGCCAACGCGACCGCCTGGACGCGCTGCGCCGGCAACACGAGCGGGAGCAAGCCGCCGCGCGAGAACTCGAACGTCTGCGCCGCCTGGCTCGCAACGCCCGGTCGTCGACGAAGGGGAACCGTTCGCCATCCAAGCGGCGACAGGCACAACGCGACCTGAGCCGGGGACTCGGCGACGCGGCTCGCAAGGCCCGGCAGGCCCGGCGTCTGTCCAGCGGCCGCGATGCCATGGAGCAAGCCAAGACTCTGGTGCGGCGCGCGGGGCAGCAAAACGACAACAACCGGCGACGCGATCGGCAACGGCAACGATTCGCGCGGGCGGCCAAGGGTAAAAAGAAGGGCGAGCGGGGCGAACCGACGATGTTCATCGAGGGCGACGTGGGCGACGACGACCGAGGAGACCCCTCCGTGCTGCTCGAAGAGGACTCGTCCGCGCCGCCCGGGGGTGAAGGCGAATCCCTCGGTGATGGCGACCTCGAAAGCGAACGGGCCTCATCGGTGCCCAGTCATGGCATCGGAGAGGGCTCCGACAACCGCCTCGGCGATGCCACCGGCAAGCAGTTTCGCGCCCGAGACCATCAAGCCACCCCGCACGAGGGGCGCGGTGCCACGCGGGCGGAGGTGATTGCCGACGCGAGTCAACAAGGCTTCGCCACCGAGGCCTATCGCCGGGTCTACACCGACTACCGAGCGTTTGCGCAAAGCGCCATCGACGACGAGACTTTGCCGGCCGCCAAGCGCCGGCAGGTTCGCCGCTACTTTCAGATGATCCAACCCCGAGACGAGAATCCATGAGCCTTGCATCCGCTCCCTCGGTCGTGGACGTGGCGGAACCGACCCCCGCGACCGCGCAAGCCGATCTCGAACGACTCAACCAGGACCTAGGCGTGCTCACCGAGGCCATCGCCGGCGCGGTCGTGGGCCAAAAGCGCGTCGTCGAGGGCATCTTGACGTGTTTGTTGGCCGGCGGACACGGGTTGCTTGAGGGCGTGCCCGGCCTCGGCAAGACCCTGCTGATCCGCACCCTGGCCGCGGCCGTGTCCCTACGTTTCTCCCGGATTCAATTCACGCCAGATCTGATGCCGGCCGACATTGTCGGCACGTCGGTCCTCACGCAAGGTGACGGCGGGCTCGAACGCCGTCTCGAGTTTCAACCGGGACCGGTCTTCGCCAACATCGTGCTTGCCGACGAGATCAATCGGGCCACGCCCAAGACCCAGTCGGCCCTGCTCGAAGCGATGGCCGAGGGACAAGTCACCGCCGGCGGGCAAACCCGCGAACTTCCGACGCCGTTTTTGGTCCTCGCCACGCAAAACCCACTCGAACAAGAGGGCACCTACCCGCTTCCCGAAGCCCAACTCGACCGATTCATGCTCAAGATCCACGTCGACTTCCCCAACGAGGACGAGCTGATGGCGATTTTGGACCTCACCACCGGCGAGCGGATGCCCGAGCCGTCGGCTGTGCTCGAAGGACCGCGACTGCTCGAGATGCAGCGCCTGGTCCGGGGAATTCCCACCACCAAGAGCCTGACTCGCTACGTGGTGCGCGTGCTTCGGGCGACCCATCCCGACGACCCCAACGCCCCTGATCTTGTCCGCCGCTACGTCCGCTTCGGCGGCAGCCCCCGCGGGGCCCAGGCGATGCTGATCGCCGCCCGGATCCGCTGCGCGATGCAAGGTCGCCTCAGCCCCAGCGTCGACGACGTGCGCGCCACAGCGATTCCCGCTTTGCGCCACCGCGTCATTTTGAACTTCGAAGGCGAGGCCGAGCAGATCGCCCACGATGACATTTTGGATCAGGTGCTGAGCACCGTGCGAGTCGACGATTGAGTCTGCGCGCCCGCATGTTCGGCGCGGTCCGACGGACCGCGTCCGGTCGCAGCGGCGACGACCAGTTTGACGAGTCGTTCCTGCGTCAACTCGAGTTGCTGTCGGTGGTCAGCCGCCGGCTTCTTCGCGGGCGCCAACGCGGAGAACGCAAGACTCGGAAAGTCGGCAGCGGGCTCGAGTTTGCCGACCATCGCGAGTACTCGGCCGGCGATGACATTCGCAACGTCGACTGGAATATCCAAGCCCGGCTGGGTCAGACCCTCGTGCGGCTATTCGACGAGGACGAGGATCTCCCGCTTCGACTCGTTGTGGACGTCAGCGACTCGATGGCGACGCGCGAGGCCGGCAAACTGATTTACGCCCAGAAGATCGCGGCCGCGCTGGCCTATGTCGGGCTGGCCGGTCTCGACCGGGTGGGCCTTTCGTGCATGAGTCGAGCCGTCCACGAGACCCTCCCCGCGGTGCGGGGCAAAGGCCGGATCTTTCGCGTATTCGAGTTTCTGCGCCAGGCCCCACGCGGCGGGCCCACCGACTTGCGAGCCGGCTGCGCCCGCGTGGCCGCCGAATCGGCGCAAGCGGGAGTCACCGTGGTCATCAGCGACTTCTACGACCTCGACGGAGCCTTCGACGGGCTCAACCTGCTGCGATTCCGTCAACACCAGGTGGTGTGCGTGCAGGTACTCGACCCCGTGGAAGCCGATCCGCGGCAAAGCGGGTTGCGTGGCGATGTGAACTTGCGCGACTGCGAAGGATCGGAGGCATTCGAAGTCACACTGAAACCCTCGGTACTCGACGCCTACCATGACGCCCACGAGCGCTTCTGCCAGACCCTGGGGCGAGCGGGAACGGGGCCGCGGATCCCGTATTTTCGGGCCCGAATCGACGACCCGTTCGAGGACGTGGTCCTGCGTATGTTTCGGGCGGGTGGCGTACTCCGATGACCTTTACGGGCCTATCGCTGGTGCAAATCGCCGCGGTGTTCGGCGCGGCAACCATGGCGATCACTGGCTTGTATCTGCTGCGAATGCGTCGACGGGAGCTGGTCGTCCCCTTCGCCGCGTTGTGGCAACAAGTCGCGCGAGAGTCCGAAAGCCGTCGGATCTGGCGACGCTTGCGACGCGTCGCCTCGTGGCTGGTTCAGCTCGCCGTGGTGGCATTCGTCTGCTTCGCCCTCGGTGATCCCCGGCCGTCGACGTGGGTGGACGAGCCCGAAACGCTGGCGGTCGTGCTCGATGGATCCGCCAGCATGGGCGCGACCGATCCGGAGAGCTCCGAAACCCGGCTCCAGGCCGCGATCGGGCGCACGCAGGCCGAACTCGCCACCCTCGGACCCCGGGACCGCGGCATGGTGGTCTTCGCCGGGGCGCGCCCTCGGGTCCCCGTCCCGCTGAGTCATCACCCCACCACCCGGTGGCTCGATCCGCTCCGGCCAGAGGCGAGCGATGGGGATCTCGAAGCCGCGATCGCGCTGGCGCGCCACGCCCTCGCCGGGCAACCCAACCCGCGCGTGGTCATCGTCTCCGACCTGGCCTTGGCGTCACGCGACCAAACCGCCTTGTCATGGTGTCGACCCGATGTAGCGTGCTCGGTGGCGACGGTGAGCGGCGACGCGCCGAATGTGGCCATCACTAGCTTCGCCGCGCGACGCTACCCGTTCGATCGGGCGCGGGTTGAATTGCTCGCGCAGGTGCAAAATTTCTCCGATCAGACCGTCGAGACCACGCTCGTCGTGCGCAGCAACGACGTCGACCTGATCGCCCGGCCCCTCGAGCTGCCCCCCGAGGAGCCCGTACACGAGGTCTTTTTCGATCTCGATGTCGCGCACGGACGGCTCGAGGCCGAGCTGCGCCACACGGGGCCCCACGCCGGACTGCGGGTCGACGACCGAGCGTACGCGGTCGTCCCCCCGACCCGCCCGGTCCACGTGGTGCTGGTCTCCGACGGTACCGACTTGTTCTTGGAGGCCGCCCTGCTCAGCCTCGAAGATCACGTCCGCCTCACTGCGCTCCCTCCCGAACGCGGCGGCCCGGAGGAATCCGCCATCGCAACCGCGGACGTCGTCGTCTACGACGTCGGCGACCGCCCGCTCCCCGAGCGCCTCCCCGACACCGCGCTGATCGTGTTCGATCCCCATCGACGCGAGGACAGCCCGGTCCCCGTGATGCCGCTGCGCACCATCAAGCGACCTCGGATTACCGAAATCGAGCGTTCGCACCCCATTTTGCGCGACGTGGTCCTCAAAGACGTCAATATGCATCGCGCCACGGCGTTTCGACTCGAGCCGGGCGACGTGCCGCTGCTGCGCCATCTCGGCGAGCCGATCGCCGTGCTACGCGACACCGAGTCCAGGCTATTGGCGATCGGGTTCGATCCACGCGCGTCCGACCTGCCGCTACGCGTGGCGTTTCCCGTCCTGTTGGCCAACGCGATCGATCACTTTCACCGTCGGTCCCCCGGGTTTGTGGCCGCGGTCACCACCGGTGCCGCACAGACCGTCGACACCGCGCAAGTCGGTCTCGAGGTGACGGATCGCACCACCGTGAACGTCCTGGCACCCGACGGCACCGTGGCCGAAGCGACGACCGTTCAAGGCACGATCCGTTTCCGGGTCGACTCCCCTGGGGTCTACCGGCTGCAAACGGCGGAGGGACACCAGGCCGAGGTCGCGGCGAACCTGGCCGACCCGGCGGCGTCGGATCTGCGCCCGACGATCGACGCGGCCGCCCTCGGGCCGGCGTTAGCCGGCGAGTCGCCGGATCCGGTGCCGGTCCGCGACGATCCACTCTGGGTCTTGGCGGTTGGGCTCGCGCTTGCCGTGCTGTTGGGAGAGTGGGGCACGTACCATCGAAGGCGGACGGTATGAGTCAGCCGTCGATGGCCGCGCGAGCCACCGCCCGCATGCCCGCTTGGCTTTCGGGCCTGATCGTCCTCGTCGCCAGTGTCGGCCTTGCGGGGGCCGCCTACCAGTGGCTCGGCCCCAGCCCACCTTGGCACGTCCCCGCGCCCGCCCTCCTCACCGCGTTCATGAACGCGAGTTCCACCGCCCAGGTTCGCTTCGCCCAGCCGCATCTGGCGTGGCTCATCCCCGCCGGCACCGTCCCGTTTCTCGTGTGGATGGCCACCCGCAGCCTGGTCGACCAGCGGAACCGGCAAATCGCCACCAACACGGTGCTGCGCGCCTTGGTCCTCGCATCGCTGGGCTTGGCCGTGGCGTGGCCGAGTCTGCTCACGCCGATGCGGGGCAAAACAGTGGTGTTTGTGGTCGATACGTCGGCCTCGGTGTCACCCGAAGCGCTCGCCCGGGTGCGGCAGCTGGTTCGCCAGGCCCAGCGGTTGAGCGAAGAAGAGATCGAAGACGGCGTCGATCCCCAAGACCGCACGCGGATCCGGCTGGTCACCTACGCCGAGTCGGCACGCGCCTATGACCTCCACGCGGACCCCCCGCAAGACCTGCACATCCACCCGTCGGCGACGCCGCTGGCGAGCCATCACGCCGAAGCATTGGCGCTCGCCCACGCCGTGGTCGACCCCGACACGGAACCGGTCTTCGTGCTGTGCACCGATGGAGCTGGCGACCGTCGAGAACGGCAAGCCCTCGCCGCCTCGTTGGCCGAGCTCGAGCAACGCGACGTCACCATCCGGTTTGAATCTCTCGAGCCGGCCGCGAAAGAGGACGTGGCCATCACCGGCATGCACCTGCCCAACACGCTGCGAATCGGGCAAACGATCGATCTCATCGTGGACATCGAGTCGAGTGCGACCGCCAGCGCGAGCCTGCGGGTCACGCAAAACGGGCAGCCCAACGAACTGATGCCCGCGATCGATGTGCAGCTGCGCGCGGGCGAAAACCAAGTGCGGGTACCCGCTCGCCTGCTCGCGGCCGGACCGGTGTTGTTTCGGGCCGAGCTCGACCCCAGCTCGATTCGTGGCGTCGCCAACGACCGGCCCGACAACGATCATGGAGCCACGGCGGGCGAGATCCGTGGTCGCCCGCGCGTCCTCCACGTCGGCAGCGACGGGTCCCAAGCGTTGGTCCGAGCGTTGCGAGCCGACCATCTCGATGTCGATGATCGCTCCGCCGCGAGCTTGCCCACCGAGACCGCGGCGCTCGCGGGATACGACCTGGTGGTGTTCTCCGACATCCCGGCTCGAGCCGTGTCGACGGACCAACAGCGGGCCATTGTCGAGTACGTGCGCGAGCAAGGCGGCGGCTTCGCCATGGTCGGGGGGGAACACGCCTTCGGCGTGGGCGGATGGAAGAACACGCCGATCGAGAGCATCTTGCCCGTGCGCTTCGAGGGCGAACGACAGCGAGAGGAACCGACGCTGGCGCTGATGCTGGTGATCGACAAGAGCGGGTCGATGTCGAGCCAAGACAAACTCGATCTCGTCAAGGAAGCCGCTCGGCTCACCGCCCGGACGCTGGACCCGGCGGACGAGATCGGGGTAATCGCATTTGACTCTCGCGCTCACGTGCTCGTACGGCTGCAACGGGCGGCCAACCGGATCCGGATCTCGTCCGACATCGCGCGGCTCACCGCGGGTGGCGGCACCAATGTTCTCCCCGCCTTGCGCGAGGCCTACCTCCAGCTTTCGGGGTCGCGGGCCCTCGTCAAGCACGTCATTTTGCTCAGCGACGGTCAGTCCCCGGAGCGGGGCATCGCCAGTTTGCTCCACGATATGCGCTCGTCGGATATCACCGTTTCGACCGTCGGTGTCGGTGAAGGCGCGGGCAAAGAACTGCTGTCTCGCATCGCCAGCCAAGGCCGCGGCCGCTACTACTTTTCCCAAGACGGGACCGACGTGCCTCGCATCTTCTCGCGCGAGACTCGTGAGGTCTCGCGCAACGCCGTGGTCGAACAGCAGCACTTCGCCCGGGTCCACAAATCGGTCCAGGCCCTGCGCGGCATCGACTTCGGTCGGGCTCCGGGGCTTGCCGGCCTGATCCCCATCGATGCCAAACCGCGAACCGAGACGTTGTTACGCACGCAAAACGGCGACGACCTGCTGGTTCGCGGACGTAGTGGACTGGGTCGGACCCTGGCCTTCGCCAGCGACGCGAAGCCGCGTTGGGCGAGTCGATGGCTGCTGTGGTCGGGGTTTCCCAAACTGTGGAGCCAGTTGGCTCGCGACACAATGCGTCAAGGGAAAGCCTCGGTCGGCGGAGCGAGCATCGAGATTCAGCCCGGCGAGCGGCCCGGCGCGTTCGAAGCGGTGGTCGACGTCGACGCGGTCAGCGGATTCGCCAACGGACTGCACGGCGAGCTGGAGATCGTGGACCTCTCGCGCGAGGCAGACGACGCGATGCACCGTCGCGCGGTGCCGTTGCGTCTCACGGCCCCCGGTCGCTACGTTGCGCGCCTGCACGGCATCGAGGCCGGTCAGCGACTGTTTCGCGCCCGACTCTTCGACCGCAGCGTCGAGCCAGCTCGGCTCGCCGCGCAGGCGGTGACTCAACTCTCGATTCCGTACCCCGCGGAGCTGTTGCCAGGACCCATCGAACTGGCCCGAGCGATGCCTTTGGCCCTCGAACCGCTCGCCGATGTGGAGGCGCTGGTCAAGCGGCCCGGGCAGGCGAGCGGGCGGACGAAAGACACTCCGCTATGGCCGATGGTGTTGTGGGGGCTGACGCTGCCGTTGTTTGTCCTCGACTTGGCGCTGCGACGGATCACGTGGGGACGGCGGCGGGTCACGGTGTAGCGTTGCGCCACGCCCGGTCTACACCGCGAGCTGGTCGTGCGCCACGTCCCTCAGCCGCCCGTGTAACGCCTCGATCATGGTCGCGGCGCGAGCCCGGTAGGTATGATCACGCATCACCCGATCCCGTCCCCGCCGCGCCATGTCCGAGCGCCACGCCTCGTCCGTGAACGCGCGACGGATCTTCGCCACCATGTCGACCGCGTCCGTGAACAGACACAGCTCGCGCCCGATCTCCAACGCCGTCGCCGCGCCCCCCGGCGCCGCGTCGAGCGGGCCCGCAGCGCGAGCGAGCACGAAGGCCCCCACACTGAGGGCCTCGAGCACGCGGACGTGGAGGTTGCAGGTCTGATTGATGTGCAACACGACCTTGTGCGAGCGGTATAGACGCCCAAGTTCAGGACCGGGCTGGACGACCCCGCGTGCGTGCGGGACAAAACGCTCCACGCGGTCCCACCCGCGCCCGTACAACGACAACGGCACCCCGGCGTCGAGCAGGGCCGAAGCGATCGAGATGCGATCCCGATCGCGACTGAGCAAGAACCCCTGAAAATGCAGACGCTCTCGTTGCGAGAGAGAGAACGTCGGACCGAGACTGTCGATCGTCGCGTCGATCAGCTCTCGCTGCGCGTCCAGATCCCAAGCGGGCAACTCGGTTCGTTCGAGAGATTCCGCAAGTCGAGCGAGGAACCCCGGCGCCCAGCCAAACTCGGTCGGATGGACGACGTGCGTGGCGAAGGCCACCGCGTCGGCCGGCTCGATGGCCTCGTCCACCTGACAACGCGCCGGATTCGCTGCGAACGGCAAACACTCCGCGTGAGGGTAGCCGAGGGACAAGTACCGTTGCGTCCACTCTTCACTGATGGGAAACGTGAGATCAAGGGGGCCCAGCTTCGCGATGATCGCGGGGTCGTTGAGATCAGGCATTTCGTCCAATACCCAAACCAGCGCCGGGATGTGGGGTGGGAGCGCGTCGCCGAGCTCGGGGCGAAGATGGTCGGCCAACAACACCACGTCCGGCCGAGCCCGCGCCAACGAGTCCAACGTGGCGTAGGTATGTACCTTCTCGCCGCTGTCTTGCTCCATGACCAACTCGGTGTGATGACCCAAGGCGGCGAAACCGTCAAGCAAGTCGCCCACGACATACTGCAACACCGTGGTGTGCCGCGACGTCAGGCCCCATACGCGCAACGGCTCCCCCGCGTTCAACTTGGCGAGCAATGCGGCGTGGCGGGATGGAGAGTACTCCTGCCACAGGGCGTACTTGGCCCGCTCGGCTCGGTGACGACGACTTTGGGCAACCCGTTCGAGAGCCACCTCGACGGGGGCTGGCAAGTGCTCTCGTAGCGGAGGAATGATGCGCTTGATGTGCTCGGCGAATCCGAGGCAAAAGCGACGGTAAGCCGTCGGCCCGACGTACAGCCGGATCTGCTCACGGCCCAAGTACGGCGAGAAATCGAACAGCTCGATCATGCGACGGAATAACCGTAGATCGGGCTCACACAAGTAGAGCATCTGCTGCCAGTTCACCATGCTCGTGCGTACGCGGTTACGCTGCAAGGCCACGATGCTGGCCACGGCCGTGACCGTCCCCACACAGGCATGGGCCGCCCGAGGATCCCGCAAGCCGCGGTAGAACTCGTGGAAGCGGCGAGGGTCGGTGGGTCGATTGAGCGACGTCACACGATCCTCAGCCGCATCGATCAGCAATGGGTATTCCGCGAGGTAAGCTCGTTGGACGGTGCAATCGTAGATCCAAGCCGAGTGGTCTACGCGCGCCGCATCGAGATCAGCCGCCGGCGTGCGCTCAAGCTGGGTCGTCAACTCGGGAAAGTGCTCGCCGAGGTGGGCGAGATTGCGGCGGGCAAACGCGTCCTGCTGCGCTCGTGCGTGGCCCGCGAGGGTCTCGAGTTCCACGATCGCAGCCTCGGTTCGCTCGGGAGGCAAGCCCGCTCGGGCGAGACCGCCGATCGCCCGACGAAAGACCGCCAGCTGCGACCACAGGGCAGCCAGCCGGCTCGCGCGGATCCCCGAGGCCCCCTGTTCCCGGAACCCGGTGAGCAGTTGCACCGCGCGAAACGTGTCGCCGCACACGCCCAAGCGATCGGCGAAACGAAGCAACGCGTCGTGCGAGGCGGGGCCACGGTCGAGCTGGTAGCTCGCGAGCACCGGATCCGCCGCGACGGGACACAACGGGTCGACGAGACGCTGCAGCAGATCGGCCCATTCGGCCAGCTTCGGCGCGTCCGCGGACCGCATCGGATCGACGACCACCAGCGAGTGGCGGAGCGCAGCTGGGCGTTGCGCCAGCCCGGCGCAGACCGCCGGGACCAGCGCCAACTCGCCATCATCTGGTCTCAGTCCGAGCGAAAACGCATCGACCATTCGGGGGCTCGACAGACCCGAACCGTCGTCAGCGAAGCGTCGTAGCTGCGTTTCATCGTCACAGACAACCACGCATGACACCCCCGGGCAGGCCGCAACGATCCCGGCGAGCAATGCCGGATGCGACGCTCCCACGAGCAGCACATGCTCGACGCGCTCCGGATCGACCGCGCGCAAGCGTGCACCAAGCTCGATCGCGGCCACCACCGAAGCGACCGCTCCCGGCGTCCACGGCCCCTCGGTCCCGGGCCGACGGGGCGCGGCGCGAACGGCCAGTGGGGTCAGGCTCGGCTGAAACGACTCCACAATCCTTGCCACCGTCGTCGCTGGTATCTAACGCGGCGATATGTTCCTCGCTGCGCCGATCCGGGACGGCCGCTCGAATCGGATCCGCCGGCGGCCCGATGACACCCCGACGGCCGCGCGCCAGGGCAACCAGACGGGAAACGACGGCCGACCTGGCTCCGTCCCCCCGCCGGCGCTGCGGCGACCCCGTCACGCCGACCCCCGGTGCTCACCGCCGGGACACGTGTCTGATCCAAGAAGACCAGCTGCGTTGGCACCCTCGCCGGAAGCGCCCAGCGGCGGCCCCCCGAGCACAGACGACGTAGCGGGTTCAGTTCGCACCGAGACGGCTCAACGTCGACCGCCCGGAGAGCGGTCGAAGCCCATCGAGTTGTGTGATCCCAACCCTAGCGCGGCCGGGCCTCGATCTGGCAGTCTCCGCCGACAGCATGAAGCTCCGCTGCTTTACGGTTGGCCGCTTCGCGGTCAATACCTACCTCGTTGAAGATCCCGCGACCCACGTCGCCGCGATCGTCGATACCGGGGAAGACCCGGAGTTGATCGGCCGGCTCGATGCGCTCGACCCGAAACCCGACGTGCGCCTCATCCTGCTGACGCACGGCCATCTGGACCACGCCGGAGCCCTCGTCCCGCTGCAGCGCCGCTTCGACGTGCCGACCTATCTGCCTCGGCTTGAGCAGCCATTGTTCGCCGCGTTGCCGCAGCAGGGCAACTGGTTCGGGATGCCGGAGCTCAACCGCCCTTGCGGACGCATCGACCACTTCGTTGACGACGGTGATGAGATCGCGATCGGAGAGACGACCGTGCGCTTCCTGTCCACGCCCGGCCACACTCCGGGTCAGGGCTGTTACTATGACGATGAAGACATCATCGTTGGCGATACGCTCTTCGCGGGCAGTGTCGGCCGCACCGACTTCCCGTTGAGCGACCCCGCCCTGATGCGAGCGAGCTTGACTCGACTCATGGCGCTTCCCGGCCATCTTCGGGTGCACAGCGGCCATGGCCCGACGACGACATTGGCCCGCGAGCGAGCGCAAAACCCCTTCCTCGGGTTCCTGCGTCACGCATAGACCAAAGCAGATCCGCTCACCTCCAGACCCGCCGGCCGTGGCCCGCCACGAGGTTTACCTGTTCCCCTGCCTCTGCCAAACTGGCCGGGTGCGCCTGCTGGTTGCTCTTGCCTTTGCCTGGCTCGCGAGCCTCGTCGCGTGCGAGCGGGCCCCGAATCGCACCCCACCCGCCACCGTCGCGGCCGACCCTGCACCAGCCCCGGTGCAACACCAGGCCGCCGATGCGGCCACGACACCGAGCGCTCCCCCGCCAGCCGCGGTCGAGTCGCCACCGGACAAGCCGTCGCCTGGCCCGGCGCCGCTGGCTCGAACCGGCACCGCGGGCGACGTGGAGTACCTCGAGCTGGTCGTCGGCAACGACAACATCGACGCAGTGCTGCCGATGGTCGTGGCCCTCCATGGGCTCGGTGACCAGCCGCAACAGTTCGCGGCGTTGCTCTCCGGGCTCGGCATGCCCGCGCGGCTGGTGTTCCCCCGAGCGCTCGACCCCTACGAACACGGTGGGTTCTCGTGGTTTCCGCGTCGCGCCCGAGATCCAGACGTCGACGCGTTGGCGGAGGGGATGACTCGCGCCACGCATGCCCTCGCCGATGCCGTGCGTGAAGTCGTCCGCCAGCGTCCGACCCAGGGCCGACCCGTACTCACTGGGTTCTCACAAGGGGGCATGCTTTCGTTCGCGCTCGCCACCTCGCACCCGGACCTGTTCTCCGCGGCCTTTCCGGTGGGCGGCTGGCTCCCGCCTCCGCTTTGGCCGCTCCACATCGATGATCCCCGCGATTTCCCGCCGATCGTCGCGCTGCACGGGGATCAGGACCACGCCGTGGCCCTCGGTCCCACCCAAGCCGCGGTCACCGAGCTGATCCGGCTGGGGTTTCGCGCACAGCTGCATGTCTACCCCGACGTCGGCCATGCCATCACGCCGGCGATGCGCGAGGAGCTGCTCGCGTTGATTCGCACCGAGCTCGGCCAGCAATAACGTCACCGCGCCGCGCGGGGCGAAGGGTGGAGGCGACGCCCCGCAACGACCGATAGACGGGCCGCGAGACGCGAAGCGTGGCGCGCCAACCGGCGCATGCGTATCATCCTCGCGATGAGCCCTGCGCCCGAACAGCCGTCGTCCTCCCCAGCCGGTACCGGTGACAGCGTCGACTTCGTGCGCCAAAAGGTGGCCGAGGATCTCGCCAGCAACAAGTACAACGGCCGGGTGGTCACCCGATTTCCCCCGGAGCCGAACGGCTACCTCCACATCGGGCACGCCAAGGCGATCACCATCGACTTTTCCATCGCCGCAGAAAACCCCGGCGGTCGCTGTCACCTGCGGTTCGACGACACCAACCCGGTCAAGGAGGACACCGAGTACGTCGAGGCGATCAAACGCGACGTCCGCTGGCTCGGCTTCGACTGGGGGGAGCACTTGTACTTCGCGTCCGACTATTTCGAGCGCATGTACGAGCTGGCGGTGGGCCTCATTGAAGCCGGCAAAGCCTACGTGTGCAGCCTCAGCGAGGACGAGATCCGCGAGTATCGAGGGTCGATCACCGAGCCGGGGCGGGCCAGCCCCTACCGCGACCGCACGGTGGAGGACAACCTCGATCTCTTCCGCCGCATGCGAGCAGGTGAGTTCGAAGACGGCGCGCATGTGCTGCGCGCCAAAATGGACATGAGCGCGCCGAATCTCAAACTGCGCGACCCGTTGCTCTATCGAATCCGTCACGTTTCACACCATCGCACCGGCGACACGTGGTGCATCTACCCGATGTACGACTATGCTCACCCCCTCGAGGACGCAATCGAGGGGGTTACCCATTCGCTGTGCAGCCTCGAGTTTGAGAACAATCGACCGATCTACGACTGGGTGGTGCGCGAGACGGGTTTCGAACCGCCCCCCGAGCAAACGGAGTTTGCCCGGCTAAACCTGACCTACACCGTCATGAGCAAACGCAAGCTGCTCGAGCTGGTGCAACGTGGCGACGTGGCGGGCTGGGACGATCCTCGCATGCCGACCCTCGCCGGGATGCGACGCCGCGGGTACACCCCCGAAGCCATCCGGGCATTTGCGGAACGAGTGGGGGTGGCCAAGGCCAACAGCACCGTCGACGTGCAGCTGCTCGAACATACCATCCGCGACGACCTGAACTTCAAGGCGCCACGGGTGATGGCCGTTTTGAGGCCGCTCAAGGTCGTCCTCACCAACTACCCGGCCGATCGCGTCGAGTCGCTCGACGCCCCGTACTGGCCCCACGACGTGCCCAAAACGGGAAGCCGGCAGGTACCGTTCGCTCGCACGCTCTACATCGAACGCGACGACTTTCAAGAGGTGCCGCAACGCAAGTTCTTCCGCCTGGCGCCCGGGCGGGAGGTCCGACTGCGATATGCGTACGTGATCAAGTGCGAAGAAGTGGTCAAAGACCCCGTCACCGGAGAGATCGTGGAACTGCGTTGTCGCTACGACCCTCAATCTCGCGGCGGGGATCCGGCCGACGGGCGTAAGGTCAAAGCGACGTTGCATTGGGTCGCGGCCGACGCCAGTCTCCCCGCCACGGTGCGAGTGTACGATCGGCTGTTTCGCGACCCCAAGCCAGACACGGGGGACGACTTTCGGCTGCATCTGAACCCTGAGTCGCTCACGTCTCTCACAAGCGCCCGGGTCGAACGTTCGCTGGCGAACACCACGGCCGGGAGCCACTACCAGTTTGAACGTCACGGCTACTTTTTTGCCGATCCGATCGACTGCACCGCGGACAACCTGGTGTTCAACCGGACGGTCGCGCTCAAGGACACGTGGGCCAAGCTGGAAGTCAAACCGAGCCCTGAAGCCGGCCGAGCCCAATCCGCTGGAACGTCGAAAACACCGTCGTCGCCGACTCCGTCACCCGCCCCCGCGCCACCAAGCGAGGCCGATCTGGGCCCGCAAGGGCGACGCCTCGTGGATGAGTTCGGGATCTCGGTGGGCGCAGCCGCAGTGTTGGAGCAACGCCCCGATGTCGAAGCGTTCTATCGAGACGCGCTGCGAAGCTGCGGCCACGGTCGAGCTCAAGCGGTCGCCAACTGGGTGGTCAACGAGGTGCTACGGGAGATCAAAGACCAACCGCTCGAGCATCTGCGTTTCGATGGACCCTCGCTGGGGCGACTGGTGGAGCTCGTGGAAAACGACACGATCTCGACGAACGCCGGCCGGCAGGTGTTCGCCGAGCTCGTCGAACACGGTGGAGACCCAGTGGCCATTGTGGAACGCCTGGGGCTCGAGCCCCTGCGCGACGAGGCTCAGCTCGCGGCGCTGATCGACCAGCTGGTGGCCGACAACCCCAAGCAGGTCGCCAAGTTTCGCGACGGTAACGCCCGGATGCTGGGGTTTTTCGTCGGACAGGTCATGCGCGCCACATCGGGCCAGGCGGACGCGAAGCTCGTCGACGCAATGGTGCGACGAGCGTTGGCGTGATCGCGGCTGTGCGAACACCTGCCGGGCGGATCTCGCGAGGACCCACCAAAGCGCGTGGCCGTCCAAACCCGCAGCATGCGGCCGGGGCGGGCTTTTGGACCCGCGCTCCGACGCATGCGGCTTCCCGCGTCGTCCTCCGGGGCGTTCTACGGGTCGTTGCGGGGGAGACGTCAGCAGTACGGGCGGACCCCGCGAGCTAGTAGGCGCACCAGCTCGCCTGGCAGGCCATGCCGTCGGGGCAGGTCATTTCGTCGTCGCCGCACCACAGCCCACAGCGACTCTTGTCATCACGGCACAGCCAAGTGTCACCCGCGAACTCGATGCACGACTCGTCCTCTGCCTCGCACTCCTTCGTCTCGCTGCAGTCGGCGTTCGACGCCGTCTCACTGGCAAATGCGCAGGACGGAGTCGCATCCCCCGTCGCGCCCGCGGGACACGAGTTGTCGTTCGGGCACTCCGGTACGCAAAGGCTGCCTCCGTCTAGGATGAGCAGGTAGACGGTGTCGTCCGAACAAATGCTGCCTTCGGGCCGCGGGTAGTTGGGATCCTGGACATCGTCATCGTCATCATCGTCATCATCGTC
>QKPP01000266.1:64490-66866 GCA_006508105.1 Myxococcales bacterium FL481 | reverse complement strand
ATGAATCCGACGATGATGACGACGGTGAAGCCAACACCGGAGAAGCCGAGGCGAACGACGCCAACTCAAGCGATTCCGCCGCCCACGGGTGCGCGGTCGCTCGCGGGGGTGGCACCGGAGCGCCGATGCTGGTCGGTCTGATGTCGACGTTGTTCGCCCTCACGCGCCGCAGACGAGCACTGTGACTCAGACCGCGCCCCTGCGCGCCGCCCGAACGATTCTCGGCGTCGCCTTGGTGATGCAGGGGATCGGTGTATTGTCCCAGGCCAAAGCTGGCGGCACGTCGTTGACCACGACGATGTTCATGACATGGGAGTGGCACGAGCCAACCTCGTACGCGATCGAGCAGGGGCTGGCTTGGCTTGGGCTGGGCGCGGGGCTAGTCGTGGCCACGCGTGGCACGAAAGGACTCGCCGTGGCGATGACCGGCCTGCTCTGCGCATCGTCCCTTGCTACTTGGTACCAAGGGGGCAAGCCGTTCCCTGCGCTCACCCTCCCCGCCCACGCCACTCGCCTCGCTCTCCCCCTCGCGGTCGCGTTCGCGTTCGACCCCTCAGTCCGAGGGACGCGGCGTGTCCAGCATCTCGAGTGGATCCTGCGCATTTCTGCTGCGCTCACCTTCACCGCACACGGCTTGGAGGCCCTGCGGCTGCACCCTCGATTTGTCGACTTGCTCATCGTGGCAAGCGACCGACTCGTCGGCATCCGACTCCCGCAGTCTGGTGCGGAGATGACGTTGCGAATCATTGGGCTCGTCGACATCGTGGTGGCCTTCGCTGCCGTCGCCTGCAAGCGCGTAGGCATCGTAGCTGGATACATGGCGCTTTGGGGACTGGTCACCGCCATCAGTCGTACGATCCACTCGGGCTGGTGGGGTGTCACCGAAACTGCTATTCGAGCGGCGAATGTCGGCGTCCCGCTTGCGCTTTGCGTCATCGCATCGCAAGGCCGTTCGCGCCCCACCCCATGCGGGGATGCGCGCCGCTGTCCCCCCCATCGTCAGACAGGATCTGGTGAAGGTACCGGGGCTTCGACAAGCTCGCCGCCGGACAGCGTGTAGCCACGCCTCGCCGTCGCCCCGGCGACCTCACCACCACCCCGAGCCGATCGGATCGCGGTGAACCGACCTCGACCGAGAGGGGGCGTTGGCCGAGCCCTCCATCACCAGAGAGCGGCGCGGCTCGCCGCTTTGGTGCCTCTCCGCCCGGCATCGCCGGCTCCCTCACGTGGTCGAGCGGGCATCCCACGCGCATACCGACCCGACGCAGCGCCCCCTTGGGGGCGGCCGAGGTGAACTCCACGTTGTCATGCACATCCTCACGCGGCCGGCCACCTCCGCTACAATGCGGCGTGCACCAACGCCGAGCTGAGAAAGACGCTGCGGTAGGCATCGTCCGCCTCGAGATCACGTTCATCGTCGAGGGCAACGAGCCGCCGGATGGATTCGACGTGGATGCCTTCATGCGGCAACAGCAAGCGGTCCGCGCCGCGGCCAAACTCATTGTCCGCGACCTCGTCAACGCGTGGCTGCAGTGGGAGCAGGGGCAGCTCAGCAACCGTGACACGTGCAATGAGATGGGTGGAGAGCTCCGCCGACTGAGAGAGTTGCTCGAACTACACCCCCGACTCGACGGCGGCAAGTGGTGGGCCCAGCTCGGCGGTTTTCACATGAACGTGCACAAGCTGCTCGAAAACACGCTGTTCGAATGCGAGCTCTACCTCGGCTACGCACTCACGTTTGGCGATGCCGAGGTGCGCAGCATGGCGGAGCAGAATCTCGATGGCTGTTACAACAAGCGCCGCCTCGAGGCAGCGAGGTTCATGTGGCTCGATGGTATCAAGCAGATGATGCGGGGCGAGTGGCCGATCGCGGCGAAGACACTGCGTCTCGCCGCGGCAAAGCACGACGGCTGGGGGTGGGCCGTGAACAACGGCGACATCTGGCTCAGCGAGTCGGCCGCGCGACTCGTGCACGGTGCAGAGCTAGCCGCCCGCAATGGAGCGGAGGATCGTGAGGGAGCGCAGTGGCTCGATGAGGCGGCGCAACTGCTGCAAAGGAGCGTCGCGCGGGTCGACGAAGGGAGGCACTTCGGGCCCGACGGGCACCCGTGGGCCTCCGAGATTGGCGCCGCCCTCGCCTCCCACCGTCGCCTCCAAGAAAGCGGCACCGACCCGGCCGACTGGCTCGAGGCGTTCAAACGACGCACCACCTACTGGTGTGCGCAAGTACTCGGCGGCGCGTGGCCGTTCCCGCCCCAGCCGAGACCGCGACTCGAACCAGCGGCCGCCCTGATGCGGCGTCTACCGGGACACAACGACTGAGGCGAGAATATCCGTCGTTCCACTGGGCCAGCGACCACCAGCCCCAGTACACAC
>QKPP01000266.1:0-64480 GCA_006508105.1 Myxococcales bacterium FL481 | reverse complement strand
ACGTAGAACTCCGGCCGGGTAGTACGTTCTGCCCATATGCGAACTTCTCCGCCCGGCCGGAGTTCTACGTGAGGTCACCGTTCGATGGGCGTCCGGCCTCGGCTGGAAACGGCAGCATGATCGCATTCGAGACACGCAGTCAAAGTCAGGCTCGTGATCTTCACTCCGCCGCGCTTGCGGCAGGTGGATCCGACGACGGCCAGCCGGGCTTCCGTGACGCGTATGGACCCCGGTTCTATGTCGGCTTTCTTCGCGACCCTCAGGGCAACAAGATCGCGTTGTTCTCGAGTAAGCCGCCCGAGCCCGGGCGAGACGGATAGCGTGGTTCGGCGGTCTACGCCGGCGCTGCGCCTACGCCTCGAGTGCCTCAATTGCCCGCTCGAGTCGCCAATGGAGAGAAAAGTCCGTCTCCCGATCCAGCATATCGCGGAAGAATTCTAACCACTTCGCCGTGTCATCTGCTGGAATCGGGGAAAACGATGGAGTAAGCACCTGGCCGGTGAGTCGGTACAAAGCCGCGTAGCGGCTCGCTTCAGCGGTGGGCTCACGAGCGATCGGGGCGAGAATCTCAAACATCGTCGACGGGCCGTAGTCGTACGCCAGCAGATAGATCCAGCGCGGCAGGCTTTTCCCGGTCAAGTTGTCACTCATCTCCAGAAATTCGTCGCCAAACAGTTCCCAGGCCGTGTCCACGCCGCAACTCCCGTACGGCAGCCCGATCCATGGCTCATGCGGCATGCGCAAAAGTGGCTCGAGAGCCCGAATCCAGCCACGGCGCTTCTTCTCATCCGTGATCGTTGCGAGCACGTCACATGCCTGGAGCTCGGCTTGCATTCGTGAGTTGACTCCGTCGAGACGCCGCGCCACCCGAGAAAACTGCTTCGGCGACGTGAAGGTGCCGGAGGTCGCCCACATGGCGATGGCCTGGTGAGTCGGCGAACGCCGAGTAAACACCCGCAGCGCACGCCTCGAGGCGGGAAAGGCGACTTCGGGCGGCAACAGCATACTGGCGTTGGTATGTACGCCACGTTCGTCGGGAGCGAAGTATCCTCCGTGCTCAATCTCCAATACCGTGCTCTCATCGCTACCAAGTGTCAACTGTGACGCCCTCCCCTTCGCGTCGATCATTGTAAGCTCGACGGGGTCGAGCAGCGTTCGCTCCGGATCATCAACTCCCACCTCAACGCGATATCCCCCCTCAATCTCCACGGCGTCGGCGTAGGCCTCCGGCCCACTGTGCAGTTCGAGAACTCGACGAAACTGATCCGTTCTCTTATCGCCGAGCGCGTCGCGGAACTCTTCTACGAACGCGTCCGTACCAATCGCGTCGAATCGGTACTTGCGTAGCACGGTCCGCAAGATGCCAAAGAACGCGTCCTCTCCGATTGACGCGCGGATCTGCGTAAGCAACCAGGCGGCCTTGCCGTACGGACCAGTCGTGTACTTTTCCAAGCCCTGGAGCTCTCGATCCACGATAGCATCCGCGGGGTTGTAGTAGTTCAACGCCCCCAAGAACGATCCGGTGTCCTGCTCGTCGTGCGTGTGACGCAACGCGTCGAGCGCCAGCAGTGTGGCGAGTCCTTCTTTTATCCACAGGTCGTCTGGCGTAGCGATGGTCACAAGGTCACCAAACCACTGATGGGCCAACTCGTGGGCATATGCGTGGTACGCGGGAAAGAAGTGCAGATTCTCGGACACGAAGCTGACCCCCACGTTCTCCATCGCGCCGGGAAACTGCGGCAACAACACGACGGCGTAGCTACGCCAGGGATACGGCCCCAGTACCGCCTGAAATTCTGTGAGAACCCGTTTTGTCTCAAGGAAGTGCTCGTCGTGGTCGACGAGCAGGCCGGGGCGGTGCCACAGTTCCAACGCGATCGGCCCCGATCGATCGCGGACGACCTCCAGCTTGCCCGCGGCGAACGCCATGGTGTACGTGGGGGCGGTGTTCCAAAAGGCGTATCGGACCGTTCTCCTGTCGCCACACACGCGATCCGATACTCGCCGCCCATTCGCGACGACGTTGTCGCTGCGGTCAACGTCAACCTCGACCGAGAATCGCGCGCGATCCGATGCGGTGTGGTTGGCCACCAACCAGTCTTTGCCGCGATCGGGTTCGGAGTGAGTGAACATCGTTCGGCCTCGGTTGGGGTCCGTGGCGGGGGGATCCGCGAAGATCAAGCCAGCGCTTTCGCGCGCGACAAATTCAATGCTTAGTCGCACGCGACGTCGAGCAGAGCCGTCGACTCGCGTATCGACCCATAACAGTTCAGCGTCTGCGTCGACTTCATACGCTAGCTCGACGCCTCGTCGCGAGATTGATTGGATGTCAACATTCGCATCGAGCTCAATCACCGCTTTGTTCGGATCGTCAAGAACCAGGTCGATGCGCTCACGTGAGACCGCCTGCTTCGCGGTCCAGTCAATCGACGTGGCAAGCCGGTAGGCACGCGCGTCGTACCCGCGACAACCTCGTCCCTGGGTAACCGACGAGCAGTCGTCGTGCTGTGTGCCAAGCGGGGCGCGATCGCGAGCCGGGGGCAGTCGAAACTCGCGAGACCGCGCCCTCCCAATGCGCTCGGGCGATATGTGCGACTCCAGATACTCGGCGCGCGGAAATCCACCGAATGTGACTGGTTCGTTGCTCGGCTTCGATCGACGAGCGAGATCGGGAGAATCGCGCCCCGAGCGAACGATTGCACTGGTCGAGCCCGTAGCGAGGTTGATGTCCTCGTCGCAGGAAGCGAGAACGGCCAGTAGGGCCACTGAAGTCACAGATGAGCGTTTTTGCATACAGGTCCGGCGTGGAGAGATGACGCACCTCCCCATGTCGCGTGCTGCCGGATCCGGTGCGGCAAATCGGTGACGAGTTTCGCTGTCGCAGCGATTGCTCAACATGCCCCAATCCACCCTCGGCGGCGTCCGCCGGACCCATGAGGCGCGTATTGACACCGGTGAGGGTCTGCTCGCCGCTTGGCCATGGATGGTGTGTTCGAGTGCAGCCCTCAGAGCCCTCGTTTCGGTTCCCCGAGGTGCGAGCCGCGGCCCCCCCGTCTCGGTCGACCCACTCTCATTGTCTGGCACAGGGCGAGCCAACGGCGACAGCTCCGGCGCCGTAGCGAGCTCCGGCGCCGCGTTGGTTGGGACCGATCATGACCGCTGGTCTTTCCCGCGCCATTCAAGCCGCGTTCACCGGATCCGCACGCTGTTCGGGCGTAGGCGCTATCGCCGGCCGGCGCGAACAATCTTCATCTTCGAGCGGGCCCCAGCGACCCGGCGTTCTGCCCGCTCGCTCCTCGCCGCTTCATCGGTCTTATGGGCTTGAGCGGATCTACCCCCCGACCGCCTCTCTCGGTCGGTGATGACCCGAGACGGCGGCGACCGGCTCGTTTGCCCGTCGCGCCGACCGATGTCTCCGCCATAACGCCCCGCTGTGGGCCGGTCTCTCGAGGTCCCGTCAGCCCCGGCGTTGCGCTGGCAGCGACAAGCCGCACGGCCTCAACCCTTCGCCAGACACGACGATGCTCACGCTGTGCCCCTCCGCTCGGGTCCCCGTGTCTTGCTAGTCGACGACGAGATTGACGTGGTCGAGGCGCTCGAGTCGGGGTTGCGAAACCACTGTCGAGTCCACGCAACCTCGAGGGCCGCCGAGGCCATGCAGTGGATCGAGGACCAACCGCCGTTCGATGCGGTCGTCTCCGACTCCGAAATGCCGCACGTCACCGGGCCCGAGCTGCTCGTCGCCGTACGTGAGCGCGATGAAGCAACGGCTCGCATCTTGCTCACCGGCAGCCCGAATGTCACCGCACTCGGCGAAGCAGTGAACCGGGCGCGCGTGCACCGGTTTCTCCTCAAACCCTACCCAGTGGCCGACCTCGCGAGTGCGATTCGTGAAGTCATTCATGAAGCCGCTCCGCACAAGGCTCGTGCCACGGTGTGGCGCCAGTACGGAGTGTCGCCACGCGAGTGCGAGGTCTTGGAACGCCTCGTCCATGGCGAGCGCGCCCGTCAAGCGGCCGAGGCGTTGTATGTCAGCGAACACACAGTTCGCGGTCACATCAAGGCACTGCTGCGCAAGTTCGGAGTGCGGTCCCAGGCCGACCTCGTACTCGCCGCTCGACGCGCCGAGGCGCGTGACTGAGCAAAACCCCTCGTTTCTGGTCATGGTCGCGCGCCAGCGATCCCGCACAGTTAGATCAAGGAGGAGCGCCGACATGAAAGGAGTCATGTTCAATATACTCGAGGAGTTCGTGGTGGAAAACTGGGGGATACAGGCATATGAAGACATCCTAACAAAGTGCCCAATCCATGCCCGCGGGCCGTTTGTCGGGCCAGGCACTTACCCCGATGCCGATCTGTTGGCCATCGCCGGTGCCGCGGCAAAGCATCTGGGCGTCGAGCTCGCTGACGCCATGCGGGCCCTCGGCGAGTTCGCATTTCCGCTTCTCGCCCAAAAAGTACCTGATCTCGTGTTCCCGTGCCGCGATTCGCTCGAGTTCCTCGCGCGCCTCGACGATGTCGTACACGTCGAGGTCAAAAAGCTGATGCCGCACGCCGTGACGCCGTCGTTTCAGTTCTCAGCGACGGGCCCCGACCAGGCCGACTTGGTCTATCGTTCACAGCGTCGACTATGCCCACTTGTAGAGGGCCTGCTGGCCGGGGTGGGCAAGCTCTTCGGCGACGGTCTCTCCGCTTCGCATACGCACTGTGTTCACCGAGGCGACGAAGACTGTGTCTTTGCGCTACAGATCGACGCGGAGGAGTGCGCCGCGTGATCTCCGAAGCCACCGCCCAGGCCCGACTCGAGCGAGCCGAGGCCAAGGTACAGATCCTCGAGGCGATGATCGAGGACAAAACCAGAGACTTGTTCCTCGCCAATCGGCAGCTCAGCGCGGCGGCCAGCGCCTTGCGAGCCGTTCACGAGGCCATGCCCGCCGCGTTGTTTGTGACCGACGAGTCTCTTCGAGTCGTCGAGACCAATGAGTTTGCCGCCAGCTTGCTCGGGTTTTCACGAGAGAGTCTGTTGGCCGGGTCACTGACGCGCTGGTGGCCGGAGGCAGACATAGCGCTGGGAGACTCGCGCAGTGTTCACAGTCTTGAGTGCGAATGGGAGGGCACGGGAAACATCGCGATCCCGGTTCTCGTCTCGGCCCGCCTCGCTGGCGACGAACCGAGGCGGTGGATCTGCGTCGCCGTCGACCAACGCGAACGTCGCCGCTTGGAGGCTGAACTGAGGCAAGCCCAGAAACTCGAAGCGGTCGGTCAACTCGCTGCAGGCGTCGCCCACGAGATCAACACCCCCTTGCAGTTCGTCGGAGACAATGTGCAGTTTCTGGGCTCGGTGGTCGACAGTCTTCTCACCTTGGTCGACGCACACCGCGAAGTCGTTGAGGATCGCGGCGCGGCGATCCCCGCGGCGGCTCGGGGCGCCCTCACGACTCTGATGGAGGAGGCCGATCTCGACTATATCCGCCGCCGAGGACCGCGGGCAGTGGACCGGGCCCGCCAAGGTGTCGCTCGCGTGGCAGAGATCGTAGCTGCACTGCGACGGTTTTCTCACCCGGGACAAGCCCCGGTGTGCGCCGAGCTCAACGAACTGGTCGAGACAACCCTCGTCATCGCGAAAAACGAGTACAAGTACGTAGCCGACATCACCTTGAATCTCGGCGATCTCCCTACACTGATGCTGCACGAGGGGGAGGTTCAACAGGCGCTGTTGAACCTCATCGTCAACGCGGCTCACGCCGTTACCGAGCGTCATGGCGACCACGGCACGGGAACGATCCGCATTGGCACCACGCGAGACTCCACCGCCGTCACGATCCGCGTCTCTGACAACGGTTGCGGCATTCCACCAGAGCTACAGGAGCGGGTTTTCGAACCCTTCTTCACGACCAAGCCCGTCGGCGAAGGAACCGGCCAGGGCCTGGCGCAGGTGCACGCCATGGCCCGGCGCCACGACGCGCAGATCAAGCTGGAGTCCGAGCCGGGTCAAGGCACCAGCGTCATCATCTCGTTCCCGCTGACCGCCCAGGAGCAAGCCGCATGATCGACATCCTGCTCGTCGACGATGAGATCGATGTTCTCGAGGGCCTCGAAAACACTTTGCGACCCCAGCGAAGACAGTGGCGGGTCCACCTGGCCCACGGCGGACCCGAGGCCGTCGAATGCCTGTCGCGACACCGCTACGACGTGGTGGTCACCGACATGCGCATGCCCCAAATCGATGGCGTTGCCGTCCTCAAGCACGCCTTGACGACCCAACCCCACGCGATTCGCATCGTCTTGTCGGGCTATGCCACCGCCGCCGCGGTCATCAATGCCGCTTGCCTCGCCCACGACGTACTCGCCAAGCCGTGCGATCTAGCCGAGTTGCGGGGAGTCATCGACCGGATGAAGGCTCTCGAGCACTACCTCGACGATCCCGTAGTGCGCAGCAGCGTCGCCCAGTTTCGGACCCTGCTGCCCGCTTCGGGCCTCTATTCACGCGTGGGGGTGGCGCTCGATCAGCCAGACGCCACCGTCAAGTCGATCGCCGCTGTGGTCGCCAACGAACCTCAGCTGGCGTGTGAACTGCTCAAGTTGGCCAACTCGGCGTGGATGAGCCCTGCGATGCCGATCGAAAGCGTCGACGATGCCGTCAGCTGGCTCGGTCTCGACACAACTCGTGCGTTAGCGCTGGCCGAGGACTTGTGGACAGGAGAGAACGCGGCGGCACAACGGGACGGACTGCGAGCGCACACGCTCGAGGTGGCAAGCTTGGCCAAGCAAGCGTTTCCAGAACTCGGTTCTGGCCGTCTCACCGCCGCCGCGTTGTTGCACGACCTCGGGCGTGCGCTGCCACTAGCCGACACGGTTGACCACACAAAGGTCGGGGCAGCGTTGCTTGCCCTGTGGGGAATGCCGAGCGCCTTGGTCGAGGCGGTGGCATTTCACCACTTGCCCGAAGCATCACCGCAGGCCCAGCCGAATCTCGCCACGGCGATCTATGTCGCGGATCAGCTGGCGCATGGCCGCGACCTCGCGCACGGTCCATGCGCTGGGCTGCTCGACCTCCCCTGGCTTCGCGCGCGCCGGGCCGAGTGGGAACTGCTGGTGGCATGACGAGCCCGCGCCCCGCCATTCTCTGCGTCGACGACGAAGAGGATGTCCTCGACGGGATCGAAAATGGTGTCCGCCGCTTCTTCACGGTCCACTGCGCCACCGACCCCGTGCAGGCTCTGCGGCGGCTCGAACACGAAACGTTCGCCGTCATTGTGTCGGACATGCGAATGCCGGGGATGATGGGAGCGGAGTTCCTCGCGCGAGCGCGCAAGCTGGCCCCGACGGCTGTCCGAGTCTTGTTGACCGGACAAACCGATCTCACAACTGCGGTCGCCGCGATCAACGACGGCCAGATCTTCCGATTTCTGGTCAAGCCTTGTCCGACCGAGCAGCTGATTCGTTGCCTGCGCGCGGCCTATCGACAGTACGAGCTCGTACGCGTCGAGCAGACATTGCTCGAGGAAACCCTCCGCGGAAGCGTGGACGCGTTGGTGGATGTCTGGTCTATCGTGGCTCCGCGCCACTACGCGCACGCGCAGAGCGTACGGCGCGTCGTCGCAGCGGCGAACCGAGCCCGTGGCCGCACGACGGGATGGACGCTTGAAGTCGCGTCGCTGTTGCACGATCTCGGCGCTCTCGCAGCGCCACCAGAACTCGCATTGCGACTCGTCCAAGGTGACACCGACGACGACGACCTCGCGACTTGGCGCGAGCAATCCAATGCGCTGACCCGACGCGTGTTGGAACGAATCCCCCGCCTGGACGCCCTCGTGTCGCTCCTCGAGCAGTCCTGGAACCCCGACCCGCTGACAGACGACGACTCCGAAGCCCACCTGCTGTTTTGGGCCCGCGTCCTGGTGCAACGGGTGTCTACCGGCACGCCCTTTCGCGATGCGATGGCCGAACTGGCGCGACGAGGTGCCAGCCGCCCGTGGATGGACGCATTGCAGGACGCCGGCGTCGAAGCGCTATGGCCACGCTCGCAGACCCAAGCCGTGTCGAGCCACGCGCTGGAGTGCGGAATGGTCTTCGCACGTGACGTCGTCACGACTCAGGGCGTGCTGCTCGCGTGCGGCGGCACACCGGTGAGCGAGATGTTGCTTGCGCGCCTACACAGCTGCGCCCCAGGTGTCCTGCCGGAGACGATCGACGTGGCATGGCCCGCAACCCCACCGTCAGACCCGACCGAGTCCGACCGGACTCCGCCAGCGGATCGTGAACGATAATCCGTGTGCCAACCTCCACCGTCCCCTGAGACCGCCTTACCGACCTCCTGACCGGGCACCTAGGCGGGCTTGAGGACGAGCAGCGCGTCGGCCCCACGCCTTGACCGGGACGCCGCTGTCGCTCGCTTCGGCGACTTCGTCGTTCGTCATGGGGGTTGTCCGCGGGGTGTCCCGCGGCGAGGCTGTGGCCGGACGTGGGGTGGTGGTTGAACTCGGCGGTTGAGCCGAGTTCTCGAAGGTCCGCTGGCTCGGAGAAGGCTGTCAATCGCGCTGGCAGCAGGCCCGTCGCACCGGTCAGCTACGGCGCCCTCGCGGCGAGGTCGACAAAGGCTGCGACGACAGGCTTGCCGCGTGCTCGCAGCGGGTATGCATTCTTTTCCGGGGTGATGTTGCCGAATTCGGGCGACCGCTGGTCGCGATTCGGTGATCCTCGTGTCACGTGATGCCGGCACTTGCCGTGGCTCGGATCGTTCCTCGCCCCGACCGGTCTTCGGGCCTTGGCGCAGTCAACTGACGACGCGCCGTCGACAAGCGCGACCCGGGCTGCCGCACTGATCATGCTCGCGGCTGTCGTCTTGGGGTACGGTTTTTGGGTCCGTGACGTGGTAACCGCGTTGTCGACCGGCATGCCGGCCGAGAGCCTGCGTGGCACCCAACTCCCGGCGAACGCAGCTCGGGTGATCGATATGGCGGTCATGCTTCCACTCGCCGCGGTCGGAGGGATGCGCCTTTGGGCGCGCCGTTCCTATGGTTTGGCGGCCACATCGGTGATGTCGACCTTTTTTATTCTGATCGCTTTGACGGTCGTGATGATGGAGATCGGCCTTGTACGAGCGACCGGCTCCGATCCGGACGTGGCCAAGATCGCAGGGTTTTGTTTCACGATGAGCCTACATGGAGTCGTAGCGATTCTCAGCTACAAAGCGGTGGCATCGGCCGAGCCCCGCTCCAGGCTGGCAAAGTAGGGGCCGGGTGTCCCAAGCTCACCGCAGAAGAGCTCAACGCGAATACGACTTGACGAGCCATCAAATCCGCGCAACCCGCTACTACTGCGTGCACTGAAAACGAAGACGCTCGGTCGAGAGCCTCCTTTGCCTCGGCCGATCTCGCTGGCTCGTTTAGGCGGCTCTCGAGCGACCGGAAAACGCCAGGCCAAGGCGAAACAAAGCCCAGGCCGGGCCCGTCCATGCGGTCGCACGCAGCAGCAAGGTGAGGTCGGGCTGGAAGCGCGCAAGCGTGTCCAAGGGCACGCCGAATATCCGGGGAAGCAGTACGACGATGAATCCCGCGGCAGCGAGGGTTGTGAGCAGCGGCATCCATCGGCTGACCACCCCTCGCAACCCCGACTGCGCCCGGATCTCGTCTCGGCGCAGCCAGGCCCACCCCATGCAGAGCAAAAACAGCACGGGAGTCACCGCCAGTCCAACAAACGTCAGTTTCTGCAACCAGCGGCTGCCCTCGCCGCGGTAGTCGAGACCCAAGGCCCGTGCGGTAATCCCATTGAGCAAACCGGTCGTCTCTCCAAAGCCCACACCACTTCCCGCATTCACCAACACAACAACCGCGGCTCGCCGCTCGGGGAACATGGTCGCGAGGCTTTCGACCCCGGGGGTCGAGCCGGAGTGCCAGACCCGTCCTTCGTCCGGGCTTAGAAACCAACCGAATCCGTAGTGGGGAGAGACATCGTTCGCCGCCCGCCACATGCGGGCCTTGCCCTCGGCGCTGAGGATGTCATCTCGACCATTGAGTAAGACCGCCATGTATCGGGCCAAGTCCTCGGCACTGGCCACCACTCCGCCTTGCGGCGCGCTCAGACGTTCCGTTGCCTGCAGCGGGATCTCGCGTTTGCGGCCGAACCAAGGCCGATGGCCCCTCGCCATCTCTGCATGGGCCTCACCGTCGGCCACGAAACTATTCAGCATCCCAACTTCCTCGAGAATATGGGTTTGCAGGTAGGACTCAAAGCTTTCTCCACTGACCTCTTCAATCACGCGACCGAGAATCTGATAGTTGGCATTCGAGTAGGCCCATGTCGTTCCCGGCTCCCGCTCTGGGCTAACCCGGGCCAGCGCCCGCACCCCGCTGTCGAGGTCCACCGCTTCTCCGCTCACCGCGGGAGGCGAGCGATTTCCCTGCAGGGTCGAGTAGCCGCTGGTGTGGCTGAGCAACTGACGGATTGTGATGGCGCCCGCCGGGCGGTCGCGACAGTCGCTGAGATAGGTCGATAGCTCGGCGTCCAACTCGATCTCGTGCGCTTCGACCAGTTGCATCGTAGCGAGGGCTGTGAAGCTCTTCGAGATCGAACCAGAGACAAACGGAGTCTGCTCGCTCACGGGCAGATCGTGGCCTTGTCGCACCGTGCCACGGGCCCCCACGCGTCGCACTTCACCGTCACGCACGATCGCGTACGCCACCCCCGGCGCACCCGAACGCGGGAGCTCTTCGGCAATGAACGCCTCAAGCGAATCCTCCGAGGCGCCGGGCGAGGCCGCATGCAGCGACGAGAACGACAAGACGAGCAGCAAAGCAGTGAGTCGTCCGACAAACTGGGGCGCGGTGGACTTCGACATCGGCGTGGCCTCGCGGCGGGCGGTGGGCGCGATTCTAAACGCTGTGGCTCTACCGGAGGGCGCGGCTTCGCCAGCTCGGGCTGTGCCAAGGCCGGTGCTCTCGTGCAGGCCCCCTCCGGCCTCCAGACCTCGCTCGGCGCCGAAACAAAGCCGCCGCGCCCGGGTCAAAGCCCCCGGGGCGCAGCGATCGTGCCCGCGCGGCCCTTCGCCCCTCCCCGCGCTCGTCCCCTCGGCCCTGTTGTCACTTCATCCGACTCAAGCGCTGCCCGCCTCCGCGGCGGGAGAGGCCGCGCCTTCGCGGAGGATCCGGTACCACGTCTCCTCGATAGTACGCTTGGGAAACCGGGCGAAGATCAGGTTGAGGAGGGCGACAGTTGCGAACGCGAGATAATAACCGAGATCTCCGGCCATGAAGGTGAGCAACAAGCCGAACACGGCGACAGATTCGAGGCATGCCAATCGAATGATGTACGAGGTCACGCAGGCCTGGACGCCGGCAAGGAGAGGATCGCCTCCCGGACCAACATTTCGCATGGCCTGTTCGAGAGCTTGGGGATTTCTGGTGAAGCGCGGTAGTGGCCACGAACCGGTGCGCTTCACCAGAAAAGGCGGGAACCACCAGGAGCCGACGATCGCGGCCACGGCGATACAGATAAACGTGACCAACATGGCCTCGGGGATCTCTTCTGTCGTCGCGCCTTTGGTCTGGGCATAGGCCTGGCTACCAAAGAAAAACAATGCGGCGATGTTGCCCCCCCACATGATACGGGGCAGCATCAAGTGCTGCGCGCGGAGTTTGGTGGACGCGCGCCGGGGGTCGGACTGGCTTTGGCCATTCGGTTGATCTTCAGTGGCATCGCTCGACGTCTCGACGTCGTTGGCGACCGCACCCTTCCGGCGCCGAAGGAGGGTCCGAATGGCGGCGAGCAGGGCGAGGCCGCCGACGAGCAACGCTTTTTTGGCCGCGAGTAGCCCCTTGAGAATGATCGCAAAAAGCCCTGTCTTCATCGCCAGCTTCCCTGCGATCAAACCGCCGAGTCCGTAGGCAGCGACCTTGTCGAGATCTGGATCAAAGTCTGCATATCGGTGTCCCGGCTCGAACTCCACGAGTTTGTACACCTCCTCCATGCGCGGCCGGATGTCCGGCAGTTGCCGGAGCTCGGCGACCGCGTTGAGCTCAAGCACTCCGCGCCGTCCCAAAACGCGAATCATGTAGTTTAGCGAGGATTTGTCAGGGTCGCTGCCCTCGGGGTCCGGCGCCAAGTGCAAGGCCCAGTACAGCGCGTGCTTGTCTTTGTCGTAGTGAGGTGGTTCGGCCCAATCAACGGTGAAAATGGCGGGGTAGCCCTGTTTCGAGCGCTGCTTGTTTTCGGGCTCGTCCGTGCTTTGAATCGATGCCAGCAAGTCGTTGTAGTCGATGTCATCGGCGTCCTCGTCGTCAATGTAGCCGTCCTCGGCGAACTCAAGCACAACCGCCCACCCGTCAGGGCTCGCCAAGTCGACATCGGTCGGCACGAGGATGCCTCGGCCCGCGCGTCCCGGCGGGTTGTTCCAGACGTCCACGAGGATCTTCTCCGCCTGCTCGGGGGCGTAGAAGCGATAGGCGTTGCCCAGGTGCAGCGTCGCGACGCCGTCGTCGAGGGTGACATCGCCGCTGAGGCTCGGTAGCTCGGCGATGAAGGCTCGGATCTGCATGCGGCGGATTGCGACGACAACCTCCAGCTCGTCGGGGGTGAGCTCGCCCCCGGCGTTCGCCTTGTCGATGAGCGCGTCGAGACCGGCGGAGCCGAGTTCTCGTACCAGGAGTCTCCCGGCGTCAGAGAGCTCGGCCAGCGTGCGCTGTGTACCGTCGTCTGGCTCGGTCGCGGCGGCCTCGGCTGTCCCTTCAGCGTCCTCATCTGGGGCGGTCGGTTGGACGTTCGCTTGACCGGTGCCTGCGGCCTGCGACGTGGTCGATGGGCCCCCCGCCGCGTGAACAGAGACAACGGGGGCGAGAAACACGACGGCGGCGAGAGCGGTCGAACCTCGAGATGACATACGAAACCTTCCTGCGGGCTGGATCGCGTCCGCGTAGTTGCATAGGGGTAGCACGGTGTTGACCGAGAACGAGCAAATCGGAGAGAGCGATCCGGGACGAAGCGAAGCAAGCGCTGCCGGCATCAAGCGGCCTATCTGCTCGAAACTACGCAGTGATGTGGTATCGACGAGGGACGCTACCACTGTCTGCGATTCGCCACTGTCGACAACACCCACGAGCAGTCCCCGTCCGCATGACGGTTAGCTGTGAACGCCAAGTCGAGTGCTTGGTTCGGACTGGGCTCGCTGCAACGGGGTTGTGTGCGGTCGGCGAACGCGTCGCCATTCGTCAGCTGGTCGCTCGACTCGCCGCCTTGGTGCCCGAGATCGCATCCGGCTCCGCCCTCGTCGATCAGCGAGTTAGAGGCGGTGGTCCGTGCTGGTGTCGACGCCGACAGCGGTCGGGGTGCCTCGCCATTGCTTCGTAGCGACCGCCGACGGCCAAACCCAACCGCAGGTCAGTCATCGCCGCGTTCGCTGGACGCAGTTCGTCAGCGGCGACAACACAATCTCGTCAACTACCGTCTGCGACCGCAGGTGCAAGATGCTGTCGACGGCCTCGGCCACGTCGCCCGGCAATATCGCATGCTCGGGGGCCTCACCCGGCGCGAAATCGAGGTCGTCGAAGAACGATGTGCGTACCAATCCCGGGTGGACTTGGGTGACCCGTACGCCACCGGCAGCACACTCGGCGCGCAACGCCTGGGCGAACCCGCGAAGCCCGAACTTCGCGGCGCTGTACAAACACCCGCGTCGACTCCCGCGAAGCGCCGCCTCGGAGCCCATCAGCACGACGTCGGCCGGCGCGTTGCGGCGTAACGCCGGCAACAAGGCCCGTACCACGAGCATTGGACTGAGCAGATTGAGCTCGACCGCGCGCCGGATCGCCAACGCGTTGTGTTGCTCGAGATGGCCGAAACGTCCGGCCCCCGCGTTCGCAACAAGCCCATCCAGTTGAGGGTGGTTCGTCAGCAACTCGGCCAACCGATCCGGAAGGGCGTCGAGCTGCGCCAGGTCGAGCGCGACGGGAACAAAGCGTGGTTGCCCCGGGAGCGCAGCGACCGTTCGCCCGATGCCGATCACCGTATGCCCACGCGCGAGCAGGCGATCGCGAATCGCTGCGCCGATACCTCGACTGGCCCCCGTGACGACGACCGTACGGCGCCTCGCGGTCGGCACCGGCGGCGTCGCGACCGGCTCGCCGTTCACCCGGCCCACTCCGGTGGCAAGCAAGCAAACAACCGTTCGGGCGGCATGTACTGCGAGACCGCGTCGACGCAAAACCGGTGCATCTGCTGCTCGAGCTGGGGTGCGTACGACATCATGTTGCCGCGTCGCGTCAGCGGTCCCGACAACACGCGGCCCTGCGGCTGCTGCCGCCAGATCGTGTCGAACATGGCCTTGGGAAACCGCAACGGTCCAATACTGACCGAATGTACGCGCTCGGCCGGAATCACGGCAAACACCCGCTCAAACAATCGGTTGTACAGCTCGACGTACGCCGGGTCGTAGAGCACGGGGTCGAATCGCAACCCGATGGGCCATCCCGCCGCTGCGAGACGACGAGCGGCCTCGAGCCGCCGATCCACCGACGGGACGCCGACCTCGACCCCCTCGGACAGTTCTGAGGGTCCCAGACTGAACGCGACGACCACGTTGTCCATCGCGGGGCGCGCGAGCAGCCGAGAAACCGCGACGCTTTTGGTGCGCAGCTCGAGCCACGCGCCCGGCAGGTCCGCAAACGTGGGCAGGAACGCATCGACGAACCCGGTCGTGGCATCGAACGCCAGTGAGTCGCAATCGTAGCCGGAGTAAAAATACGTCGGCTCGCCGTTCCCCCGCCGGTGCTCGGTCGCAATGGCCCGCGCAAAATCCTCGAAGTTGACGAACACCACGTAGTGCGCCGACTGAAACATGCCCTGCAAAAAGCAGTACTGACAATCGAACACACAGTTGTACATGTGCGAAAAGTAGAAATTTCGCGTTCCGCCGATGCCGTAGCCGGCCGGGGCCGCGAGTACGTGGCCCTCGTGCTTGCGGGCCAAGATGAGCGACGGTCGCCGTTTTTGCAGGCGGAAGTTCTGGTCGCGGCGATTGAACACCGCTTGGTAGCGGTCGCAAGCGACGATCTCCGCCTGCGGATACCGGGCGAGGATCGCCACGGTGCGTGGGTGATCCCGAATGTCGTCCTCCACGTAGATGATGTCGGTCATCGAACCCTCACCCCGCGCGCCAAGCTGACCCGCTCGGCGAGACGCTCCACCCGGGCGACGACCTCACGCCCGTCGCGGGCATCGGCGACCGCGGTGGTCACGTCGATCTCAGGGGCCAACGCGGCGAGGCGCCACAGCTGACGGCGCAGCAGATGACGGCGCGACACCGTGAGTCGCCACGCGGCGACGAGGTCGTCGTAGTGCGGGGGCGCGAGCGCGGTGCGACGAACCGCTCGGCTCGCCTCATGCAACTGGGACACCACCGCCGTGAGGGGCGAGAGGAGCTCGTCGAGCAACGCGGGGACGCGCTCGTGCGAAAACGGCGTGTGAGCGTTGTCCGAGACCACCTTGAGCACGGCCACCAGCTCCCGGGTGCTCTGCCGGCAAGTCGCCTCGAAGAAGGCAGCGGCCTCCATGTCGACCAACTCACCCGCCGGGTACTCCGCCGACGGCTGGTCCACCGTGGCGATAGCCGCTGTCGGACACGGCCGACGGTAGGTCAACGAGGGAAACTCTACGCGCCCGGTCGCGGTATCCCGCAACCGATTCGCCAAACGAACGCAGCCGGGGTCATGCTGTGCGTGTCCGGCCGTGCCCACATTGATCCACGCGGCACCGCGCGGCGCCCCCAGCCGTCCCCACAAGTAGCCCACCCCGGCCGCCATGGCGACACGACCCTGGCCGGTGACCACCAGCCAGATGTCGTCGCCTTCGAACACGGGGCATCCATCCCCCGGAGCCCGCGACAGTCCCCAGTGGTTCACCAGCGGGCGCGCCTCGGCCAGGTGGGCCGTGGCCAAACAGACGATGCCACGGACGTCCGAGTCGGCCCGGCCGTCCGCAGGCGTCTCATCGCGGCGTGTCGGCCCCCGCCCGACCGGCCCGGGCCGCTCCTCGCGGGGACCCGCAACCGTCCGCCCGGCGTCCCCCCCCTCTTCAACCCGCTCGAGCGAGGCGTCGCCACCGAATCTACCGCCGGTCATCGGCCTCCACCGTGGCTTGAGCCCATTCCGACGCGAAGCGAGCCCACTTGCCCTCAACCACCTCGGCGGCGTCGATTCGACCTCGCTTGCGCGCACCGTTGGCGAACACCGCGGCCTTGCGACGCAAGGTGTCAAGCGTCGCGCGCCGCTGACCGTCGTCGAGACAACCGGAGTCGAGCATCCGCTCGAGCGCGACGATACGAAAACGATCCATGCCCACGTAGCGGCGCGACAGCTGATCGTCGTGTCCGCCGTACTTCGTCAACAGTGCCTCCGGGACAAACAACACCGGGTGTCGGGCACAGATCCGCAGCCACAGGTCGTAGTCCTCGCACGCGGGCAGGTCTTCATCAAACCCGCCCACCTCCTCCAATAGCGAGCGGAACACGAGGACGGATGACGGCGAGATCGCGCAAAGCGGGAGGCACTTATCGTAGATCCAACCGCCGAACTTTTGGTGCTTGCGCATGGGATTGACGCGACGACCGCGGCGGACCCAAACCTCGTCCGTGTGGCACAAACGGGCCCACGGGGCGGCCGATAGGGCATGAACCTGGCGCGCGAGCTTGTCGGGGTGCCACTCGTCGTCGGAGTCGAGCAAGGCGACCAGCTCCCCCCGGGCGTCTCGGATCCCTCGATTGCGAGCGGCACTGACCCCGCGATTGCTCTGTACAATTACCCGGACCTGCGGGAACTGCTCGTGCACGCGCTCGGCGGTCCCATCACTTGAACCATCGTCGACCAGGATGATCTCACCGGGGGCCTCCGTCTGCGCCACCACCGAACGCAGCGCGCGGCATGTCAACTCAGCCCGCTGGTAAGTGGGCACCACCACAGAAATCGCGGAAGCGGCGACGCCCGGCCGTCGCGGGCCGGGGTGCAGTGGATCACCCATGGTCTGGCCGGTGTAACTCGAGTCTGCCGCCCCCTACAACCTCGGGGCCGAGCCCCCCCGGTGCTCGGCTCGCTCGCGGCGCCGCACCGCACCGCACCGCACCGCCACCACCCGATTTCTCGCCGAGCCGCGGCGCGGCGCGGCGCGGCTCTGCGAGGTCCCCGATGATGACCGTGACTCGCTCCAAAGTTGTCGTGACCCGAACCTCGCACCCGGACGTTCGCTCCAGCGATGAGCGCGCTGGCTACGATGACGGGACGAATCCGGATGGACCGGTTCCGGACCCTCGACTCCTCCTCGAGTCGACGTCGAGGCGCCCCGATGTTCGAGCCGCCGGGGCGGGGTCGCCTCGACACGAGCCGGCACCAGCCTCCGAAACGGTGCGCTCGACCGCCCCGCCCGTGAATCTGCGGTATCCCTAGGTACCGTGACCGCCGACCGCCACCCTTCGACCCCCACCGCGGCTCCACCACCACCGGTTCCCGCGACGCCGACCCCCCCGGTGCGCATCGTCACCGCGGCCTCGCTGTTCGACGGACACGACGCGGCGATCAACGTCATGCGCCGCGTCCTACAGGCCTCGGGAGCGGAGGTGATCCATCTCGGCCACAACCGCTCTGTCGCCGAGATCGTCAACTGTGCCATCGCCGAGGACGCCCACGGCATCGCCATCACATCCTATCAGGGCGGGCACGTCGAGTACTTCAAGTACATGCGCGACCTGTTGGTTGAGCGCGGCGCCGAGTCGATCGCGATCTTCGGCGGGGGCGGCGGTACCATCTTGCCCTCCGAGATCGACGAACTGCACCGCTACGGCATCGCGCGCATCTACTCCCCTGACGACGGGCGCGCGATGGGCCTACAGGGCATGATCGACGACCTGTTGGCCCGCTGTCGGCCCGTCGTCACCCAGCCGTTCGAACCGAGCCGCGTCGCCGACCTGCGCGACAAAGACCCGAGCTTGCTCGCCAAGCTCATCTCCGCCGCCGAAAACGACCCGGACCGGTTCGCGGAGATCGAACCGCGACTGGGCCAGGTCGTCAACGCCCACCCGGTACCGGTGCTGGGCGTGACCGGCACCGGCGGGTCGGGCAAGTCGAGTTTGGTCGACGAGCTCGTGCGCCGCTTTCTCCTCGACTTCGCGGACAAACACCTCGCGATCATCTCGATCGACCCGTCGAAACGAAGAACCGGTGGGGCGCTGCTCGGTGATCGCATCCGAATGAACGCGATCGACAATCCGCGGGTCTACATGCGTTCGTTGGCCACGCGACGCTCGCACCTCGCCCTCAGCAAGCACGTTCAAGAAGCCATCGAAGTGTGCAAAGCCGCGAGCTTTGACCTCATCATTGTCGAGACTTCGGGTATCGGCCAATCCGACAGCGCGGTCACCGACCACTGCGATGTTGCGCTGTATGTGATGACCTCAGAGTACGGCGCCGCCACCCAACTCGAAAAGATCGACATGTTGGACTACGCCGACGTCGTCGCCATCAACAAATTCGACAAACGCGGGTCGGAGGACGCGTTGCGCGACGTTCGACGTCAGGTTCGCCGCAACCAGCAGCGTTTCGACGCCTCCGAGGACGAACTTGCGGTGATTGGGACCGTCGCGTCACAGTTCAACGACCCCGGCACCAACGAGCTGTACCGGCGGCTTCTCGCCACCATCGTCGCCCGTACCGGCGCCCCCTTGCGGTCCACCGCGACGCTCCAGGCGGCCGATGCCGAGCGGCACGCGGTGATCCCGGCCGCGCGCACGCGGTACCTCGCCGAGATCGCGGAGTCGAGCGATGCGTACGACGAATTCGTGCGTCGGCAAAGCGAGTTGGCCCGGCGCATGTTCGCCCTCCGCGGCACCATCGATCTGCTGCGCGGTGATCCGGACCAGACGGCCACCACCATGGGCGCAGTGATCGAAGCCGCCGAGCACGACGATGACACGATCGGCCAGCTCCGCGAGCGCTACCACGAGGCCCGCGACCAGCTACCCGGCGATTGTCGGGGGCTTCTCGAGGGCTGGCCGAGCCTGTTGGCCCGCTACGCGGCCCGTGAATATGAGTTTCGCGTCCGCGACAAAACCGTCAAACTCGACCTGACGACCACTTCGCTGAGCAAGCTGGAGGTCCCCAAAGTCGCCCTGCCCCGCTACCGCGATTGGGGCGATATCTTGGCCTGGCAGCTACGAGAAAATGTGCCGGGCTCGTTCCCCTACGCGGCGGGAGTGTTTCCCCTCAAACGTACCGGCGAGGATCCGGCGCGCATGTTCGCCGGCGAAGGCGGCCCTGAGCGCACGAACAAACGGTTTCACTACGTCTCGCGCAACATGCCGGCCGCTCGCCTGTCGACCGCGTTCGACTCGGTCACCTTGTACGGAGAAGACCCCGACCACCGCCCAGACATCTACGGAAAAATCGGCAACGCGGGGGTGAGTGTCGCCACGGTCGACGACGCCAAAAAGCTCTACAGCGGTTTTGATCTCATCGATCCGAAAACCTCGGTCTCGATGACGATCAACGGCCCCGCGCCGATGCTGTTGGCCTTCTTCATGAACGCAGCCATCGACCAGCAGTGTGAGCGCCACATCCGAGAGACCGGGCAAACCGAACGCGTCCGCGAGCTGATCGACGCCCGCTACGCCGAGCGCGGCCTCCCTCGCCCCCGCTACCAAGGCGAGTGCCCCGACAGTAGCGACGGGCTGGGCCTCATGCTGCTCGGTGCCAGCGGTGATCAGGTGCTGCCCCGCGATACGTACGACAAGATCAAAGCCGATGTGCTCTCCCGCGTCCGCGGTACCGTACAGGCCGACATTTTGAAAGAAGACCAGGCACAAAACACCTGCATTTTCTCGACGGAGTTCGCCTTGCGCATGATGGGCGATATTCAGCAGTACTTCGTCGACCACAACGTACGAAACTTCTACTCGGTCTCGATCTCGGGCTATCATATTGCTGAGGCGGGCGCGAACCCCATCACTCAGTTGGCGTTCACCTTGGCGAATGGCTTCACCTACGTGGAGTACTACCTCAGCCGAGGGATGCCCATCGACAGCTTCGCCCCGAGTCTGTCGTACTTCTTCTCCAATGGCGTCGACCCCGAGTACGCGGTCATCGGCCGGGTCGCCCGGCGAATCTGGGCCAAGGCATTGCGCAACAAGTACGGCGCCAACGCCCGCTCGCAGATGCTCAAGTATCATATTCAAACATCAGGCCGTTCGCTGCACGCCCAAGAGATCGCGTTCAATGATATCCGCACCACGCTCCAAGCCTTGTACGCGCTCTACGACAACTGTAACTCGCTACACACAAATGCGTACGACGAGGCGATCACCACGCCCACCGAGGAAAGCGTTCGCCGAGCCCTTGCTATCCAGCTCATTATCAACAAAGAGCTCGGCTTGGCGAAGAACGAAAACCCGCTCCAGGGCGCGTTTGTCATCGAGGAACTCACCGATCGCGTCGAGCAGGCGGTGTTGGCCGAGTTTCGTCGCATCACCGAGCGAGGCGGCGTGCTCGGAGCCATGGAGCGCATGTACCAACGCACGAAGATCCAAGAGGAGTCGCTACACTACGAATCGCTCAAGCACAGCGGTGAGATGCCGATCGTGGGCGTCAACACCTTCCTCGACTCGCGCGGCTCGCCGACCATCGTGCCCGACGAAGTGATCCGGTCGACATCCGAGGAGAAGGAGTACGCGATCCGCTCGCTCCAGGCTTTTCACCAGCGAAACGTCGAAACGGCCCCGGCCGCTCTCGAAGCGCTCCAAGACGCGGCCACTCGCCACGACAACACGTTCACCGCCCTGATGGAGGCCGGGAAGGTTTGCAGCCTAGGACAGCTCTCCCGGGCACTCTACCGCGTGGGCGGGCAGTACCGTCGCAACATGTAGCCGGCGGAACCGAAGCTTGAGGCGGGTCTCGCCCAGGTCGCGGCCGAAAGGTCCGCCGGCTCGGCCGACCACGCTGGTGGCCACGGCGGTCCCGTACCGCTCAGCCGACCAAACGGCGCAACGTCGCCAAGTCCACCAGCTCACCGACGGTTTGCTGGCTCATGTCGGTGAGCAACGCCAAGTTGCTTCCGCGCGTCCCCTGTTGACCGATCGCCGGCCACGGCGGCGGCGGTCGACGAAACCTGCCCTCCGCATCCCGCATGTGACGACGGTCGCTGCGAAGAATGTCTCGATACTGCTCGGCATCGATCCAGCGAAACATCGGAGTGAGCTCCGCCGGCACGCGGTGCCCACGGGGAAACGTCGCGTCCAGGTACGCAACGGCATCTACCGGACGCGGCAACAACGAGTCGAGATCGATGATCTCCCACCGCTGGGCCGGGCGACGGCAGGCCATCACCACGTGGTAGTCCCACACCACGGGCAACCCGGCCGCGGCTGCGGCCTGCTGCCGCCACATCGCCACTCGCTGCTGCCGGCTCGACACGACGCACACTGCGGCCCGGTCGCACCTCGACCGCAGGCGTTCACACAACTGCCAGATGTTCTCTTCGCAGTAGTAGGCGCAGTACCGGGCCTCGAACCCATACTCACCACCCACGAGGCGGCTCTCATCTAGCGATGGGCAAGTCAGCTGGGTCACATCTTCCTCCAAACGTCACATACTCGAAACGGTAGCGCGGCCGGCCCGACCGCGAGCGTCCGCACGAGCCCGCGACGAGCGCCGAGCCGGGAGATGAACGGGCCTTGCGAGGGACCCCGGGGCGAGCCGAAACACATAGAGCCGACGGGAGAGTTGCGGAAAGCCCCCGTGGTCGCAAGCACCGACTCGGTCACTCGGCGCGCGAGGCACCCGCCGACCCGCGCTGATGCTCGCGCAGCCGACTCATGCGTGCACAAGCCGGTGGCTGAACCGACAACCGCTATGCACTTCCCCTCACGGCCCGCCGGCCGGATCTGACAATTGCGGGTTTTTGAGCACCGATTCGTCCGTCAGGCTCAGCAGGAACGCGATGAGATCGCGGCGGTCGCATGCAGCAAGTTCAAACCCGCTGACCAGCGCATCTTTGTTGGGATGGTCCGCCCCGACACCGGCGTGCATGCCGTCGAGTGTGCGACCCCCGGCTGCATAGTGGTCGAGGACCGCGTCGAGAGTTGGGATCGAGCCGTCGTGCATGTAGGGCGCAGTGAGAGCGACGTTGCGGAGGCTGGGAATCCGATGCTTGCCGTCGTCGCCCGGGTCCCCCGTAAACTCGACGATGCCGGGGTTGGCTTGCGGGTAGCGACCATCGACGTTGTACAACCCCGTGTTGCGGAACAGCTCGGACCAGTGCGCTGGGCGTTCGTCCGCGCGAGTCGGAAATGCCAGCGACTGCAGACGCCCCGCATGGCAGCGACTGCAGCCGAGGCGCGGGGAGGTAAACAACGTCAGACCCCGTCTCGCCTCGGGCGTGAGCGCGGACGCGTCGCCATCCAACCAGCGATCGTAGGGCGACTCAAACGACACCAGCGATCGCTGAAACGCAGACAACGCGTCGACGATCGTGGTCCATGAGATCTGTTCGGGCGAAGGTCGCTCCGGAAACGCCACGGCGAAGTCCACGACGTAGCGCTCCTGGGCGGCGAGCCGTTCGATGATCTCGTCTTGGAAAAACGACGCCCCCATCTCGATGGGCTGGTCGTTGAACAGCGGCACGATGGCGTGGGCCTCCATGTCACGTAACACGAGATTGCTCCACGTCAGAAACGACGCGTACGCGCTGTTGACCAGCGACGGCGCGTTGCGGCTGGTCTGCTCGCCGGTGGAGCCGGTCGAAACGGGCATCCCGTCCGTGAACGCCAGCGCTTGCTCGTGGCAAGTCGCACAGGCGTAGGTTTCATTGCCCGAGAGCGTCGGGTCGTAGAACAGCTGGCGCCCCAGCGCGACTTTGGCCGCCGTCGTGGGGTTTTCAGCTCGTTGTGGGGGCGGGTCGACTCCGCGCGGGAGGTCCCACGCCCAAGCTTGGGCGTCGCCAGTCGAAGACTCGAGCGCGCCTCCCCAGGTGGGGTCGACGTCGCTTCGAGCCGCTCCATCTCCGTATGAGCATGCGAGCGCCCCGGCGGCGAGCAGAACCGCGAAACGGATCGCGACGTTCTCGGCCACGAGGGCTAGTCCAGGGCCATCGCACGAAACGCCGGGTGTTCGCCCGTTTCGACCGCCGGCATGTCCGCGATGTCGAGCCCGATCTCGCCATAGATCGTCGGACAAACCGTCTCCCCGTCCTCCCCGTCCGGCACCGGCACGACCCCGCTGCCCATGCACCCCCCAGACTGCATCAGATCCACTTGTCCCCACAGCACTGCGATGTCAAGCGCGACGGCCTCCTCGCTCGGGTCGAGAGCCACCTGATAGGCTGCATTGCGGTAGTCGTCGCAATGGTACTCGTCGTCCGTCAGATCGCACCCCTCGGCGCCGGGGTGAAACAGGAACATGCCCTCCGTCCCGTCGCGCTCAAGCCCGAAGTCGAGCTTGAGGTAGCGATAACCCGCGGTCCAGCTCCAAAACATCCGGGCGACGCTCAGCGGCGGATCGGCATCGAGGACGCTGAGATGGTTGAGCGCGTCGGGTACCCCCAAGTGGAACTGGACCCCGGCCACATCGGCATCCTCCGCGACGTACCCCAAGACCTCGGTGTTCGTCTCAGGGCTGTTGATCGCCTCGCACCACGGCCCGGCGTCTGTCGCGAAGTCCAGTAAAACCAGGCTATCGAGCTGCCAGTCGCCGCCTTGATGCAGGCGAAACGGAACATCCTCCCCGTCGCCATCGACCAGCGAAAAGCCGTGGAGGAACAGCCCCGCGTCGATCAACTGGAGCGGCGGCGGGTCCTCACCCGTCCCAATGCCCTCCACCGGCTCATCGCAAGCCACAGGCTCGTCCCCGGCGACCAACCGAAATGGGATGCGCAGTTCGACCTCTCCGTCCTCGGGACCATCTGGCGTGCCGTCGTCATCACCTCCGGTGCCGGACGGTTCGTCGTCGTCCCCGCTGGTCTCGTCGTCGTCCCCGCTGGTCTCGTCGTCGTCGTCGTCGTCGTCGTCGGTCGCGTCGTCGTCGTCGTCGTCTTGGCCGTTATCGTCGTCTTGGCTGCCCCCATCCGAGGAAGAGTCCTGACAAGAAACCGATCCGAGCGCCACTGACAACCCGATCGCCGCCCCGGGCAGCCGACGAAAAAAATGATGCATCTGCATGAACATGGGCCTCGCAACTGATCTGACGCGCACTAGGGCGCAACCGGGGCAATGCCGTGCAAATCCATCACGGGCTTGACGGCCACCTTCACCCCCGGACCCACCACCAGCGCGGAACCGAGACTGATGCCGCCGACATACTCTTGGCTGTGCTGGTACAGCGGGTCGTTCAAAATCGGGAACGACGCGCCTTCGTCGGTCCAGATGCGAAGTTCATCGGCCGTGGGGGGGACCTGGGTGACAAGCCCCTCCCCCATCAGCACGAACACTTGCAGACCTGCGCCCATAAACTCGTTGTATTTGCTTTCCAACACGGGAATGTCTTTGCGGCAGGTGCTTCACCAGGCGGCCGTTTGGAACAGCACCGTCGTGCCGTTGCAGTTCCCGTGCAGCGTGTGCGTCACCCCGTCCTGATCGACCAGGGAGAAATCGTTGAGCACGCTGCCGACGACGACGTCTCCGGCGGTCGGCTCGATCGTGGTGCAGTCCAGATCACCGGCCCCGGGGTCCGGGTCGCCGGCATCATCGTCGTCGTCACCGACGTCATCGTCATCGTCATCGTCATCGTCACCGAGCGCGTCTTCGTCATCGTCGCCGTCCGTCGCGCCGTCTGAAGGGTCATCGCAGCCGGCGGACAACGCCCAACAAGGGGCCATGACGAGAAACGTGGAGAGCAAGCGCTTCATGCTTTGATTTAGCCACGCGGCTCGACCACGCGCTATCCCAGCATTGCGCAACGGTCCGAACGAAAGAATAGGCTACCGGACGCGCCGCGGTAGCCACGCGAGCCGGCCCCGGCAACGCGGTTCCTCCACCGCACGCCGCTCTTAGCAGCCTGCGGGGCGATCCAGGCATCGACCCACGCGCTGTCTCCACGCCGACCGGCGCCCGTGGCCGGGCCCGGGCCGCGGACGCATGCAAGGCTTCCCCGCGCGTCGAGGTGCAACGCAAAAAAATCGCGACCAGCATGATCGATCGGCGACGGCCGAGGCACCTGCACTATGACAAGGCTGTCGCAGTATGCATCTTGACTCCTACCTCCCCGCAGCGGCCGTTTTCGGTCTCCTCACGGTCAGCTCGAGCTGCCTTGGCGAGCGGTTGCCCGCTCACGAGGCGAGGTTGGCGGTCAATGTACACGCCGAGGCGCCGGCGCCTCCGCCCGGTCGCGGGTCCCACTCACGCTGCGACGGCTTTCGGCCCCAGGCGGAACTCGTCTGGGCCGACGGCACCGCGATCGAGCTGGTCGCAAGCGGGCCGGCCACCACGGGGCCGGGCCCCTCGCAGGGGACCGTGCGCTTTGCGTTACGAAGCCGCGTGGATCCCTCGCTGACGAGTTCCAGTCGCGCCGTGGCGTGGCTGGCCATCCCGACGGGCTCGCACGGAGATCGGACGGTCGGGTTGGGCGAGGCCGACCTGCTGTATTGGCACTATGCGACCGATGGATCCGTGCCGGCTCCCACCACCTGGATCGACGACGACGAGCTCAGCGGTTCCGTATCGGTGCACGCGGTTGCCTACGGGTCCGGCGAAACGACCTGCGGCCGCTTCGAGCTTCAACTGGGATCGCCGCACGCCGCGACGCTTCGCGGCACCTTTCGTCACCTCATCCAGCCGCGCGACCCCGACGACGAGTTCGACCGGTCCTAGATCGCGCTCCACGAGCGCGGGCGCGGATGAGCCCCGGGCCGGGCGAGGGCTGCCGTCGCACCATCGTCTTGTCGCATGCTCGCAGAGGTCTGGCAGTACTTGACGACGCCCTGCCCGTCCCACGCTCGGAGGACGGGCCACCTGCACGAAACGATCGCGCTCGAAGCCCGGGCGAAGCGATGCCGACGCGCCTGGCGAGACCACGTTCGAGCTTGCCACGCGACCATCTTGGACGCAGTCGCGACGTGCGACCGACGGCGACACGTGATGGTCCTCGGATCGGGACCGCTGACGGATCTGCCGATCGACCGCTTGATGGAGCGATTTGATCGCATCGACCTTGTCGACATCGTGCATCCCCTTCGGATCGTTCGCCGCTTCTCCGGAGACCGACGAGTGAGACTCCACCGCCTGGATCTATCGGGAACGCTCGCACCACTGGTGCAATCCAACCGACGAGCCCCCTTGCCCGAACCATCGTCGCAGCTCCCCGTGCTGACTGACCGCGCCCCCGACCTCGTCATCTCCTTGAACCTGCTTTCGCAGCTGGCGATTTTGCCCGTACGCTACGCCTGCCGCGTGCACAAGGTCACGGAGACGCTTGCGCTGCCCTGGGCCCAGGCGATCGTGCGCGCCCATCTGCACGCGCTCGCCTCCACGCCATCCTGCGTGTGCTTGATCACCGACGTCCGCGCCGAGTACCGCGACCGCCAGCAACGGGTGGAGCTGAGCGATGATCTCCTGTACGGCCAGGCCCTGCCGACCCCCGCCCGCACCTGGCCGTGGCTAGTGGCGCCCCGCGGGGAGCTTCGCCGCGGTGAGAGTGTCCAGCACCAGGTATGGTCGTGGCCCCGGCTGCCCAAGGCCGAACTCGAGTCGTTGCTCCAACAACCCTGCGTGACCCATCGCGTCCACGCGACGGTTCATGCCGCCAAGCGCCACCACGCGGCGCATCGCTGACGCCCGTCGTGGCCGAGCCTGCCGCCAAGTGACTGGGTCGCGCGACGCCGAATCGGCCCCCGCCGCCGCCGATCCGGGCGCGGCGCCGAGAGGGCCGGACCCTCCTCCGTCGGCAGAACAGATCGCGCCGACCACGGTCGTCGCCCGCTCTCACGCGAACCTCCCGGCGACAGGTCCCGCCGATAGGCCACGGGGTGCCGCACGCCGAACCCGGGTTCGGCCCCGAATCGCTGTGGCCGGGGCTGATTCCGGCGTCGCTCGAATCGTGGCGCCAAGCGGTTCGCGGCGACCTCACCCAGCGTCGCCGGTCCTCGCGCGCAGTGCGGGGTCCTCCCAGCTGGCTCGTCACCGTCGAGAGCCGGCGAGGCTGCTACCTTGCCTACGCATGGCGAGTCCGACCCCTCGTCGACAGTGGCGACGATTTGCGCCGATTTTGGCCGTGCAGTTTATCGGCACCCTCGGCTACTCGATCGTCCTGCCCTTTCTCGTCTTTCTCGTCGCGGACTTTGGCGGCGCGTCATGGACCTACGGCTTCGTTGGGGCCGCGTACTCAGCGTGTCAGCTGGTCGGCGCGCCGGTGCTTGGCCGCTGGTCCGACCGCCTTGGTCGGCGGCCGATCCTCTTGTTGAGTCAGGCCGGCACGATGTTGGCCTGGCTGGTGTTCCTGACGGCCTTGGCCTTGCCCGCGGAATCCGTGGGCACGTTCGCCGGTGCCTCCATGACCATTCCGTTGCTACTCGTGTTCGTGGCGCGGGCCCTCGACGGGGTCACCGGCGGCAACATCTCGGTCGCCAATGCCTATGTCGCTGACCTGACCCGCGACGATCAAGCCGCGCGCCAAGTCGCCTTCGGTCGGATGGGCATGGCCGCGTCCCTGGGATTTGCTCTCGGACCCGCGGTGGGCGGGGTCCTCGGGGCCACGTCGTGGGGCTACGCCGGTCCCGTCAGCGCGGCGCTGGTGATCTCGGCCGTGGCGACGGCGATGTGTCTCGCGCTCCGGGAGCCACCAGGACGTTGCCCGCTCGGACCCCCCAGCCAACCCGCCGTGACTCGGATTCTCGGCCAGCAGCACCGACGGTGTGATCGCTCCATACCAGCGGCGCGACCCTCTGTGCTCAAGCGGCCGATCGTGGCCGCCCTCATCACCGCGACGTTCGTTCAATTCTTGGCGTTCAATCTCTTCTACGCCGGTTTTCCCGTCCATGCCGATATTGCGTTGCACTGGGACGCGACGCACATGGGCTCGTTCTTCGCGGTGATGTCCGGAGTGATGATCGTCGCCCAGGGGCCCGGGCTTCGCGTCGTGTCAGCTCGGCTGCCTCCCCCCGCGGTATTCGGCCTCGGCATGATGGCCCTGGTGGCCGCGTTTGTGGCCTTTTCGTTCCCGCAGCCGGGGGCCCTTTACAGCGGAGCCGTGTTGTTCGCCGTGGGCAACGGCCTGGCCTGGCCAACGTTCCAAGCGCGCCTCGCCGACGTGGCCGGCGAAGCCGACCAGGGCACGGTGCAGGGCGCGGCAACCAGCGCCGGCTCGTTTGCCAGCATCCTCGGGCTGGTCGTCGGCGGCATGCTGTACCCGTGGCTCGACGTCTGGCTGTTCGTTGCCGGCGCGATCTTGTTCGTGCTCGTCGCCTTGGGCACCCCGGCTTGGTTTCGTACGACTTCTTCGCCGCCAAGCGACTCGCCCTCGAACACCCCGTCCATCGACGAACGATAGACGTACAAACCCAGTCGAAGCGAAACCGCGGCACGACGGCGGCAGGTAGCGTGCAAACCGACGAACCAACGAGTTCGCGGCTGCGTACCGGCAGCGTTGATCACATCGCCGTGCCTCGGGCAACCGTAGCGTCGCTGAGAGCAATGATCTCGTCGGTTAGGAATGACGTATTGCAGCCGTTGGGGTGGATCAGAAAATCAAGCCTCAGATCAGCCCCGGTGCTTATTCCCGCCGCGGCTTGCGTGTTTTTTCGGGGCAGCAGGGCTCCCCCCAAGAATCTTTGAACGACGAGGCGACTATCAAGATAGCGCCGGATGACCACGAGCGGGGGAACCGGGGCGGTGGTCGGTTGAGCCGGCGCAGCTGCCGTGGCTGGACTGGGCTCCCGAGCTTGTTGGGGGTCGATCGTCTGCGCTGACGAGGAAGGCTGGCCCGAGGATGGGGTCGCACGGTTGCAGCCCAACACGACGCCAAACACGATCCATGGCCAGGTCCATGTAGGGACGCAACGCAATCGCGTCATGCCGGGGCCGTCCAAACAATCGAAAGCTGAGCTTCCTCGGCCCCTGCGAGGCACCGCTCACTCCCGGAGTGACCTGTGACAAGCATCGTGACGGAGTCACGCGGCACTTGCAGGCCGCTGCAGGAACCTGAAAGCGGGTGACCAGGTGATCGAGGCTCAAAGCGAACGAAGGCCACGCGACGGGAGATCATACGCTTCGGTCGTGAAGCGAGTCCAGCGATCGATGAGTTCGTAGCTCCATCCGGGGCTCACGAGGCGGGCGGTCGCCGGTTCGCCGGCGCCGTCAGAGCTGAGCGTGGCGCTTGGAATGCACACATCGCGCGACCTCGGCGAAGGCGAGCAACGGAATCACCAGACCCAACACGCGGAGCGGTGGCTGCCGGCCCCACCCGGCCCGGATCGCCTTGCCGTACTCGACCGCCCCGTTCATCGACTTGATCGCGCCACGACACGATACCCAGCTGACCACCGGCGACACTCCCGCGCGTCGAGAGATCGCGCTCATCGCGCGAAGTACCGGTCCCACGTCGCCGGCGTGTTCCATGTCCGTGGACTCAGACAACCACGACGCTTCGTCGCCTCACTCCCGCCCTGCCGCCCGAAGAACGCCCGCGCCGAGTGGCGTCTGCCCACAACCAAGCCGCATCGCGGCGCGACAAGTTCGCCCGGATCACCGGGTTCCCGTGTCGAGCCGACCGGGCGAAAGCGCGAGGGTGGCAAGGGAGCCGGTCTGGTGGGCACTTCATGCTCAGTTGCTCTCGTGCCTGTTCGTTGTCACCGCCGGTTGTGGCGAGGAGGACCAAACGCCAGTGTGCGAAGACATCTTGCCCACTACCACCCCTCGAGAGGCCGACGTTTCGTGTTTGGATCGATGGCTGGTAGCCGAACGGAGTTGGCCCGAGGGCGCGCAAGCCAGCGCGGAGCAAGCGTTGGCGGCGCTGTCCGAGGAAGCGGAGCGGTTGAGCGACGCTGAGTTTTATCTTCGCGTCTCCGAGATTGTCGCCTTCGCCGACAACGCTCACTCCGGCCTCAGGCGTGCGCCGATTCGCCAGCACTTCGGGCGGCTGCCGATTCGAACCTACTGGTTCGAGGATGGTCTTGTCGTGGTCCGGGCTGGGCCTGGTCACACGAGGTTGCTGGGGGCCAAGATCCTCCGGATCGCAGGCCTGACCCCGACCGAGCTGATGGCGGCGATGCAGCGGTACTCGGGCGACACCGACGAGGGATTTCGCGTCTACGAGACTAACTGGCTGTTTTTGTCGCCTGCGCTGCTGTTCGCGGCCGGCTTGAGTCCCTCGCCAGCAATCTTGACCCTGACCGTGCAGCTGACCGCGGGGGACCAAGAGGTCATTCATATGGTCGCAGCTCCGGCGACCGAGAGCGACACCGACGCCTACCCGCATCGCCTGCTTCATCCCGACCCGCTGGCAGAGGAGAGCCCAGGGTGGCTAAGCTGGCTCGGCGAGGCCCAGACAAACTTGCCGTGGTCGCTCGACGAGCCCGAGGATCTGTTTCGCTATCGACTCATGGCCGACAGAGACGTCGCGCACGTACAGTTTCGATCGAATGCTTCCCCGGGCGGCGTCGAAATCAGCGGGTTCGTCGACCAGGTCAAACGCTGCTTGAAACGGGATCGCCCGCGGTACGTGCTCTGGGACCAGCGCTACAATCCAGGAGGAAGTGCTGACTACACCAGCAAACTCGCTCGTCGCCTGCACCGATGGCTCCCTCGCCGCCACCACGTCTATGTTCTAACCTCGCACGCCACGTTTAGTGCGGGAATCTACACGGCGTTTTATCCCGAGTGGAAAAACGACGGGCGAACGACAGTGGTGGGAACCCGTGCGGGAGACAAAGAGCGATTCTGGGCGGAGATGGGCCCGCCGGTCGTATTGCCGGAGACCGGCTGGGGGGTGTCTTACGCTCGACAAATGCACGACGTGGGCGACGGCTGTCATGATGAGAATATCTGCAACATTCGGCGCCGACGTCTGAATCTCGCGGTTGGCAGCATCAACCCTGACGTGCGAATCCCGGAGCTCGCGTCGGATGTCCTTGAAGGCCGAGACGCGGTCGTGGACTGGGTGCTCAGCGAGATCGATTGACCCCGCATCGTGGGCGGAAACGAACGCAAGATCGGCCGCGCATCTCGTCGAACCGGCTCTCTGCCGTGCGCACGACCGCCGGCGCGGGCCTCAGCTCGCGTGCCGCCGCTAGGCCGGGAGTTCTTTATCGAGAAACAGCTGCATGCCCCTGGCGTGCATCTCTCGTTTGAACTCGCGATAGCCGAGCTTGCCGTAGACGTGGCGCCCGCGTTCGTTCGCCAAGAACACGTCTAGCCACACGCGCCCGCGGCCGAGCCGAGCGACAATCCAATGTTCAGCGGCCCGTAGCGCAGCTTGTCCGATTCCTTGACCGCGACGCGCGACGACGATGCGTCGCAACTCGACACTGTGGCCGTCTCCGTCCAGCACCAACAGTAGATAGCCCACGGCGGTGCCGTCACGCCAAATGCTCAGGTGAAACGCATCTCGGCTCGTGCTCAGCCGCTGGTGCTCGCCCAGTGACTCGGCCGTGATGAACCTCGCGGCCTCGGGGTCGTTCTCGAGCGCGACAATCCAAGGGAGATCCTCGGGTGGTGTAGGGCGTAACTCGACGAAAGACATGGGTGTCACCGTGACCCGGCCGGCGAGCACCGGACCCCGAGACGGGGTCGGGCTCGCCCAGCGAGGACGTTAGGTGTCGAGCCGGGCTCGACGGCGACGACGGGTCCACGTGAGCAATAGGCCGCCGAGGCCCGCCAACGTGGAGGAGCCCCGGCCCGTCGTCGCGTCGCACCCGCAACCCTCGTCATTGCCCCCGGCGGCACCGGGAGCGTCATCGTCGTCGTCACCGCCATTGTCGTCGTCATCACCACCTTCGTCATCATCATCGCCATCGTCGTCATCATTGTCGTCGTCATCATCGCCATCGTCGTCATTATCATCGTCGTCATCATTGTCATCGTCATCATCATCATCGTCATCATCATCGTCGTCATCATCGCCATCGTCGTCATTATCATCGTCGTCATCATCATCATCATCGTCGTCATTGTCATCATCGTCGTCGTCGTCGTCATCGTCATCGTCATTGTCGTCGTCATCGTCTGCGCAGTCCGCATCGTCGCCATCGACATCACCATCGCAGTCATTGTCTGCACCATCTTGGCAGTCCTCCTCCGCTTCGGGGTGGATGGTCGGATCGCTGTCGTCGCAATCATCGCCACCGCATTCGACGTCCTTGAAGCCATCCTCGTCGACATCCTCGCAATCGCAGTGCTCCTCGGTCGCGGCGATCATGTCGACCGAACCCCACCCGTAGGTGTTGTCGGGGTCGCCATCGAGTTGGGCCGTCTCCTTGAGCAGCGTCTCAACGTCGTCCGGGGTCAGCTCCGGATCCATCTCCAGCAGCAGCGCCACCGCGCCCGCGACCAACGGCGTTGAGAAACTGGTCCCGCTCGAGCTCCCGTAGCCCCCGCCCCCTTGGGCCAGCGCCACACTCGACCCCGGTGCGCACAGATCCGGCTTGATGCGACCATCGGCCGTCGGCCCCCGGGACGAGAAGCCGGCGATGTTGCCTTGCATGTCCGTGGCGCCGATTGTCAGCACTTCGTGGGCATCGCTCGGCACACCCAAGGTACTCGCCCCGGGCCCACGGTTGCCGGCAGATGTCACGCACACAACCCCGTTGGCGACCGCCATGTCGACGATCTGTGAGGTGGGTGCCGTGTCGCCGTCGTAGTCTTCAGGCTCGTACCAATCGACGTAGCTCAGCGAAGAACTCGTCACATCGACCCCTTCTCCTTCCATCCATTCGATCGCCGCCACGTAGTTGTCTTCCTCGATCGGCGCCTCCTGGCTGCCGTCTTCGGTTCGCGCCACGTAAACCGAGACTCTGGGCGCGACGCTGATGAATGTGCCGGGATCCCAGCCCGCGACCAAAGACAACGTCGACGTACCGTGGCCGATGTCTTGACCCACATCGTCGTCGTTGTCGACGAAGTCTCGCTCGCCGAGAATCTCGAGCTCATCAAACGCGGGATGGTCCAACCCGAACCCAGCGTCCAAGACCCCCACGATCACCCCCGCACCCGTCAGCCCGCACTCGTGAGCGTCCGGCACGCCCATCGCTGTGACCTGCTCAAGCGCGCGACCGTAGTCCCAGCCGCTCGGATCGTCGATTCGCGCGAGATCGTGGCCGGAGCCCGACGTACGGCGAGAAGAATCACCCGGCCCCGGCTCAGCCAGTGGCGCGGGGACAGACGGAGCGCGTTGATGTCGAGCAACCCGGTCGGTCGCTCGCACGAACGGTAACTCGGCGATCGCCTCCACCTGCTGCGCCGTCGCGTTCACGCTGACCGCGTTCAGCCAGCGGGAGGGGTGGCGCAGCTCGGCCCCAAGCCGCACCACGGTCGCCACGTAGCTCGGATCGACCGCCAAGTCGCGCTCGTCGACCAACGGCAAGTCCCGAACCCGAGCGCGCCGAGCTAGCGTACGCGGCGAGAGCTCACGCTCTCGGGCCAACAACGCCGCCCGCTTGAAGGGCCCGCGGACGCCTTTGTCCGTGAAGTACACCCAGTAGGCATTCGTCTGCGACGGCGGGGAGGCGGACGGCGTCGCCGCGACACCGCGACTCGGCGCCAGTCCGGCGACCGCGAAGCCGACAATCAACAAGCGAGCGCACCACGCCGGCCGCCGTGATCGAACCGGCGGGCGCTCGGTGGATTCGGGTCGGGACCGAGGGAACGGCGAGCAAACGAGGCGGGGCATCGGGTCATGCTACAGCGACCCCCGCGAAAACTAGCGGCGCCGAGACCCGCCGGGCCCGTCCTCTCCATAATCTTCGCGGGCCTATGCAAACGGGCCGCCGGTCACCCCTAACCCCGCTCCACGACGGCTGAAACAGCGTGTGGCGGGCCCACGCGCGAGCCCAAGGCACGCCCGCCCGAGACCTGCGATCGCGGCTGTCGCGCCATGACGCGGACCCGACCACGGCCGCGCCGACCCCACGCCGCACGTGACTCGGCCGCCCGAGGCAGGCAAGGCAAAGACAAGGCACCGCACGGCCGAACTCGAAGCGTCCGGCCGCGTCGATGCGCTCGCACAAGCGGAGCGTCGACTCACCTGACTATACTCGCGTCGTGCGTAAGTCCGACCGACTCGCCTACCGACGCCTCGGTTTCGCCGACGAGCGGTCCTTCGCGGCTCTCCTGCGCGAGCGGACGGTCCGACAGTACCTCCTCGACGGCGAAACGATGGACGATGGGTGGATTCATCAGCGCATTGTAGACAGTGAAGCCTTGTTTGACCGCACCGGCGCCGGGCTGTGGCTCGCGGTTTGGCCGGACCAAACCGACCAAGAGCCGATCGGTGTATGTGGATTCCTCGTATTCCCCGGATCCGCAGAGCCTCAACTGATCTACGCGGTGCGAGCCGAGCACACCAACCGCGGCCTCGCCACGGAGATGGCCCGCGCGGTGATCGGGCACGCCACGGACCAGCTCGGTCATGAGTCGGTACTCGCATCGGTCGACGCGCCAAATCAGGCCTCGATCCGCGTGCTCGACAAACTCGGGTTTCAACGGGTGAGGGAGACACCCGGCGCGTTCGGTACCATGTATCAGTATCGGCTCGCCCGGCCTGGACTCGCGCCGCCGGTGGATCCACAAGGCCGCGCCGTCGACTTTGGCCGACGGGCCGAAGACTACGAACGATTCCGTCCCGGCTTTCCCGATGGGTTCTTCGATCGACTGTTCGCCCGGGGCTGGGTACACCGCAACATGCGAGCGCTCGATCTGGCCACCGGCACCGGCACCCTCAGTCTTGGCTGGGCCCGTCGCGGCCTGAGCGTCACGGCATCGGACATCTCCGCCCCGTTGCTCGCCGTCGCCAACAAGCAGGCTACCGCGCTCGGCCTCGAGGTTCGCTTCACCCAGGCTCGCGCGGAACAAACCGGAGAGGCCAACGACTCGTTCGACCTCGTCAGCGCAGGTCAATGCTGGTGGTGGTTCGACGGACCGGCGGCCGCGCGGGAGATCTACCGCGTGCTGGCGCCCCGTGGCCGGGCCGTGCTCGCCAACTTCAGCTACCAACCGTTCCCCGGCACCGTGGCCGACAAGACCGAGGCATTGATCCTCAAGCACAACCCGCGATGGGACAAGGCGGGACAGACCGCGATTTTCCCCGACCAAGTGCGCGACTTGGACCAGGCGGGCTTTCACCAGGTCGAGAGTCTGAGCTACGTGGAGCCGGTACGGTTTACCCATCAATCCTGGCGAGGCCGGGTGCGAGCCTGCAACGGCGTCGGTGCCACGATGGCGCCCCAAGTGGTCGAGCGCTTCGACGCAGAGCTCGCCGATCTGCTCGAGGCCGAGTTTCCCGGCGCACTCGAGATCCCGCACCGAGTGTTCGTGGCGACTGGAGTGAAACCGCTGCGTCCCCCTCGATAGGGCTACCTCGCCCATCGAGTCATCGTGCCGCACGACGGCCGGCCCAATAGACGCGACCGGCCACAACGCCCGCACCGAGCCCTCGTGGCGACTTGGAGGACGGCGGCGGAGACGACCCGCGACGAAACGCCCGCCCGATCGTTCGCGGTGCCGCCGGCGGCGGTCAGTCTAGGCGAAAATGGTGCACGAGCGGTCCCTCGGCATCGTCCGGCATCCGTCGCACCCGCGAGCGCTCGACGGCGGTCACGATGCAAGCGGCCAGCGCCGAACCGGCGAGCGGCTTGAGCACGCGAACCTGGTCGAGGCGCCCCGCCGCGTCGAACGAGACACTCGTTTTGACCTTCATCCCGGGCAACGCCCCTTTGCCGCGGCAAGAGCTGAGATCGATCCCGGCTAGCTGACGGTGCACGTCAAGCACCTCGTTCGCGGGCGCGGGCTTGGAGGTTGGCGCGGGGTCGCGTTTGGCCCGACGGCGACGCTTGCTGCGTTTGTCTCGTTTGTCTCGTTTGTCCCGCCGGTCCGATCGTTCACGTGACACCCGATCTGGGCGGGACGCATCGTCTTCATCCGCGTCGCTCGCCGCGGGGCCGACTGCGCGGGGCTTGGGCTCGACTACGGTGAGTGGATCGTCCATGGCGACCGCGTCAGCACGAACCCCACCGCGCGAGGTATCGTCAACACCCGGCGTCGGCAAGTCCCGGACCGGCTCGTCGCTCGCCGGGATCGGCACCGGATCGTCGTGGGTCCCCGCGCCGGTATCGGTGACCTGCGCGCCGCCCCCGTCCGCCGTCGCCTTCGGCACGGCCGCCCGAACCAGACGGTTGGGAGGCACCGCCGCCGCGGCGGCAATCGTGGCTCCGGTCTCGCGCGAGCCGCCGCCGGTATTCAGCGCCACCGCCCACACGACCGCGGTCACCGACAAAATCGCAATGGCCAGGCCCAATCCACGGCGACCGCGTCGCGGCTCCGCCTCCAGTTGATCACCATCGCGGGAGCCGGATCGACCGGGATCGTCGCGAAGGGCCGGGGGCAACGCCACCGGTTCGCTGGGGAGTTCGGCTCGCTCGAATTGTGCAATCGCTCGCGCGAACGCCTCGCCGCTTTGATAGCGATCGTCCGGGTTTTTCTCGATGGCTCGAAACACCAACTGCTGCAAACCGACCGGGAGTGTGAGCTCGGGAGCCGCATCGGAGAACGCCGGCGGCGCGTCGCGAAGATGCTGCGTGAGCACGCCAATCGCGTCGTCTCCGAGGAACGGGGCGTGCCCGACGAGCATCTCGTACAAGATGATCCCGAGCGAGTACAAATCGCTGCGAGCATCGGTGGTCCGTCCTCGGGCTTGCTCGGGGGACATGTACGCCGCGGTTCCCAACAGCACCCCCATCTGGGTCCACGACTGATCCACGGGCGTGCGATCGGTCTTGGCGATCCCGAAATCTAGCAGCTTGACCACTTCCCGCCCCGACGCATCTCGCACCAAAAAGCAGTTCTCCGGTTTCACATCGCGGTGGATCACGCCCGCCCGATGGGCCGCCTCGAGAGCTTGGCAACACTGTTTGGTGATGGCCAACGCACGCGGCCAGGCCAGCGGCCCTTCGCGTTCCATCAGCGAGACGAGCTCTTCCCCATCGAGGAACTCCATGACGAAAAACGGAACACCAGCGTCGGTACGACCGAAGTCGGTGATGTCGACGATGTTGGGATGCTTGACCCGGGACGTGGCCTTGGCCTCGGCCTCGAACCGCTCGACGAGGTCTTCGCGAGCCACGAAGTTTCGGCCCACCAACTTGACCGCCACCAGGCGTTCGATGCCGACATGCTCGGCCAAGTAGACCTCGCCCATGCCCCCAACCCCGATTCGACGGACGATGCGATAGCGATCCGCGAGCACGGTGCCGGGCGTCAAGTCATGGCGCCCAGCATCGGTCTCATCGTGTTCGTCGCGCGTCGCGGGTAGCTCGAGATCGGACGCGCCTCCGGTCTGCGCCCCCAACCCCGCGCACCCGCTGGCATCCGGTCCCCGGACCATCGTCGACGCCACCTCGGACGCGGCACCGCTGCCCGTCCCTGCGCTGGGTCCGGCCGCTCCGCCCTTCACTGCGCACGGAGTCCCGTTCGCGTTCATCGGGGCTGTCGCCCCAGACGGCACCACACCGTCCACGTCCTTGTGTTCCAGTTGATCACTCACGATACGTGCCGCCTGTTTCTGAAGTGTCGCTACCGCGATTCGACGAGTTCAACCACGACGGTGTCGTAGACAAGCTCGTCGAACAATTCGGGGCGATGCCAGTCTTCTTCCGACTTGAATGGTATGGGTAGATGCCCCGAGTAGTTTAGCGAAGCGGTCAGGGGAATCGTGCCGGCCTCGAGCATCAGAGGGTCCAGCGACCCCACCACCACGGTCGTCGGGTCCTCCCCCACCGGCTTGATTGAGCCGTTCGGCGCATAGCTGTACAGACAATTCGGCAAACACTCGGGGTAGGTCGTCGCCGCATACACATGCGTGTGCCCCTCGCCATCGACGGAGTCGCCCGCCGCGAAACTCGGATCGACGAAGTGGAAGTTGAGCCCCACCACTTCCATCTCGATCTTCGCTTCGAGCGGGAAGCGATCGCCCGGCCATGGGCGGGCGATCACCACGTGAGGGAGACCGTCGTCGACCCAGAACACCGTCGTCGCGCGAGCCGACGGATTGTCGAACGCCGTGCCATCGATATGGAAAGCCAAGACCTCGACCCGGTGCCCGCCCGGGGTCATCACGCCCAGATCCAACTTCTGGCTCACGCCCAACCCCAAGTCGCCGGTGGTCATCAGGTTACCGCGTCGCTCACCGTCGACACGCACCTCGAGATACCCCTCGCCATCGCGTCCGGCTGTCGCCGGCTCTCCGAGGTTGAGCCGGTTGCCCTGCACAAACAAAGACAGCGACACAGGCTCGGCGGCGCTGAACTTCGACAGCGGTTCCGGACCACCGATCCGCAACTCGGGACCTTGATCGTCGGTGCAAACACCCGACAGACACATATGCCCGTCGGCACAGTCCGAGGGCTCGTCGCAGCCGTAGACGCCCGTGGCATTCGGGTCCAGCGAGGCGCTGTAACAGGCGGAAAGCTGCCCCACCCCGGCCAGCGCGAGCACGGCCCGAGGGACGTAGTGTAGAATCGACATCGCCTAGAATCTCCCTTCGAGCACCAGCCCGACCACTCGGGGCTTGAGATGGGGGACCAACGAGACGCGCTGGTCGGGCCCGCGCCGCTTGAGGCCGACGATCAACATAGTGGTTCCAGCGGCTAGTAAGGCCCCCCCCCCTGCGAAGGAAATTGCTTGATAGATCTCGGCGCGTCGCCCCTCGTCGTGTAGGGCCTGGGCCTCAGCCAACGTGAGTTGGTCCGGATTCCCGGCGTTGACCGCATCCACCTCGTCGCTGCGTTGCTGGGCGCGTACGCTGGCCAGGGTGCCCCCCACCGCGGCCAGCGTGCCCCCCAGCACTGCCAGCGTCGTTCCGGCTAGGACCAGGCCTCGACCGGGCCGATCCGCCCGGTTGCGCACGAGCGGGTCGTCCGAGGCCGAGGCAAGCGGTGCCGCGACCAACGGTGGCGTGTCCGCCGCTTGGACGTCGGCCGGTGGACGGGAAGCAGCTGGCGTCGGCTTCGGCTTTGGTTGCGGCTGAGCCTCCTCGATTTTCGCCTCGACCCGACGAATCCAGCTGTCGACCTCGGCGGTCGCATCCACGTCGCTGTCCGCGAGGCCGGATTTGTACGCCACAAGAAGACGTTGAGCATGACGCAGGTGCTCGACGTCTTGATCGGCGCCGAACAACGCCAGCCGAGCTTGCGCGATGGCATAGAGCACGGTGCCGCGCACCGACGTGTACTCCGCGCTGTCGGGGAACATCGCGTAGGTCTCGGTCCACGCCTCGATGGCGCCCTCGTAGTCCAGCGTGTCATATAGCGACTGGCCGCGTTCGAAGCTGCGTCGAGCCGTTTCTTCCGCGTCCGCACTGAGCTGTGCGGGCTCGGCCGCGGAAGCGTCAGCCGCCACGGGCTCAGCGTGGGCACTCGTAGGTGGCCGCAAGACCGCGAGTACGAAAAACCCGCGACGGGCGTAGTGCAAGGTTGGGTGGCGCATAGTCAAATCGGGGTGTGTGTGATGGTAGGTATTGCGGCTCCTAGCAACAACCCTCGCGCTCGTCCCGTCCGGCCGTTTGGCGGCGTCTACACGTCACCGCGTCGTCACGTCTGTGCGGCCTCGCTCAACCAATCGAGCAGCCCGTACCGCGCCAGCAACCGGGCCGGCGTGGCGCCCCCCGTGAGTTTCGTGTGCCAACTGCCGTCTTCGCGGCAGCACAGACAACCGTTCCTGCTGTTACTACCCGTTGACGTGAGTTGCGGTGGCTTGGAGCAAGGGCCGTGCTGTCCCCGCACTCCGATGGAGCCCGAGGCCGCGCGGCAACGGTTGGTGAATCGAGCCACCCCAAACGGCCGACTCAACCGACCCAAATGCCCACAAGCACGGCCAAGCCGCAGCCGCGCGGCCTCGGGACTCCCGGCATCCGCGACATGCGGTCCGGCGCGATCGCTCAGTACGAGCGCCCGGGATGCGCCAAGTGACCCGCTCGAATGCGACGACTGATCCGGTCGATCACGGTCGTCAGCACCACCATCGCCAGCAAAAAAGTACCCGCTCGCGGCAGGTTCCAGTAGCTCAAACTCGTATGAAAAGCGTCCCCCAGCCCGCCGATGCCCACGATACCCAGCACCAGGCCGGCTCGGACGTTCGCTTCGAACTGGATAACTGCGTACGTTCGCCAGTTTCGTAGCGCCGTTGGCATGGCCACATAGGCGAAGGCCGTGGTCCGACTCCCTGACGAAAAGGGCTCGAAGCGGGGTGGCGGGATATCATCGACAATCTCGACAAAGACCCGGGCCAAGATGCCCATGGAATGCAGTGAGACTGCAGCCACGCCCGCGACGACCCCCAGCCGAAAGCAGCTCGCCGCGAGGAGGAGCCACGCCACATCTGGCAATGCTCGCAACACCAACGCGATGCCCCGCGCCACCAAGACCAGAGCCCACCGACGGGTCCGCACGAGACGATCGTTGATCGCCGCCCCATCGAATGGCAACTGGAGCTGCAGTCCCACCGATCCCAGCCCCGACAGCGCCGCAGCGCCGAGCGCGGAGCCGGAGGTCGCGATCGCGGCCAAGGCTAGCGGCAGGCCCACGCCACCGAACGCGTCGGTCAGCGTGGACCCACTGAGATCGAGATGAACCAATCCCGCCAGTGTGTCGCGCAGAAAGCTCCATTCGACCCGATGGACCTCCCCCCACGCAACCCGCCCCGCATCGGCCAATCCCACGGCCGCGGCGGCGAGCCCCGCGAGCAACACGAAGCCCACTTCGAGTCGCCGCCGCAGGGATACTCGAAGGTCGCCATCGTCGGGTAGCGCGAGCAAGCGACGGCGCAGAGCATTGGTCGCGAGGTCTACCCCCGCGGTCAAGGCCACAAGAAACAACAGATAGGTGGCCACCCGTTCGTAATGACCATAATTGAACTCTTCGAAGAGCTGACCGCCCAGTCCGCCGCCCCCCACGACTCCAATGACCGACGCGTTGCGAACTGTGCATTCGCCCCGCATCAGCGTGTAAGACAACATCGATCGGGCCGCGAGAGGTTGAATCCCAAACAGAAAGGTAGCTAGCCGTCCGCCGCCGGTGGCGGTCACGGCCGCGTACCGCTGGGGATCGATGCTATCCCACAACTCGCTGTAGACGCGGCCCAACGTACCCGCCACCGAGATCGCCAACGCCAATACGCCGGTGATGGGTCCGGGGCCCGGCACGGTCAAAATCAGCAGTGCCCACGCGAAATCCGGGATGCCACGCATGGCATCGAGCCCAAGGCGACACGCTTCCACGCAGAGGCGGCGCGGCGTGTTCCCCCACCGCCGCGCCGTCGGGTTCGGGGCCATCACGGCCTCGCTGGCCCCCAGCGCGAGCACGTACGCCAAGACCACGCCGAGGGCCGTTCCCCACGCGGCGACACTGAGGGTCGTGCCGGTCAACCGCAAGCCCAGGCGTAGGGTGTCGGGAGCGAAGTCGGGAGCTTTGAATGCGGCGAGAAATGTCGTCAGTCGCGACCACGCGTCAGCGCGCCCGGCCGGGGTCGCCAGCCAACTGAAGTCGCCGTCAAGGGACCACCCCGCGGCGACCAAGCCGATCAGCACCAACGCCGCGGTCGCGTACGGTCGCACCGGGCGATCCGCGACTTGCGAGCTCGCCGACGGTCCACGCGATGACTCAGAGGCGGTCATGCCCTGACACGCCGGCCCGCTCCGAGGGATCGGGCGAAACCCCGAACACGTGTCGCACCAGTCCCTCGTGCCAGGCTGCCACCGGACCCTGCCAGCAGATCTGACCGTCGCGCAACGCCACCACGCGGGTGAACGCGGGGCCCAAGAGCTCGAGGGCGTGCAAACTGACCACGAGGGCCTTGCCCGCCGCGGCGGCGAGGTCACTCAACCGCGTGACCACGTCAGCCGCCAAACGAACGTCCAACGCACTCGCCGGCTCGTCCGCCAACAGCACGTCTGGGTCTTGCAGTAGCAGCCGGGCGATCGCCACCCGCTGCGCCTCCCCACCTGACAACGTGGCGGGGTAGTCCCACACCCGATGGGCGAGTTCGACTTGGTCCAGGGCAGCTCGAATGTCGCCGAGTTGCTGCGGCCAAATCAGCGACCAAAGTGCCCGCAGCCGGCTCCACTCGCACAGTCGCCCCATCGCCACGTTGTGCACCACCCGCAACTGCGGGATCAGGTTGTCGCGTTGGTACAGCATGCCGACCCGGCGACGCGCTCGCCGAAGCCTCCGTCCCCGAAGCGTCGCCGTGTCTTCACCGAACAGATTCACCCGACCGCGCGACGGCGGCAGTGCGCCGGTCATGAGGCGCAGCATCGTGGTCTTGCCCGCCCCAGAGGGGCCGATCAACGCGACGCGCTCGCCCGCGGTAAGCGACAGCGAGACCTCTCGCAACACCGTCGACCCCGCGTACACTTGCGACACCGCATCGAGCTCGACCCACGGGCGCACTAGTTCAACGCCCCGGCCGCGGTGAGCTCCTGCACCACCTTGCGAATCCCAGACCACTGAGCCGCGTCGGCGGCCACGAACCGCTTGGCGCTAAACGCCGCGAGCACGGCAGCGTGCTGCGGCTGAGCCTCGTCGAGTGAGACCAACGCGTCGCGCAAAGCGGCGATGGTCGCGACGCCCATGCGATCGTGCGCCACGACCACGTAGTCGACGTACTCCGGGGTCACGTACACCACGGGCGCCTGACGCTTGGTCTCGTCGTCGGCCCCCTCCCACGTCTTGTAGTTCAACACGCCGGCATCGACGGCCCCCGACGCGACGGCGCTAAGCGTCGCGCGATGTCCCCCTTGGAGCTGGTAGTTCACCCGTCCGCGAAAGCCCCCATCGACGTCGAACCCGACCGCCGGTGACGAGAGGAAGTAGCGCGGCATGATGTGACCCGACGTGGAGCTCTTGGCCCCGAAGGAAAACGACGACTGCGCCAACCCGGAGCGTAACGCCGCGAGATCAGCCAACGGCATCGGAGCCAACGGTTGCGGCGCTGGGGAGAACCGTCCCTGGGCGACGACCGCGGCGTTGGCCACCAGGTACGAGCGAAACTTCAGATCGGCCTCGCGGGTCGCCACATACTCGACTTGCCCTCGGGTCCGCGCTTCGGCCTGCACGGCCGTCACCCCGCCGAGCCAAACGAAGTCGACCTTGTTCGCGGCGAGCGCGGTCACGGCCCCCGTGTAGTCGGGGACATGCACGTACGTGACCGAGCGCCCGAGAGCGGTCGTCAGGTAGTCGGCCACGACCGCGTACATCTGGGTGAGCTTGGCCTTGTCGCTGTCCGGAATGCCGGAGAACCGCAGCGGCGAAGGGTCCTCGCCGGCCGGGCGGGCCTCCTCGTGCGGTCCTGACGATGCCGCCGATCCGGCCGCGGCCGTCGCTGACTCCTCGGGTGCCTCTTGTGGGCCCCTGCACGCCGACGACGTCCCGAGCAAACAGCCGAGCACCAGCGAGACGAGCACCAGGTACAACCGCATCGCCTCAGGCTACGAGGCGGCGTTCTGATGGTGCAACCTCGCACCCCAGACGGACACCGACGCAATCTCTCGATCCGATAGCCAGACGTCAGCGTATCGGTAAATCTGATGGCCGACGCGGTCGCGCCCGCGCCCGGCGCACATCTCGTGCCGGCGCGGCTACTTGGACTCTTTGAACATGACGTGCTTGCGCAGCTTGGGATCGTACTTGCGAAGCCGCAGCCGATCGGGGCTGTTCCGTTTGTTCTTCATGGTGGAGTAGAAGAAGCCGGTGCCGCCTTCGGAGACGATCTTCACGATGATTCGGTTGCCCTTGGTCGCCATGGTCTTGTTCGCTGCTTTCGTGCTCGGGGGGTGGAGGGTTGGGTCGCTTCTCGGAGCCGGCCGCGAGAGCGCGACACCCTAGCCGATCTCGGTGGGCTCTGACCAGTTCGGAGAGGTCCGCCCGTGCGGCGGCACCGTCGGCGGGTTCACGTCGATGCGCCGGTCGTCTCCAGTTTCGGAAACGGGTTGCGCAGCTGCGCCCAGTCCTTGCTGTGCGCCGCGGCCAGGCGCTTGTCGAGCAGGCACGCGTCGAGGCGGGCCCGCAGCCCGGCCTCGTCGAGGCCCTGGCCGATGAACACCACTTGCTGGACCCGATCACCGTAGCGAGGGTGCCAGCCCGGCTGCTGATCTGGCCGCTCCCCATCGGGCTGGTGCCAGTGGGTGCGAGGCACGGCCGCCCACCACATCCCGCCGGGGTTGACGCTACTCACGCCGCCCGCTTGCGCCCACTCGTAGGCCACCCGATGATCCGCCGCGACCCAAAAAAACCCCTTCGATCGCAGGACGCCCCGCCAGTTTTCCTCGTCGTGCAGAAACGCCCACAGCTTCTCGGCGTCGAACGGCTGTGAGCTGCGGTAGGTGAAGCTCGAGATGCCGTACGCCTCGGTCTCTGGCGTGTGCTCGCGGTTGAGCTCGCGTATCCATCCCGCGGAGCTGGCCGCCGTGTCGTAGTCGAACAACCCCGTGTCGAGCACATGGTCGAGGGGAACTTGGCCTTGCGTCGCCGTGAGGACCTTCGCACCGGGGTTGAGGGCCGAGACGATGGCTTGGGTCTCGAGCGCCTGGGCCTCGCTGACGAGATCGAGCTTGTTGAGCACGATGACGTTGGCAAACTCGATCTGCTCGATCAGCAGGTCGGTCACGGTGCGATGATCGTCGTCTCCGAGTGACTCGCCACGATCCTGGAGTGCGTCGGCGGCTTTGTAGTCCCGCAGGAAACTCGCCGTATCCACGACCGTGACCATGGTGTCGAGCCGTGATACGTCGCTCAGACTCACCCCGCTTTCGTCTTCGAACGTGAACGTCTGCGCGACGGGAATGGGCTCGGAGATCCCGGTGGACTCGATGAGAAGATAGTCAAAGCGACCTTGTTGCGCGAGCCGGGAGACCTCGGCGAGCAGGTCATCGCGAAGGGTGCAACAGATGCAACCGTTCGACATCTCGACCAGCTTTTCCTCCGTGCGCGAGAGCTCGGCGCCGCCACGCTCGACGAGCGCAGCGTCGATGTTGACTTCGCTCATGTCGTTCACAATCACCGCCACGCGACGACCCTCCCGGTTGCACAGCACCTGGTTGAGAAGTGTGGTCTTTCCCGCCCCGAGGAATCCTGATAAGACGGTTACAGGGAGACGCGCACGGTCGGCATGAATCTGCGAGCTCTCGGTCATCGGAATCACGGGGTTATACGTGCAAGCCGTTTGCATGTGCAAGTCGCGGCTGCGGGGCGGTTTGTCTCCTGCCTCGAGGTTTTGGCACGATTCGACGGCGACGGCGACGGCGACACCAGCGCGGGCCGACCCCGCGACAAGATCGAGAACCCGACACCGCCGCGGCCCGCGGGGGGCAGACCACGACCCGCGGGTCGAACCGCTCGGCACGGGTGACGGGGGCGAGACTGGCCCGCCGCGGAGGTGAACCCGACAGGTTAGGCCCCCGGCGGCCACGCCAGCGCTTGGCACCGCGCCCCCAGTCCGAGCTGGGACCTGAGCGAGTCGCCGGCTGGTAGGCTGCAGTCATGACGCGAACGTTTGTCGCCTGCGGGCTCCCCTCCGCTGTCCGCGACCGATTGACGCTCATGCAAGGCGGTATCCCCCGCGCACGCTGGGTCGATCCAGACGGCCTGCACGTGACGCTGACGTTCATCGGCGAGCTGGGGGGCGGCGAGCTGGCGGCCGTCGTCGACGCCCTCGGTGAAGTCGAGCACTCGGGGTTCGCCGTGCGATTGGCCGGTTGTGGCGTGTTCCCGACATCCGGCCCCCCGCGCGTGGTGTGGACCGGCGTGGAGCCGGCGGGCGAGCTCGCTGCGCTCAAACGCGGCGTGGACCGAGCCCTGACGGGCGTCGGGGTGGAGTTTGAACGCCGCAAGTACCGTCCCCACGTCACGTTGGCCCGGCTCGCGGCCCGGACCCACGCCGACGCCGTCGGTTCGTATGTCGTACGCTACGGGGCGTTTTCCACCGCGTCGTTCGAAATCGACGAATTCGCGCTCTACGAGAGCGTGTTGTCCCCGCGGGGGGCTCGGTACTACCGGCGAGCGGTCTTCCGGCTCGGGTGACCCGACACCGCTCCCTCCCGGCCACGAAGTTCGCTTGCGCGCCATCGTGCTGTGCCATATTCGCCAGGTGGGCGCCCGGCTCAAGCGGATCTCCGCGATCCTCCTCCACCCCCGAGTGCGGCTGTTCGCATGCTTGTCGGGTGGTCTCGCGCTGGTGCTGGTCGCGGACACGTGGCTGGTTCAGCAGGCGTACCCGACCGTCACGAGCGAACAGCGACACGCGCTCGGAACCGCAGCCGAGACGATCCATGAGGCGGTCTGGGACGCGCAAGAGACCCAGCGCCGGGCGCGGGCCCTGGCGCACGCGGCCGACGGCCTCGCCGTGGCCAGCGGCGCCACGCCGAAGGGCCAACAACCACCCGAGTCCGCCAGTGAACGGGCCCACGACGAGTTTGTGCGCCGACTCGACGACTGGCGGACGGCCGAGCCCACGGACGACCGCCTGCATGCGGCCGCAAACTCCCTCCAGCGAGTGGTTCGCAGCCTCGACGCTCAGAACCTCCCGTTTCTCGAGACCCTCGCCGCCGAGCCCGGTCGGCTGTACCAAGGGCTCGGATCGACGACCACGATCCTGCTGGTGTTGTTGCTCGCCATCGTCGCGTCGCTACCCGATCGCAGCCTCGGTGAGTTCTTCGCCCGGGTCGGTCAAAAGCTCACCGCGATCAAGACCCCGTGGGTCTCGCTGGACTTGGGAGAAGGCGACGTCCAGCGCAGCCGACTCGCCATCCAAGTCAGCCTCCGCAACGAGGTCAACTTGGCGATGGCCTCGTACGCCGATCTTGCGCGACAGCATGACCTCACGCGCAAAGTCGGCCAGCTAGCGCAGCGCCTGCGTCGGCAGATGGACGAGGATCAGCGACCGGCGAGTTTTCGCCTGACCCTCCACGTGCCGTTTTTTGTCAGCGGAAACCAACTGGTTCAAGTCACGGACTACTTCGGCCCCGACGGCAAAGAGCTGCGCTTGCCCGGCGTGTACCGGCTGTTTTCGACGCGGTTTGGCATCATCGGCCGGGCGTGGCGAAGTCGCAAAAGCGAGTACGACCCGGCGGTGCCCACGTTGGAAGAAGAACTCGTGCGCTCGTGGGGCATGACCGCAGACGAGGCGGCTGATGCCCGCAGCCAGGCTCGAAAAACCTTCCTCGCGGTCGTACTCAAAGAGCCGGATCCTCAACCGGAGCGAGCGCGACCCCTGGCCGTGATCTACGCCGACGCAGCCGGGCTCGCGGCGTTCGACGCCGAGCGCGAATCGACCCTGAGCCAGGATTTTCTCGCGCTTGCCGGTCCGAACGAGGACCGGGCCCGCCGCGCGTCGGACTGGGGCCATTCGCAAAAGCTCAACGAGCGCGCGGTGACAGACAGGATTGAAGCGCTCGAGTCGGCCCTGGTTTCCCAAGCCACGCAAAACCAGCTCATCGAGTCCCTGGTCGCGATGTCCAAAGAACTGCGCTGGTTCGACCCGCTCGACGGCGCGTCACGGTAAGCGCCGAGGCACAACCTCTCGCAAGAAGCAGTAGGACTGCGGCGCGCGGGTCGGTCGTCCGCAGATCTCGTCGAGGGCGTACGGCCGGGGCCAACGCAGGGGATCGGCGACCTCGAGGGCGGTCCCCAGCTGGACCCCGTCTAGATACGGCGGGTACGCGGCCTGGTCTGGATCGTCCGAGCATAGCGACAGCAGTTCGGCGGGCGATCCCCAGTGCACGCACTTCACCGCGAACGATCCGGTGACCTTGCCCACCGGCGCCGATTCATAGATCCAAACGATGGACCCCGACCTCACCCGCATCCGCCGACGTCGCAGCTCGTAGCGCTTGGTTCCCCGGTAGATCGCCTGCGCGAATCTAGGCCGCAGCGGCAAAAGTACGAGCGGCGACATCGGGATCCCATCCGAGCACCAGCTCGTCGCGACCGTGACCGTAGCGACCTGCGCAGCGCGCCCGATGGATGAATCCGTGTCGCAGGAAGAAATCGGCGGTGGCCGGATCTTCGGCGGCGACCGTCACGTAGACATCTTGCAGCCCGCGATGCAGCCAGGTGAGCGCGCGCGACTGAAGCAAGCGGGTGCCGACACCGCGACCGCGCGCCAATGGGGGGACAAACAACGTGGACAGCTTGAGCCGCCGGTGGCCTTTCGGCGTCTCGATGCAGATCCCGTCGGAACGTCCCCCTCGACCCCAGACCATGACCTCGGCCCGCCCGCGCAACGCGTCGTCGACGCGTCGATCGAGCCAACTGGCCCCGTTTGGATAGCGAGCTTGCAGCGTGGGCAACAAGCTCGCCAGCCCGGCTCGATCGGCCGTACGACGAGGCCCAGGCGCGAGCTCGGTTGGCATGCCCTCGAGCATAGCACGGCGCGTCATCGTCGGCGCGACACCACGCGGCCGCGGCTGGCCCGCCCGGATGCGCCGCATGATTCGGCGGTCCCCCGCACGACGGGGACCGGCTGCTCTTACGAGGAACCGAAGGCAGCGGGCCCCCACGGCCTCGAGTTCGCGTGGACGCGAGGGCGGGCGTTTAGGGCGGTCCGCCCACGAGCACGAGCTTGCCGGTTTTCGGATCGCGGTAGACGTGTCCCAACCGACCACCCGCTTGACAACCATGGGCGCACAAAAGCGCGCCGCAGTGCAAGCGCCAAGACGCGGACGGACCCGCACTGCCTCCAAGACAAGTGCGATCAGCTCACCGCGATGGCGCCAGTTTACGCCACGGCAACCTGCTACTATGTCCGCCGATCGTCACCCGTTCGGTGACGACAGGGTGGAGGCCGACGTGAGTACGAATCAATCCCATCCCGAGGCGACCACGGATGCGGCGTTCAAGCGCGGCGTCCGACAGATGTGGGCACTAGGCAACTACGCCGAGTTCGCCCACGAGTTCGTCTGGGACCTCGGTCCCGAGTTGGTCCAGGCGGCGAACGTTCGCCGTGGACAACGTGTGCTCGACGTGGCGGCGGGCACCGGCAACGCCGCCATCCGGGCCGCGGCGCTCGGTGCCCAGGTTGTCGCTTCGGACCTGACGCCCGAACACTTCCCGGCTGGCCGCGACAACGCCCGGGCGACGGGGGTGCAACTCGAGTGGGTGGAAGCGGATGCCGAGGCACTACCGTTCGCGGACGACAGCTTCGACGTGGTGATGTCGTGCGTGGGAGCGATCTTCGCCCCGCGCCACCAGCGGGTAGCGGACGAGCTCGTACGCGTGTGCCGGCCGGGGGGCACCATCGCAATGCTCAATTTCAGCTCGGTCGGGTTGTTCGCCGACTTCCTCGGCGTTTTTCAGCCGTACATGCCGGCGCCACGTCCCCAAGACCTGCCCCCACCGCTTTGGGGGGACGAAGCCCACCTCCGAGCCCTGTTCGGCGACCGGGTCGACAACGTGCGACTCGAGTCGAACGCGTACGTCGAGCGGGCGGCCAGTCCTCGGGCGTATTGCGAGTTTTGCAAACGAACCTTTGGCCCCGCCGTGGCGATCTACGCGGGACTGGACGCCGAACGGGCGGCCAAGCTCGATGCAGCGTTCGAGGCGTTCGCCACCATGAACAACCGGGCCGCCGAAGGTCCCATCGAACTGCACTATCCGTATGTGATCTTCACCGCCAACCCGGTGGACCGAGCCGGCCTCGCGGGACGTTCCGCCGAACCCGGCTAGCGCCCCGACGCCGCACGTGCGGCGGCCAATCCCGCCGTCGCGGCGTCCCGTCGTCCGCCCCGCCTGCGCCAGACCGGGTGCGAGGGCAGTCTCACCGATCGGGGGAATCGCGAGAGCCAACGCACCAGCGAGTGGGCCGGCGGCACCCCGCCGTGCGCGAAGAAGCCACCACGGCGCCCCCGCGGCCACTTTGCCGCCCTCGCCGGAGCGACTAGCCTCGGGCCATGCGCTGTCTCGCTTCGCTGTTGCTGCTCACGCTCGCCGGCTGTGCTCACCGAGGCGAGTCCGTCAACCCGGACTCGCCGGCGGTCGGCCTCGAACGACTCGAGCTGACGGATCCGACGCGACGAGCCTGGGGCTCCGACGCGCCCCGACCCCTGGTCACGTCGATATGGTACCCGGCCCCGCGGGGCACAAGCATGGTCGAAATCGGGATTCCGCCCCATCGTCCGATCTTCGTCGGAGGCCTGGCAGCTCGGAGTGCGCCCGTCAGAAGCGGTGGGCCGTTTCCATTGATCGTCATGTCGCACGGGACCGGGGCCGCCGGCATGCAGATGATGTGGCTCGGCCGAGAGCTCGCCGGACGCGGCTACATTGTCGCTGCAGTCGACCACCACGGAAACACCGCCGCAGAGACGCAATACGACCCGCGCGGGTTCATGCTGCCGTGGGAGCGAGCGCGCGACATCACGGAGATCATCAACCAGCTCACCGCGCACCCGCAGTTCGCCCCCCACATCGATGCGGCGCAGATCGGAGCCGTGGGGTTTTCGTTGGGAGGGTACACGGCCGTGGCACTTGCTGGCGGCCGAACCGACCTCACGCGACTGCAGGCGTTTTGTGATGGTCCGCAACGCGACGCGACCTGCGACGCTCAGCTCGAGTACCCCGAAGCCGCGGCCGACTTCGAAAAGTTGGCCGCGAAAGACCCATCGGTGGCAATGCGCCGGGCCGAGTCCGAGGGTGATTTCTCCGACTCACGCATTCGCAGCGTCGTGTTGCTGGCTCCCGCACTCGGGCAAGCGTTTTCCCCCGAGAGCCTGGCGAACATCCAGGTCCCGGTGCTGGTGATCGCCGGTGAAGACGACCGTATCGCGCCGTCGCGGACCAACGCCGGCCCTCTCGCCGAGTGGATCCCTCACGCGGAGTTCAAGTCCATGCGCGGAGCCAACCACTATGCGTTTCTCAACCGCTGCGATCGGAAACGGCGGCGCGTTGTCGACCTGTGCGGGGACGGAGCGACGCCACGCCATCAAGTGCACGCCGAGACGATCGAGCTGGTCGCCAATCACTTCGCGACATTGCATCGGTAGGCGATGCTCCCCGCCAAGCCCGACTCGGTGGCAGACGCCAGATTGGGCCGAGTCGGACGCGATCGGGCCATCACCCCGACGAGACTTCATTCGCGCTGGCGAGCTCGGGAGGTGGCCGAGGAGGCGGTGCCGGTACTTGGCAACCGCGCCCCGCACCCCGGCCGGGCCGGCGAGCTCGGGGGTCCCCACGAGGTGGTGCCGCTAGTCGGCCACCGCGCCGGCCGGGCCCGCGAGACTGGACACCGCCGTCGGTGGCGTCTTGGCGATCAGGTCACCGATGACGTCGCCCAAGCTCGAGGCCACGTGGTCGTAGTTGGCGAGCACCGCGAGCACGTACCCGCGGTCGGCGTAGATATCCAAACGAGCACTGATCCCAGGAAACCCGCCCGAATGCCCCACCACGCGACCGGCCGGGCCTTGTTTCATCTGAAACCCGTAGCCGTACCCATGGCCATCGTGGTCGGTCCACATCGTGTTTCGTGTGTCCGCGCTGACGAGGCGACCTTGTTGCAAAGCCAGCGCGAAGCGATGCAGATCGCCGACGGTGGAGAAGCCCCCGCCGGCCGGACCCCCCTTGATCACGTGCTTGAAGGTATTGTTTCGCCAACCGTAGACGCTGTCGTCGTCACGGACGTAGCCGATGGCCAGATTCTCGACGGGCCGGTCCATCGCGTAGCTGTCGGAATGCTCCATGCCCGCCGACTTGTAGATGTGCTCACGAACGTAGTCGAAGTAGGTTTGGCCCGTCGCGGCTTCGATGACGACTCCTAACAGCAGCATCCCCGTGTTTGAATAGCGATACGAGGTGCCCGGCTCGAACGCAGGCCGGTCGTCGTGCACCAGCGGCTTGTAATCATCCACGACCCGGAAGTTCTCGCGCGATCCGCTTTGATAGGCCGCATTGAAGTAGCTGCCCAGCCCCGAGGTGTGGGTCAGCAGGTGATGAATCGTGACCTTGTCGGTGATGGACTTGGGCAGCCACGATTCGTCGATGTACTTACTGACAACATCGTCGTAGCGAAGCGCCCCGCGGTCGGCCAGCTGCGCGATGCTGACGGCGGTGAACATTTTGTTCATAGACCCGAGGTTGAACTTGGTGTCGATCGTGTTGTCCACGTGGAAGCGTTTGCTCGCTTCGCCGCAGGCGTGCGACAGCAGCACTCGTTCGCCCTTGGCCAGCAACACCGCCCCGGAGAAGCCATCGCTCGCGCAGCTTGCTTGCACGATCTGCTGCGCGGATCGGACCATCTCGGCCTCATCGATCTCCGGCTGATCCATGGGCAGCGGTGCGATGCTCGGGACGATCCAGGCGCTCTCGATCCCGTAGGGCTCCGCCTTGGCCACGGACAGATACAGAACCGTCCACCGCCCATGGACACGGGACTGGAGGTGGGCCTCGAGCGAGTGGCCGTCGTCGAACTGGACCCGCTTGAGCTCGAGCCCCGGGTAGCCCCGTTGGTTCCCCCGCAGAGCAGCGACAACCTCGTCCCTCGGCACGCGTTCGAGAAACGACGCCGTGAAGGCACTCGACACAAAGCTCGGGAGCGCGGTCGCATCACCGCGATTGAGCGTATCGATCAACGCCCGTCCTCGGCGGCCGGCAGGAGTCTCGGGAAACGGTACGGTGGGGCGCTGGACGGGCGTCCCGGCGTGAGCAGGGGCGGGACGGGGGCGGACCGGCTCGCCGGAGGGCAGTGCGACGGGACTGGTTTGCACCGGGGGCGCTGTCTCGCCCGGCGTCGGTCCGCACGCGGCCGAGCTGGCGCCCAGTGCAATCGCGGCCAGCGCGGGCGGTCGCCAAGCGAGGCGGCGGAATCGGGTGGTCGGGATCCTGATCATGGCGTCACCGTCCCTAGCACGTCGCTGCGACGCGAGCCTGGTCCCACCGAGGCCACGGCGCGAACGATGAGAGGGCGGCGGTCGTGCGCGCCGCTGCCGATGCGCGCCACCTCGGTCTGGCCACCGCCGGCGGACGTCAGCGAAAGGCGCCGACCGGAACCCGCGACCTCGCGAGGTCAATGCGTATACCCCCCACCGGGGTGGATCGCGGTGACCGCCCGGCGGACGGCCGCAACGTCTGCATGAACGCGATCCGCCATCCGGCAATGGATGGCCGAGCCAGCGCAAGCTGGGTCGGCGGCCCCAAAGCGATAGTATGGCCACCGTCTCATGTTTCAGGCGACTTTTCTCGGGCACCAAGGCTGGATGCTCGCCAGCCCGTCGACCACCGTCTTGCTCGATCCGCTGCTCGTTTCGCGGTTTGGCCACCTCGGCCGACTCGGCACTCGCTACCCCCACTTCGCGGTCGCAACGCGGCAGCTCCCGCCGATCGACGCGGCCGTCATCAGCCACGAACACGACGACCATCTCGATTTCCCGAGCCTGGCCCGCATCGCCCGTGATGTCCCGATCTATTTGTCGTCGCGCTCCTCCGTCGCGGCTCGAACCGCCCTGACACGGCTGGGGTTTGCCGTCCGTGCACTCGAGCCCCAAACCGAGACGCAAATCGGCGATCTGACGGTCCGTACTGGCGTCGGCGACTTGGTGCAGCGACCGGAATGTGATGAATGGGATGTCTTTCCACTTGCGGTGACGGATACCGATGGCCACGGAAGTTTGACGAGTGCCGTCGACGCTCCGCTGGCGCCAGACTCGTGGCACCGCTTCGCCGCGGTCACGCCGGGCCTGCTCGCGCATGCGAACAACTTCACAGATGCCTCGGTCCAGACGTGGCCGGGACCGACGGTACCCCCGCCCGACGTCGAAACACTGGCCAATGCCGCCAACCGCCGCATCGAGCGACACCAACTCGCCGCGCAGACGAGCCTCGCAGTGGCGGTCGTCGGCGGAGGCTGGCGACTCGACGGCGCCCGAACGTGGATGAACGCCGAACTGTTCCCGCACGACAACGCGGCCCTCGCCCGGGCCATGTGTCGACAGCGGCCGTCGTGGCCGTTCGACGTGGTCGCGCCGCTCCCCGGCCACACGTTCTCGATGCGGCACGGACGTCTCGAAACGGTGCGGCCAACGGACCACGCGGCGTTTCGCCGCACGTCGCCGCCCGCGTCCGCGTCGCGGCCGAGCGGTGACTGGCTGCGCGCGCACGGACCCGCCACCGACACGGGGCGACTCCCCCCGCGCGGCCTCGCCGAGCTGCGGGACGCACTCCACGACCTGGCGCACTACCTCTACGGACGCCGGGTGTACCGACAACTGCACTCCGTCGGCTCCACGTTGAACGGCACCCGGTCCGCGCTCGCCCTGGAACTGCTGCGAGATCGCGATCCCAGCTGGGTGCTGGAGTATCGCCCGAACGCAGCCGAGTTTGTCGAAGTCGCGTGCGACGATCCGATCGGGACGTACGCCAGCGGCCTGCGCTTGTGGGCGAGTGACCTCGATGCGTTCCTCCGAGGCGAGCTACCTCCGAGCGCACTTTGCTACGCAGGCCGGGTGCAATCGTGGAACCACAATCCCGCGAAGTTGAGGCTTTCCCCCCACGACCTGTGGATGTTCGGGCACCCGCTGCACCGCCCGGGGGCCGCTCATCGCCTCTACGACGCGCTCGTGAGCGGCTCCCGCGACATCGTTCCGGACATCCCGCGGGCGTGATCCGGGCCGCGACCCCCGGGTCCGGGATCAGACCCGAGTCGCGCCAGGTGGCACCCCGCGCTTCGGCCGACGGTCGCGGCCACGCTCACGGACTTGCGCGTACGGCCGCGGGCTCATGGAATCGGCTGGCCCGGAGCCCAGGGGGCGCCCGCCTGCTGCAGACGGCTCTCGAACGCGGGCAACTGCTCGGTCAGCAACCGATTGAGCCGCTCGCGGATCTCTTGGAAACCTTGCTCCGCGAGCTCCATGTTCTGAATGTGCGCGGGGTTGGGTCCGTAGGTTGAGTCGAGCGTGCCTTCGGCCACGAAGTCCAGACGAGCCCGCACGGTGCGCGGCTCGGCTGCGGCCATCATGCCTTTCGCTGGGTTGCCGCGCAGCTCCTCGCGCAGATCTGCGAGCGTGTGACGCAACTGGTCGAGCTCGGCGTCGAGGCCGTCCGGGGCCGAGCGCGACCGGTCCAGCGCCTGCTCGAGTCGATCCAAGCGAGCCTTGGTCTGCTTGAGAGCCACTGATGCCGCCGACACGCTACGCGCCAGCGTCGCGACGCGCTTCCAAAACGCGGCCACGGTCTTCGGATCTGCCCCCGGCAGCGCGCCGCCTTGGCGCAAAGGCACCACATCGAGATCGACCGCCCCGGTGAGGTCGACCGTCTTGCCGTCCTCGCGTTTGGAGAGCGTCACGGTGTAGCGACCGGGACCCACCATGACGCCGCGCGGCTCGTGATCCTCAGCGTACTTGTAGTCCGACTTGAGCCCGAGCGCAGTGCGAGCGGGCAGCCGCAGATCCCAAGCCACGCGATGCATCCCCGGCGACGTCGGCCCGTACAAACGACGCACAACTTGCCCCTGGTCATCCCGCACGGTCAAGATAATCGCGGGCTCGGGTTCACGTGCCTCGGCCTCCATGTCGTCCCAGCTGGTAAACGGCGTGTCCTTGCCCAGCTTCATGCGCTCGATCTCCTGTTCGCGCCGCTTGATGGTGCGGGTGCGAAGACCGTCTTTGAGATAGTAGGTGAGCACGGCACCAAAGGGAGGATTGTCGGCGGTGTAGAAGCCCTCGCCCTGCGCCGCCTTTTTGTTCCGCGACGATCCGAGATCTCGCCGCTCGATGTACCAATAGGCGCGCCGCGGCGAGAACAGCATCGCGGGCTGGCTCAGCGCCTTTTGATCGACGAATCGCAGCGGGGTGTAGTCGTCGAGGATCCAAAAGCCCCGGCCAAAACTCGCGCCGACCAAGTCGTTTTCGCGGCGCTGGATCGCCAGATCCCGAAACGGGATCGTCGGCGCCGCCCCGGCCAGCTTGATCCACTGACGTCCCCCATCGACCGTGAAGAAGACGCCGAATTCCGTACCGGCGAACAACAGCTCCTTGCGAACGTGGTCTTGGACCACGCGCCATACCAGATGTCGATCGGGCAGATCCCCGGCGATGGACCGCCAGCTTCGGCCGCGGTTGTTGCTCATCAGAAGATACGGCCCGAAGTCGCCGTACTTGTGGTTGTCGAGGGCGACATAGACCGTGTCGGCGTCGAACAGGTCGGCCTTGATGTCGTTGACAAACGCCCGCTTCGGCACCCCCGGCAGCTTGCCGACTTCGATCTTGCGCCAGTTTTTGCCCCCGTCATCGGTGACCTGAATCAGCCCATCGTCGGTGCCCACGTAAAGCAACCCCGGCTGGCGGGGAGACTCGGCCACGGAGGTGATCGTGTTGTATTCGGACATCGCCCACAGATCCCACGGCGAGTCGAAACTCCATTTGCGATCCATGTGCGGGATCAACAGTCGCTCCTCGTTTCGTGTGAGATCACCCGAAATCGCGGTCCACGAATCCCCGCGGTTGTCCGAGCGCCACAACCGTTGGGACGCGAAGTACAGGCGCGTTGGCGAATGCGGGCTGACGAGAATCGGTGAGTCCCAGTTGAATCGGTCTGGCGGGTCACCGGGCGCGGCCTGCGGCTTGATGTACACCCGCTCCCCCGTCGTGGTGTCGACGCGCACGAGATTCCCCTGCTGCCACTCCGCGTACATGATGTTGGGATTGCCGGGCTCGGTCGCCGGCTGGTGGCCGTCCCCGCCCAGCATGATGCGCCAGTCTGCGTTGCGGATCCCCGACGCGCTATCGGTGCGGGAGGGGCCGCCCTGCGTGTTGTTGTCTTGGGTCCCGCCGTACACGTTGTAAAAGGGTACGGCGTCATCCACCGCCACCTTGTAGAACTGGGTCACGGGGAGGTTGTCCACGAAGCGCCAGTTCTTCGCGAGGTCGAAGCTCTCGTAGAGTCCACCGTCGGTGCCCACCAGCAAGTAGTCGGGATCGTCAGAGCGAAACACGAGGGCGTGATTGTCCGAGTGTTTGAATTTCTCCGTCAGGGATCGGAAGGTCTTGCCGCCATCGTCAGACACCTGAATCCGTACGTCCGCCAAGTAGATCCGACCTTCGGCGTGCGGCGAGGCATACAGCTCCTGATAGTAGTGAGGACCCGTTCCGCCGGACACGGTATCCGAGCGTTTCTCCCAGGATGCGCCGCGATCCGTGGACCGAAACACCGCCCCTTTGCGCAGGTTGACTTCGATGGCGGCGTACAGCACGTCGGGGTTTTGGGGTGAGATCGCCAGGCCGATTTTGCCCATGTTGCCGTCGTCGATCGGCTTGCTCGGTGGGCGCAGCCCCTTTTTCTCCGGCTCGTGCGTTCGCTTCGGATCGCCAGGGAGCCCCTTGGTGAGTCGTCTCCAGGTCTCGCCGCCGTCTTCCGACTTGTGCAGGCCCGACTCGGGACCACCGCCCACGTAGCCGGCAACGGTGCGGTGGCGCTGCCACGTCGCCGCATACAGCACCTTCGGGTCTCGGGGATCGATGGCCAGATCCGTCACGCCAGTCCAAGGGCCAGCGCTGAGTACCTGACGCCATGTGCCCCCGCCATCGGTGGTTTTGTACAAACCCCGCTCCCCCCCCGAAGACCACAGGGGGCCTTGCACGGCAACCCACACGGTCTCGGAATCCTCGGGGTGCACGATGATCTTCGAGATGTGTTCGCTTTGCTTGAGCCCGAGGTTCTCCCAAGATTTTCCGCCGTCGCGCGAGCGATACACTCCGTCGCCGTACCCGACATGGCGCCCCCCGACGTTTTCGCCCGTTCCCACCCAAACGACGTGCGGATTCGACGGGTCGACGGTTACACAACCCACCGAGTAGGACGCCTGACCATCAAACATCGATTGCCACGTCGTGCCCGCGTTCTCCGTCTTCCACACCCCCCCGGAACCGACGGCCACGTACCAGACGTTGGGGTCCCCGGGCGGCACCGCGATGTCCGCGATGCGCCCCGACATCAGGGCCGGTCCGATGCTGCGCAGAGCCAGCCCGTCGAAGGTCCCCGTCGACATCGGACCCTCGTCCTTGCTCCCTTGGGGCCCCTTGGTGGCGCGCTGGCTGGCTGCGCACGCGAACAGCAGAAAAAATGACCAGGTCAACAGGTGAGTGAGGCGACGCATGGGCCGGGGAACTATCGCGGCTGCGCGAGGACGTTTCAACGCCAGATCCACCGGGTACCGCGTCGACCTCAAACGGCGCTTCTGAACCGCGGTCAGACATGTGGCCGTCGGTCAAAACCTTCGGGCCACGCCGGCGCGAAGCAGCGAGCCGTGCCCGCGACGACGTCCGGTGGCGCCTCGGCGGCAGCGGTGGTCCCGGCGTTCGTCAGCGCGTCCAAGGAAACACGGCGACGAGCCGGCTCCACCGCGACTGGAGCCGGGCCGGTGGCCGGGCCGGCTGAGCTCGGGCTCTGAGCAGCCCGCGCGAACGCGAGTCCGTCGGTCGCTCCCGCCCGCCCCAGCATGCGGCGGGAGCCCGCCCGAGCACCACGTTTCGCCGCCGGTGCGGGATCGATTCGGCGAGTTTGTCGAGTCGCTCCGAGTGGACTACTTTGGTCGAATGCTGACAGTCGACGCGCGTGGTTCTACAACTCGGTTGGGGCAACTGTGGGGCCGTCTCCAGGCAAAGGCGAATCGTTTCGGCCGGTTTCGCGCGCGGAGACGGAGTCGACCGTTGGGCCCACTGCTGGCCGTCTCGTGGGTTGCGGGGTGTGCTGCGTCGCCCTCGGCTCACTCGACCGCCCCGGCGTCGGCGGCAGCCATCCCACGGCCCGCGGTCGCTTCCCCCACGCACCGCGGCGCCAGTTGGATCGAAAGCGACGCTCCCCGGACCCGGGTCTCCGTTGCGAGTCAGTGGACGCTCGTCGGGCCATTGCCGCAATACGCTGGTCGCACCGCGGTGACCGCCCTGCTACCACTCGAGCAGTCTTTGTCCATTGAGGCCGCGCGCCCGAACCTCGTTCAACGCACGTCCGAACAGTTGCGCTGCTACGCCCAGCAGCAAGCAGCGTTCTTTGTGCGCCACGGCGGCCGCCCCGTCAGCACACTCGGGCGGTTCATGGCGGGCCGCTGCGGACTCGTGGGCACCCACAACCACGTCTATCACCTCCTCATGCCCGGCGACGCCGACCCGGCCACGGTCTCGGCCGTGCGGCGCGAGCTCGTACACGCCGTGCAGTCGCTACCCGAGGGCTGGGATCTCGCGATCGCTCGGGCCGACACCGCCAATCTTGTCGGGTTCACCGCCGTGTTCTCCCGTCGCTGGCTTGACCTCGAACCGACCCCGATTCAGCCGCCGCCCGACGCCGAGTACGCGACGATTCGCGGTCGCTTCATCGACGAAGCCCGACACGGGACGGCGTACACCACCGCCCGCCATGCCGACGCGCTGCGCTGCCGGTACTCGAGTCATCGCCGTTCCGGCGGGTTCGTACTCCACTGTCCACTGAGTCGCATGAATCCTCAAACGGAAGTAGAAGCGTTTGCGATGCGGCAAAGCCCCGGCCCCAACGGACCGGTGCGAACCCGGGATCGGTTCACGCTGTGGCTTACCCGCGACCCCGGGCGCACGTTCACCATCCCCCGACTCGTCTCGGACGCGGTCGACGGACCCATCGTGCGATCCGAGATCGTCGAGGCCATCAACCTCGCGCGCGCGAAGGAACGCCGGCGAAACGTCCGCGAGGATGCCACGCGCAGCCAAGCGGCCGCCGTCCTTTGGGATCCCAAGGGGAGCCCGTACGCCCATGCCGGGCTCGCGGCTCTGCAGTTCTACGATCTCGCGGGCCAGCCGGGTCACGTACCGTGGGCCTCCATGACGGTCGAGGTGCACGAAACGGCGAGCGCGGGCGAACTGATGGACGACGTCCTCGCCTCGCCGTTCGCACGGGCCATGCTCGTGTCGGATTCCAACATCGCGATCTCCGTCGAGCCCGCCAGCGGTCTCACGTCGACTCGCGTGTTGTTTCTCGCGTACGGCCGACAGCCGCTCTTCTAGGACCGTCGGCGACGCCAGCCCCGGCGCGATCGATCGCCCGCAGGTCGCACAAGCGCTGGCTCGCCGGTCGATTCGTCGCCGGCGAACGTCGCGCAGGCACGCTGCGACGAGCAACTCGCTGCGCCCGCGGAGTATCGCGGTTCGACCGCGATTGCGCTCGAGACACGCGTAGCGCATCAACCCAGCGTCCGGCAGTCTGAAACGATGGATGCTCAGACCGCTCGACTACTCGCCTATCGCGACCTGATGATCGAGAATCTGACGCGACTTCGCCGGCATCTGGACACCCTGCAAGCGGAGCTGCTGGCTCTCGATGCCCAAACCCGGGCAACCGCGAGCCCCACGGCCGCTCCGGCCGTGCGCACGGTGGCCGTCGCCGGCCGATCTCGCTCGAGCTAGCTCGCGGTCGACCTGACCCGCCCCGACCGACCGAGCCGAGGGTCGCGCCGGCGCCGGCGTCCGGTCTGACGGGGCTCACGCGTCCCGCGGCAGGCTGCTTCTTCACGTTTCTTCATCGTTTCACGGCCTGTCGCTTAACGTTCGCTCCCCATGGTGATGGCGAGGAGCAACTCTCAATGTTCGGATTCATTGCTGGAGCAATCGCCACTGTCGCTTTCATGGGCTACGTCAAGCGTCGACACCGAGGCTACGGTCACGGCTGGGGAATGGGCGGGCCGTCGTGTTCACACCGGCGCGGCCCCTGGGGAGGCCCGTTGTCATCCCACCGCGCTCGCTGGCTAGACGGCTTTCTCGACCACCTCGACGTCACGCCCGAGCAAGGCAAAGTCATCCGCCGCGAGGCCGGCGAGATCGTCGACCAACTGCGCGACCTGAAGGGCGAGATGCGCGGGGCCCGGAGCGACATCGCTCGAGCGCTGCGCGGAGACTCGTTCGACGAAACCGTGATGGGCGAGTCGTTCGCACGTCAGGACGAGTCCATTCGACGCGCGCGCGAGCAGCTGGTCGCGGGACTGGCCCGGGTGCATGACGCCCTCGAACCCCACCAACGCGAACGCTTCGCGGACCTGCTCGACCGCGGGCTGCGGGGAAGCTTTCGACCCTACCGGGATCCCGCGTAGACTCAAGACGAGCCGGTGTCTATCCGCGTACTCCTGATCGACGATGACGCCCGCCTTCGGGAGCTGCTGGGAACCTACCTGGCGCAAAACGATGTCACGTTGGAGTACGCGGCGAACGGGCCGCAAGGGCTGGAACAACTCGCTCGACGCAGCTACGACTGCGTCCTGCTCGATGTCATGATGCCGGGTATGGATGGGCTCACCGTGTTGCGACGGATTCGAGCCGACGGCCCCATCCCCGTGCTCATGCTCACCGCCAAAGGCGACGAGGCCGATCGCGTGACCGGCCTCGAAATGGGCGCCGACGACTACGTCGCCAAGCCCTTCAGCTCACGCGAGCTACTCGCCCGGCTGCGTGCGGTGCTTCGCCGCGCTCAGCCGGGGGTGACCGCCGAGCGACTCGGCAGCCACGATGTCGACGTAGAAGTCGACACCCGCCGCTGCCACGTCGAGGGCCAACCGGTCGAGCTCACCGGCCTGGAGTTCGATCTACTCGTGGCCCTGATGCGTCGGGCCGGCCGCGTGATCCCGCGGCAGGCTCTCCTCGAGCAAGCCGGCCGGGGCGACGTCGCCGTGGGCGAACGCACCATCGACGTCCACGTCTCCAAGCTGCGCAAGAAGATCGGCGGTCATCGCATCAAGACCGTCCGAGGAGTCGGCTACGTGTTCAGCCGGGGCGAAAGATGAATCGGCGCAGACCCGGCGACCCACCCACCTGGGGAGCGCCGTCTCGCTGGGAGCACTGTCGCCATCCCCGGCCCGGATCAGCGCGTCGGCGACGGCACTGGGCCGTGAATCCCCCTCCGGGGGGCTGGCGGTTCGCCCACTACGTCAATGCTCACCTCCACCGCCGCCTCTTCGTCGGGTTCGGCGTGGCGATCGCGGTTAGCACCGCGGTCGGCTGGGGCGTGTACCACTTCGCTTTGCCGCACCCCAGGGCGCTGATGGTGGCCACGGGCGTCGGCGCCCTGAGCCTGTGGGGCATCGCAGGTGGCGTCGCCCGCCGCATGACCCTGCCGCTGCTCGAGCTGATGAAGGTGACGCGGGACCTCGGCGCCGGGAAACTCGACAGTCGCATGGGGCTCGGACGATTCTCCGGCGGCGAGATCGGCATGCTCGCGCGGTCCGTCAACGACATGGCCCAGCGGATCGAGCAGCAGCTCGCCGACCAACGCGAGCTGCTCGCGGCCGTCTCTCACGAACTTCGCACTCCGTTGGGTCACATGCGGGTGTTGATCGACACGGCCAAAGACGGTGCCGAAGACCACGCCCACCTCGACGAGCTCGAACGCGAAGTCCTCGAGATCGATCGCCTGGTGGATCAACTACTCGCCACGTCGCGGGTCGATTTCGGGCAGCTCGCATCGCAGCCGGTCGATCTCGCCGAGCTGGCCGTCCGCGCACTCGAGCGACTGGGCGTGGACGCCACGCGCCTCGACGTCGAGACCGATGCCACGACGGTGCAAGGCGACCCTACTCTCCTGCTCGCGGCGATGACCAACGTGCTGCAAAACGCCGTCGTCCACGGCGGTGGGGTCTCGACGGTCAAGCTCGAGTCGCGCGAACGCGAGCTGTGCTTCGAGGTTTGGGATGACGGTCCGGGTTTCAAACCCGAGGACCTCGAACACGTGTTCGAGTCGTTCTATCGGGGCCGCCACCGCGCCGGGGGATCGCTGGGCCTCGGCCTTGCCCTCGTGCGCCGCATCGCCGACGCGCACGGTGGGCGCGTATGGGCGCAAAGCCGCGAGACTCGTGGCGCCGTCGTCGGATTCTCGGTCCACCGCGGCCGTCGACCCCAGCCACAGCGCTAGGCGCTGGGTCGGGCACGGCCCCCCCGAACCCGGTGAAGGACAGCGGGTCACGACGCCATCATCGCGCTGCGGGATGTTCGGGGTCGGGCACGGCTGCGCGACTGAGACGTCACACGAACCACCGAGTCTTTCGGGTGACGGCTGCGGCTGGGCGCACCGTGGCACCCCGCCGCGGCGCCAACGAGATCGATGATAGGAGTGCAATCCATGCGTACGATGACCGAGATCCTGAGTATCGCCGCGATGGCGGCAACCACCTTTGGCGCATCAAGCGTTTACGCGCCCCAAGCCAAAGCCTGTACCTGCCTACCAAACGACGTGACCTCGAGCTACCGCAACGCCGACGAAGTGCTGGAAGGCAAGGTGCTGTTCGAGTTTCGCGGCCGCCAGTTGCGAGCGTACCTTGTCGACGTCCACCAAGCCTACAAGGGTTGCCGGCCAAGCGGTGACCTCGTCTGGCTGCGGACCGCGACCAGCTCGGCCGGCTGCGGGGCAGACCTCGACGTCGGGGACCGCTATCTGCTGCACGGGACAGCGACCCGCCACCCCTGGCTATTGGATGTCAGCAGCTGCGACTACAACCGCCCCGCGTCGGCGCTCTCCGAGTCTGACCACGAGTACTTGTCCGGCCGCACCCTCTGTTGCGATGGCCGCTGCGAGTGTGCGGATGGGAGCCAGCCGTTCCAGTGCTTGGTCGACCCCTGCGAAGTGGCGCCGCCTTGCGCCGACGGCACCTGCACCGCCAACTACTGTGGGGGCTGCAATGCCGAGTTCTACGACGAAGCGGGCTTTCTCGTGTGCAACGAACAAAGCTGCGAGTCGAACGAAGACTGTCGCCAAGCGGCGTACTGCGGTCGCGAATCGGTCTGCGTCCGTGACGGAGATTGCGAGATCGACGTCGATTGCCATGTCGACGGGAACGACTTCCCCCACCCCGAATGTGTCGGTCACGGTTTTTGCACCGAGGACCGCACCTGCGGGTGGGAGTGCGGCACCGGTGTGGAGTGTGTCGACTACGCGGGCTACGACTTCGGGCCTTGTGATGCGTGGTTGGGCGCCGCCGTCCTCGACGGAACGTGTCAAGAGATCAGCGGTTGCAGCGGCCCGCTGGGGCCGCTGTTCCCCAGCGTCGACGAGTGCCAACTCGCCTGCGACCCGTCCGCGCTCGAGCCTGAGTAACTCAGAACCGACGCGAGGCACGTGGGCCGGTGAGCGAGGCCGCGGCCGAGCAGCACGAACGGCACCCGGTCCGCGCGGCGACCGGATCCGTACCCGGTGATGCGAGCCGCACCTGCGCGGCCGCGCTCAAGAAGAAAACACAGCTGGCGATCGACCCGGGGTGCCCGTCGCCTCTCGTACGAACACCGCGATCGACTCCACGTGGGCCGTGTGGGGGAACATATCGAGAACTCCGGCCGCCTCCAGGGCA